>JAFZYZ010000121.1 GCA_017615975.1 Clostridia bacterium | reverse complement strand
GCGGCTATTTAAATTAAATCGGTTTTATAATTATATAAGGCTTACTATCGTTTCGCTTATTTTGTCCGTTTTTTCAAGTTGTTCCGCGAGGTTTTTAAAGGCTATCGGCACTTCGGCGTAAGAACATTCCGCCACTTTAAGGTGGGTAAAGTTTATCGCCTTGTTTGCTATAAGGTTTATGCTTGCCGCGGTATTGCCGAAACCGTTGTTTAAAAAATGGATATCGAGTTGTTTTTTGACCGCCTGCGTAAAAGCAACGGGGCCCGTTTTATTAGTCGTGCCGGTAAACACTATCGCCGCGCCGAAAGAGGCGAGAGAAAATGCCTTCGCTACGGGAATATTGCAGTCGGCAACGTAAACGACTTTGTCCGTCATACGCCCGCTGGTGATACTCGCCACTTCTTTCGGCCAGTTGTCGTTAGGGCCTAACGCGTAGTAGATGCCCGATTTTTTAACCGCTTCGTAATCTTCTTCGTCCAGCGAAGCGACGATGGGAACTGCCTGATAATATATAAGCAGTTGAGAGAATATGTTGCCGAAATTGTTTGCGCCGACTACGGCAACGTAATCGCCTTTCTGAATATTCAGTTTGTCAAATACCGCAAGGGCAAGGGAGATGTGACGTATAAAAAGCGCTTCTTTATCAGACACGCTGTCGGGCAGGGCGAAGAGTTTTTCGTGTTCGGCGGAGATGAAATCGCTTAAAAATCCGTCGAAATCTTCACCTGCGACGCGTAAATCAGAACATTTGCCGAAATCGCCTTTTTTGCAGTTATAACACTCGTTGCACTCTCTTACGGGTTCGACGTAAACGCGCTGACCTTTTTCGAGATCGAACAGGTTTTGTTCCGTTTCACTCAGAATACCTATACCGGCGCTGCCCATAATCGCGTTCGTCCCTTCGGTTTCGCCCGTGTAGCGTAAAACGTCCGGCAGGGTGATGAGCGCTTTCGTAGTGCGGACTTTGCATACGGTATTGCTGTTTGCGTTATCCGCCGCTTCTTTTTCCGCCAGATTAAAAGGTTTTACGAGTTTATAACCTTTCATATTCTCTCCGTTAAATTCAAAATTTACCATATTGTACAACAAAACCGAACAAATTGCAAGCAAATAATAACCACTTGAGAAAAACTGTGCGATTAAAAATAAATTTATTTAAAATTCAAAAAAACGACTGTTAACAGTTGACTATTTCGATAAAATATAATATAATAACACGGTAAAATACATTTAGAGGTGCGTTATGAAACAGGAAATTCATCCGGACTATCACGAAGTTACCGTGGTTTGCGCTTGCGGTGAAACGTTTAAGACCGGTTCAACTAAAAAAACAGACGTTATAAAGGTTGATATTTGCAGCAAATGTCATCCCTTCTTTACTGGTAAACAAAAACTGGTTGATACCGGCGGCCGTGTTGATAAATTCAACAAGAGATACAGCAAAGCAAAATAGGTCTTATTTCAAGCACGGCTTTAAGGAGTATTTGTACCTTAAAGCCGTTTTTTATACCTTGCGATATGAGTAAAAACAAAGCGGAAAAACTTAAAACGCGCGTATCTATCGGCGGGCAAGCGGTACTGGAAGGCGTTTATATGCGCGGAGCAAAGGCGGAGGCGACCGCCGTTCGTGATGCGGACGGGGTTATCCGCTTGGAAACCAAGCGAAAAAACGCCGCCCGTAAGAACTTTTTTTTGCGTTTGCCTTTAATCCGCGGGGTAGTGGCGTTTATAGACGCGCTGTTCGGCGGCACTAAAACGCTGATGCGTTCCGCAGAAGTGTACGGCGAAGGCGAACCTTCCAAGTTCGAAAAATGGCTTGCCGAAAAACTTAAAATCAACGTTATGACGGTAGTAAGCGTTATATCCGTTCTTTTGGGGCTGGCACTTGCCGTGGTTCTCTTTATGTTTTTACCGCAACTTATCCGCGGCGGGCTGGAAAGCCTTTTTAATATAAAGTTCGGCATATGGGCTAAAAATTTTATCGAAGGCGGGGTAAAACTGCTTATTTTCGTACTGTATATACTTTCGGTATCGCTGCTTAAAGACATACGGCGAACTTTTATGTATCACGGTGCGGAACATAAAACGATAACCTGTTTCGAGCGGGGGCTTGATTTAACCGTCGAAAATGCTAAAAAATGCCCGCGCGTGCACGATAGGTGCGGCACGACTTTTATAGTTTTCGTGCTGTTTATAAGCATAATCGTTATGGCGTGCGTGGAAGCGCTTTTAGGTCAAAGCGTACAGGGCGCGTTAAGGGTGCTTTTGAAAATCGCGCTTTTGCCGCTGGTGGCGGGGATTTCCTACGAACTTTTAAAACTGCTTTCCAAAACAAAAAGTCCTTTGGTGTTGCCGCTTAAAGCCCCGGGGTTTTTATTGCAACTTTTAACGACGAGAGAACCTGATAACGAAATGCTTGAAGTGGCGATCACTTCCTTTAAGGCGGTTTACGAAATGGATAACGACGACGCTGTTGCCGAACGGAAATTCGCTTTGCCCGAAAAGCGTTCGGAAGTGCTTAATAAGGTAAAGGCGAAACTTAAAGAACACGGCATAGAAGAAGACGCCGAGGCGGATTGGATAGTCTCTTTAACGCTTAAAATAAAGCGGGACGAAGTAAATACCGATAATTTGGTGTCGGTAAAGAATACGGAAAAGATATACGCGCTGACGGACGAAAGAATTACGGGCAGACCGCTTTGGTACTGCGTAGGCGATACCGATTTTTACGGGTATAATATAAAATTGGACGAAAGAGCGCTTATTCCGCGCCCCGAAACCGAACTTTTGACGGAAAACGCGTTAAAATATATAGACGAAACCAAAACCGTGCTGGATTTATGCACGGGCAGCGGCGCGATAGCGGTCGTTATAAGCAAAGAAACGGGCGCAACCGTGTACGCTTCAGATATAAGTCTCGACGCGCTTAAACTTGCCGAAGAAAACGAAAAATTAAACGGCGCGAAGATAAAATTCGTTTTAAGCGATATGTTCGGGACTTTCGATACGGAAAAATTCGACGTGATAGTATCCAACCCGCCGTATATAAAAAGCGAAGATATAAAGGGCTTGCAGAGAGAAATACGGGATTTCGAACCGCTTTCGGCACTTGACGGCGGAGAAGACGGATTGCATTTTTACCGCATAATCGCAAAAGAAGCGCCCAAGTTCTTAAACGAGGGCGGCGCGCTGTTTTTAGAGTGCGGTGCTGGGCAGGCGGAAATAATAAGAGATATGCTTTCTTCAAGCGGGTTTTCGCAGGTGGAAATTATAAAAGATTACGAAAATATCGACAGAATCATAAAGGCGGTGCTTTAATGTTTAAAAAACTCGACAAGATGTTGGAACGCTACGATAAATTAAACGAACTCGTCGGCAGCGCGGAAGTTATCGCGCGTATGGACGAGTGGAAAGCGTACACCAAAGAACTTGCCGATATGTCCGAAACGGTAGAAAAATATCTGGAATATAAAAAGGTAAATAAAGAACTGTCCGATCTGGAACGGGATTTGGCTACGGAACAGGATAGGGAAATGAAGGAACTTATGCAAGAAGAGATTTTGTCCTGTAAGGATAAAATCGCGACTATTTCTTCCGAACTCCGCGTGTTGCTGCTTCCTAAAAACCCCGACGACGACAAAAACGTTATTATGGAAATCCGTGCGGGTGCGGGCGGCGAAGAGGCCAGCCTGTTTGCCTACGAATTATATCGTATGTACGTAAAGTACGCAGAAAAGAACCGCTGGAAAACCGAAGAGATTGACAATAACTCAACCGAACTCGGCGGCGTTAAGGAAGTGGTGTTTTCCATTTCCGGCAAGTCCGCGTTCGGGAAACTTAAATTTGAAAGCGGCGTGCACCGCGTTCAGCGCGTTCCGGAGACGGAATCGCAGGGCAGAGTACACACATCCACCGCAACGGTTGCGGTGCTGCCCGAGGCAACGGACGTAGAAATAAATATCGACGAAAAGGATTTGCGCGTAGATACCTTGCGTTCCAGCGGTGCGGGCGGGCAGCACATAAACAAGACGGAATCCTGTATAAGACTTACGCATATTCCGACGGGGATAGTGGTGTTGTGTCAGGACGAACGTTCGCAGACTAAAAACCGCGAAAAGGCTATGAAAGTATTAAAAAGCCGCCTTTACGATTACTATCAGTCGCAGGCGGACAAGGAATATTCGGAGAATAGACGAAGTCAGGTGGGTACGGGCGACCGTTCGGAACGGATACGGACTTACAATTTCCCCGACGGGCGTGTGACCGACCACAGAATAAAACTTACGCTGTATTCTATAGACAGTTTTATGATGGGAGATCTTGACGAGATGATAGAAGCACTCACCATTGCCGACAGGGAAAGTAGGCTTGCGGCTGGTTTTGACGAAGAATAAAGGAGAAAGAGTATGGTTTCCAAGAAAGTCAGCAATATTAAACCGTCTTTGACGCTGGAAATAACGGCAAAGGCAAAGAAGATGAAAGCGTCTGGCATTTCGGTTATAGGTTTCGGCGCGGGCGAACCTGATTTCAATACGCCCGAATACATAATAAACGCAGCAAAACACGCGCTTGACATAGGCTTTACCAAATACACTCCCGCTTCCGGTATGCAAGAACTTAAAATTGCGATATGCGAAAAACTGCTTAAAGATAACGGGCTTAACTACGAACCTTCGCAGATAGTCGTGTCGTCCGGCGCGAAGAGTTCTTTGTACCACGCTATATGCGCAATAGTTGACGACGGGGACGAAGTTATATTGCCTTCGCCTTACTGGCTTACCTACCCCGAACTCGTGGGGCTTGCGGGCGGCAAGACGGTATTCGTTAATACCAAGGCGGAAAACGGCTATAAAATCACCGCCGAAGAACTTGAAAACGCCATAACCGATAAAACCAAATGTTTTATACTCAACTCGCCGAACAATCCGACGGGTGCGGTTTATTCTGAAGAAGAGATTAAATCGCTTGCAAAAGTTATTGAAAAACACGGTTTATACGTCGTTTCGGACGAGATTTACGAAAAACTCGTTTACGGCGGTGCGAAACATTATTCTATAGCGGCGTGCGGGGAATTCCTTAAAGAACATACGGTCGTCGTCAACGGTATGAGTAAGACTTATTCTATGACGGGCTGGCGTATAGGCTATATCGCCGCGCCCGTTGAGATTGCCAAAGCCGTTTCGAGTATGCAGAGCCATACGACGAGCAACGCCTGTTCCATTGCGCAGTACGCGTCCGTCGAAGCGTTGGCGTCCAAGGAAAGCGAAAAATTCGTAGCCGAAATGCAAAGGGTTTTCGACGAGCGCAGAAAGTATATGATGAAACGCATTGACGAAATACCCTGTCTTAAATATTCCGAACCCGCGGGTGCTTTCTATATGTTCGTGGACGTATCGGGCGTTTACGGCAAGGCGTATCAGGGGCAGAAAATAGACGGTTCGCTGTCTTTTGCCGACGCGGCGCTTAAAAAAGGCGTTGCGGTAGTACCGGGGGTGGCGTTCGGAAACGATAACTGTATAAGGCTTTCTTATGCGACTTCTATGGAAGATATTAAAGAAGGCATAGACAGAATAGCGCAATTTATCAAGGAGATAAACTGATGAAAAAAACTATCGGAATTAACAAAAAAACCAACCTGCTTGAAGAGGGGTATTATAAATATCCCTTGCAGGACGTTAAACATCCGCAACTTTTCAGGGACGTTTTCGACTACGAACACGTGCCGAAAATTATATTCAACAATACGGCAGTTCCTATGGGTATGCCCAAAGAGATCTGGATAACCGATACCACTTTCCGCGACGGACAGCAATCTATGTCGCCCTTTACCGTGGAACAGATGGTAGAACTCTTTAAACTTATGTCGCGTCTCGGCGGAAAAAAGGGCATAGTCAGACAGTCGGAATTTTTCCTTTATTCGGAGAAGGACAGAAAGGCCGCCGCGGCGTGCCGTGATTTGGGGCTGGAATTTCCCGAAGTTACCAGTTGGATAAGGGCTAATAAACAGGACTTCCAACTCGTTAAGGATATGGAAATAAAAGAAACGGGCATACTCGTAAGTTGTTCCGACTATCATATATTTAAAAAGATGAACTTAACCAGAGCGCAAGCGATGGATAAATATCTCGGCACGGTTAAAGACGCGCTTTCCGCGGGCATAAGACCGAGATGCCATTTCGAAGATATTACGCGCGCGGATTTTTACGGTTTCGTTATTCCGTTTGCGTCCGAACTTATGAACCTTATGGAAGAAAGCGGTATTCCGATAAAGATAAGGGCGTGCGATACTATGGGGTTCGGCGTAAACTTTTCCGGTGCGGCAATCCCCAGAAGCGTACAGGGCATAATTTACGGCTTAAAGCATTATGCAAAAGTGCCCAGCGCGCTTTTAGAGTGGCACGGGCATAACGATTTTTACAAAGTGGTAACCAACGCCGATACCGCTTGGCTTTACGGTTGCGCGGCGGTAAACTGTTCGCTTTTAGGCGTCGGCGAAAGAACGGGCAACTGTCCTTTGGAGGCAATGGCGATAGAATACGCTTCGTTTAAGGGTACTACGGACGGTATGGATTTCACCGCAATAAGCGATATAGCCGATTATTTCGAAAAAGAGATAGGTTATTCTATCCCGCCGAGAACGCCGTTCGTAGGCAAAAGTTTCAACTCGACGAGAGCGGGTATCCACGCGGACGGTATGCTTAAAAACGAAGAAATATACAACGTTTTCAACACCAAAAAGATACTTAACCGTCCTATGACGGTGGCGATAAACAATACGAGCGGGCTTGCGGGTATAGCGTACTGGATAAATCAGCATTACCAGCTTAAAGGCGCAAAGAAAATTGCAAAGAGCCATCAGATCGTCGCTAAAATGAAGGAAGTAATAGACAAAGAGTATGCGGACGGGCGCTGTACCGTTATGACGGACGAAGAATTAGTGGCTATTTTAATAGCGGCAGATCCCGAGTTGCATAACGCGTTATCGTCGAAATAAAATATAAAAAATTTCGCTTAACTATTGTAATTTAAGACGAGATATTGTATAATTATAGTAATAAAAGTTTAGGGAGTTTTATTATGAAGATTTTTTACGGACCTAAGGGCACGGGAAAGACGAAAGCCATTATTGATTTTGCTAATTCGGTAAAAGACACCGCTAAAGGGCACGTCGTTTACATAACCGATTCGGACAAATACGGCTTTGAACTTAAAATGCCGATAAGATTTCTTACCACGTCCGATTTCGGTGTTTCTACGGAAGACGAATTCCGCGGGTTTTTAAAAGGTATAGTCGCTTCTAACGGCGATAACGAATACGTGTTTGTCGACGGTGTGGCGCGTATATGCGGTAAAGCGCCGAAAGAAATAGAAAGCGTTTTCAGCACGATTGAGATGCTTGAACAGGAATTCGGCGTTAAATTCGTTTTAACTTGCAGCGGATTGAAAGAAGATTTGCCGGACTTTGTATTAAAGTACGTCGATTAACTTGCTTTTTATTATTAAAATGTAGTAAAATAAAAGTCGGGGAATTCTCGGCTTTTATTTTTATTTCAGGAGAAGGTATATGCAGTTTATAAGCACCCGCGGAAAATACACGGCGGAAAACGCCGCAAACGCTATCACCAAAGGGTTGTCGGAAGACGGCGGGCTTTTCGTTCCGCAGACTTTTCCGAACCTTAAAGACGCGCTTTGCGGTATGCTTTCTATGGACTATGCGGAACGCGCTGCTACGGTAATCGGTTCTTTTCTTACCGAATACGACAAGGCGGAACTTCTTGCAGCCTGTAAAAAGGCGTACGCGCGGTTTGAAGAAGGCGACGCCGCGCCCGTCGTTAAAATAGGCGACGGACTTTTCGTGCTGGAATTGTTCCACGGCCCGACTTTGGCGTTTAAAGATATTGCGCTCACGCTTTTGCCGTATCTTATGCGTAAGGGGGCGGACTTATCGGGTGTTAAAGAGAATATCCTTATTCTCGTTGCAACAAGCGGCGACACGGGTAAAGCGGCGCTTGAAGGATTTAAAAATCAGAAAGGTATTAAAATCTGCGTATTTTATCCTTCCGAAGGCGTTTCGGATATGCAAAAAATGCAGATGTGCACGCAAGAAGGGGATAACGTAAACGTAGTCGGTGTGAACGGCAATTTCGACGATTGCCAGACCGCCGTGAAAAAGATATTTACGAGTAAGGAAATCGCCGCCGAACTTGCGGCGGAAAACGTCGTGCTGTCCAGCGCGAATTCCATTAACTTCGGCAGACTCGTGCCGCAGATAGCCTATTATTTTTCCGCTTACTTAGATCTTGTTAATTCGGGCGAGATAAAATTAGGCGATAAAATCGACTTTACCGTGCCTACGGGCAATTTCGGTAATATTTTGGCGGGATATTACGCAAAAAAAATGGGGCTTCCGATAGAAAAACTCGTTTGTGCGTCCAACTCAAACAACGTGCTTACGGAATTTTTTGAAAGCGGCACTTACGACGCGAACAGAGAGTTCTTTAAGACTATGTCCCCGTCTATGGACATACTTATTTCAAGCAATTTGGAAAGACTTGTATTCGAACTTTCGGGAAGGGACGGAGAACTTACCGCAAAGCGTATGGAAGATCTTAAAAAATCTGGCAAATACAGCATAACCAAAGCCGAACAAGCCGCCGTAAGCGCGGAATTCTTTGCGGACTATTGCGACGAAGAAGAGTGTTCGGAAGTTATATGCGACGTTTTTGAAAACAGCGGTTATCTTGCAGATCCGCATACCGCCGTCGCGTTGAAAGCGGCGGAGACCTATTCCGTGCGTTCGGGCAGTAAAAATAAAATGGTGGTATTGTCCACGGCAAGCCCGTATAAATTCTCGCAAAACGTGTTAAAATCGATAAGCGGGAAGACGGTGAAAGACCCGTTTAAGGCGGCGCAGGCGCTTGAAACTTTATCCGCTTGCCCGATACCTTTGCAGATCTCACAGTTAAAGAGTAAGGAAAGGAGATTTACTGAAGTTATAGATAAAACCGAAACCGTTAAAGCCGTCTGCGACTTTGCGGCGAAATAAATCGGGAACTTTTCAAGGATGATTATGGAAGATAAGAAAGTTTTATTCAGCGCGATTCAGCCGAGCGGCATTTTAACGATAGGCAACTATCTCGGTGCGCTGCGCAATTTCAAGAAATTACAGGACGATTACAACAGTATTTTTTCCGTGGCGGATCTGCATACTTTAACTGTCAGGCAAGATCCCGCTACTCTTCGTAAAAACGTTTACGAACTTGCCGCGCTATATCTTGCGTGCGGCATAGATCCCGAAAAATCCATACTGTTCGTGCAGTCGCACGTTTCCGCGCACGCCGAACTTACCTGGGTACTTAACACTATTTGTTATCCGGGCGAACTTTCGCGTATGACGCAGTTTAAGGAAAAGAGCAAATCACACGAAGATAATATCAATATGGGGTTAATGGACTATCCCGTGCTTATGGCGTCGGATATTCTGCTTTATCAGACGGATATAGTGCCGGTAGGTGCGGACCAGAAACAGCACTTGGAACTTTCCAGAGATATAGCGATAAGGTTTAACAATCGTTTCGGCGAAACCTTTAAAGTTCCCGACGGCTATATTCCGAAGACCGCCGCGCGGGTTATGAGTCTGCAAGAGCCGATGAAAAAAATGAGCAAGTCGGACGCTAATCTGAACGCGTTTATATCTATGGACGATGATACGGACGCGGTTATAAGGAAGTTTAAGCGCGCGGTAACCGACAGCGACAACAGGATTATTTGCAGCGCCGATAAGCCGGGGATAACTAATCTTCTGACGATTTACGCGGCTGTAAGCGGAAAGACCGTAGAACAGGCGGAAGAAGAATTTGCAGGTTGCGGCTACGGCGACTTTAAGTTAAAGGTTGGTGAAGCGGTTGCCGCTGTTACCGAACCGATAAGGCTTGAAAAGAACAAACTTCTTGCCAACAAAGATTACCTTGACGACGTATTGAAGTCCGGTGCTGAACGGGCGGAAAGAATAGCCTATAAAACGCTTGCAAAGGTATATAAGAAAGTCGGACTCGTGCCGAGAAAAAGGGGATAAACGGATACAATGTTCGGCTATATAACTACCGATTTTCCTAATCTTTACGTTAAAGACACGGTGCTTTATAAGGCGGCGTACTGCGGGCTTTGTAAGAGTATAGGGAAAACGTGCGGTACGCGCGGACGCTTTCTGTTAAATTACGACTTGACGTTTTTGTCCGTTTTCGTTCACAACGTTATAGGCGAAGATTTTGAAATAAAGAAAGAACGGTGCATTTTGCACCATATAGTAAAACGCCCCGTAGCAACGCCCGACGCGTTGTCTTTAAGAATTGCCGCGCTTAACGTTATTTTAGCCTACTATAAGTTGTCTGATAACGTTATAGACGAAGGCAAGGGCAGAATAAAGCGTTCGTTATTTAAAAAGGCGTATAAAAAGGCAAAAAAAGTCGAACCGCTTTTGGATAAAACGGTAAAAGACAATTATCAAACGCTGATAGCGCTTGAAAAACAGAATTCCGACAGTATCGATATAGTGTCCGATCCTTTCGGCAGTATGATGAGAGAGATAGTCAAAGCACTTACAGGGGATAAATTTACCGACGACATAGGGGAACTTTCCTATAATCTCGGCAAATGGATTTATCTCATAGACGCGCTTGACGATTTTGATAAGGACAAAAAAAGCGGCAGTTTTAACGTGTTTATCAACGCGTATAAGGAATTTTCCGATAAAGAGAGTTTGATTGCCGCTAAAAAAAGCGAACTTGAAATTATATTCGGCGGAATACTGTCCCGCATTTATGAGTGTGCTAAAACAGTTTCCTATAATTTTAATCACGATTTAACGGATAATATTCTTTATAAGGGGTTATTCGTAAAAACAAAAAACGTTATGGAGTATAAAAAATGCAAGAATACTACAAAATCTTAGGCGTAAACGAAAACGCCACCGACGCCGAAATCGAAGAACAGTACGCGAAACTGAAAGATAAGTATTCGCGCGAAAGGTTTTACGAGGGGGAAATCGGCAACGACGCGGCGCGTAATCTTACTAAACTTGAAACCGCTTACGCAGAAATTAAAAGAAACAGGAGTGAAAAGATGAACGAGAACGGCACTTCTTACGATTTTTCCGAAGTGGAAAGGCTTATCAGAAGCAATCAGATAAACGAAGCGCAACGCGTGCTTGACGATATCAACGACAGGAACGCCGAGTGGCACTATTTACAATCGGTCGTATTCTATAAAAAGAACTGGATTAACGAGAGTAAAAAGCAGTTGGAAATCGCGCTTAATATGGAACCGCATAATCAAAAGTATGCGGACGCGTATTCCAAACTCAAACAGAAGATGTCTTATAGCGAAAGTCAGTTCCGTTCGGGCAACGCGCAAGGTGCGTACGGCAGCAACGAACAGCAGATGGGCGGCAGCGGTGCAAACGATTGTCTGTCTTTCTGCGCGACTTGGTGCTGTATGAATATGATGTGCAATATGTGCTGCAGATAAAATGAAAAGTCGCACTATAACCGTTTCGGCAATATCCGCGGGGCTTGTTTCTATTTCTCTTGCCGTCGGAATTTACGTCGGATTTTTCGACGTATTCGCGCTTATAATAGCGTCGGTTTTCGTTATGCTGCCTTTATACGTTAAGTCTTATAAGGGCTGTGTGCTTGCATATCTTGCGGGTGGAGTTTTAGGGCTGATATTCGGGTGGTTTAATTTTGTTTATTCTTTCGTATTTCCCGCGTATTTCGCCTTTTTCGGAATATATCCGATAGTAAACTGTTATTTAAAGGACAGAAAAGTTAAGAAATATATTTCTCACCTTATCGGGCTTATTTGGTGCGTTGCAATCTTTTACGGAATATATTTTTATTATACGATGGTAATGGGGCTGGATTTTAACGACTTACCGCATTACTTTCAATGGATTAACGATTATATATTATATGCCGTGGGCGTTATCGGCTTGATTTTTTACTTTTTGTACGACAGGTTTGTTTTTGTGGTCAGAACGCTTATCGACAGGTATTTAGGTAAAATAATCAAGTAAGAGTATAAGGTTTTACGGAAAGATGAACAAAAACGACGTAAGAGAAGGCACCGTTATCGCTTTGGGGATGAACGGAGAAGGGGTGTTAAAGGATAACGGAATAATCGTTTTCGTGCCGTTTGCGCTCGTCGGCGAAAAGATAAGGTATAAAGTTCTGAAAGTGGCGTCTGGCTATGCTTACGCCAAAGTGGAAGAAGTGTTAACTCCCGCGGAAGAACGTATAAGACCTAAATGTCCCGTATTCGGGAAATGCGGCGGCTGTCAACTTCAACACGTCAGGTACGCCTTTCAGTTAAAACTGAAAGAAGAGAATATAACCAACTGTTTTAGAAAAATTGCGTTTACCGAAGTATCGGTAAAACCCACCGTGCGCGGGGATGACGAGTTTAGGTACAGAAACAAACTGCAACTGCCGGTATCGTCAGACGGGCACGGCAGAACGCTTATCGGTTTTTATGCCGAGAATTCGCACAGGGTAGTGCCCGTTTCCGATTGTCCTATAAACGCCGTGTGGACGGCGGACGTTATCGCAGCGTTTAAGGAATATTTTGAATTATGCGGCTTGACGGGGTATGACGAAAAATCTAATTCCGGCGATATCCGGGAGATAGCCGTTAAAGAAGTCAAGGGCAAACTTATTATAACGGTAGTCGCAACCTTAAACGACTTGCCCGAAAAAAATAAACTCATAGCGATTTTGCAGAATAAAGTCAAATACGTTTTTGCACTTTATTTAAATATAAACCGTGCCCGTTCCAACGTTATTTACGGTGAAAAATTCATACATATTTACGGGAGTAAAGACTTTGCCGCCGATATGCTCGGCATAAGGTATAAAGTTGGCGTGCAGAGTTTTATGCAGGTGAACGACTGCGTGTGCGCCAAGTTGTATTCTACGGTGTGCGCGCTTGCCGAAGCGGACGAAAATACAACGGTTATCGACGCTTATAGCGGTGCGGGGCTTATGACTGCGCTGCTTGCAAAACGCGCTAAAAAGGCTATCGGTATAGAAATAGTGCCGGAAGCGGTAAGCCTTGCAAATCTTCTTGCAAAACAAAACGGATTAGAAGATAAAATCAGTAATTATCAAGGCAAATGCGAAGAAATTCTGCCTGACGTAATTCATCGAGAGAAGAGTGAAGGTAATAAAACGGTTATCGTGCTTGATCCGCCGAGAAAGGGTTGCGATATAAAAGTGATTAACGCGGTTAAGGCAAGTAAAGCGGACAGAATAATTTACGTTTCCTGTAAGCCGTCCACGCTTGCGCGGGACGTAGGGCTTATAACGGGCACTCTTTATCACGACGGTTCGGAGATAAAGAAAGCCGAAAACCCTTGCGGGGATTACGTTATAGACAGCGTAAGACCGTTCGATATGTTTGCCCAAACCAAACACGTAGAAACGATTTGCGTGCTTGCACGCACTAAATAAATTTGTGCCAAGCGAAAAATGCTTGCATTTTGCAGCGCGGGTACGGATTTATTTAGTAGTTTTGCAAAAACGGCAAATAGTTTTTGTGTGTTTGAAGTTCACCGTCGGTGGGAGACGGAACATACATACCGCAAGCGACAGCGCGGATATATATGTTTGTTGTGCCAAGCGAAAAATGCTTGCATTTTGCAGCGCGGATATACTTATTTTAATTATGATTATACTTGCAAGTAATTCGCCGAGAAGAAAAGAAATATTGACAGAATTCGGATATAAATTCTCGGTAGTTAAAAGCAATTTTGAAGAGACCGACTTATCGGAAAGTCCCGTGGATACGGTGATTGCGTTTGCCAAAGGCAAGGCGACCGAAGTGTTTTTAAGGTTGAAGGCAAAAGGTGAAAAGAATTTAACCGTTATAGGTGCGGATACGGTAGTTTGTCTTAATGGTAAAATTTTGGGAAAACCGAAAGACGCGGCGGACGCTATAAACACCCTTAAAATGCTTTCCGGCAAAGAACATACGGTAATTACGGGCTACGCCGTTATAAGCGATAACGCGCAGGTTTTGGGGTTTGACAAGTCCACTGTGCTTTTTAACGACTTGTCCGAACGGCTTATTAAGGAATACGTTGCAACCGGCAAGCCGTTGGATAAGGCAGGAAGTTATGGGGTTCAGGACGGGTTCGGATTAGTAAAAAAAGTATCGGGCAGCGTTTATAACGTTATAGGGCTTCCGATAGAGAAAATAAAGCCGCTTTTAGACGCTTGCGGCGAATAAAACAAGGTAAAATATATTAAATATATTTTAAATAAAATTAACGGAGAAAGATTATGACGGATTATCAGAGTGCGAAGCACGTTTTCGCAAAGTACGGTATTGATACCGACAAAGCGCTTGATACGCTTGCGGATATTCCCGTTTCCTTGCATTGTTGGCAGGGGGACGACGTGAACGGTTTCGACCATAAGGGACCTTTGACGGGCGGTATTCAGACCACAGGCAACTATATGGGAAAGGCCAGAAATCCCGAAGAACTTATGGCTGACCTTGAAAAAGTGATAAGCCTTGTTCCGGGCAAGAAGAAAATCAACGTTCACGCCTGCTACGCTATATTTGAAGACGGCGAGTGGGTGGACAGAGATAAACTCGAACCCAAGCACTTTAAAAAGTGGGTGGAATTTGCTAAAAAGTATAACATCGGCTTGGATTTTAACCCGACTTTCTTTGCGCATCCTATGGCAAAAAGCGGGCTTACGCTTTCTTCGCCCGATAAAAAGATACGCGATTTCTGGATAGCGCACGGCAAAGCCTGCATAAAGATTTCCGAGTATTTTGCAAGAGAAACGGGTATTCCTTGCGTTATGAACATCTGGACGGGCGACGGGCTTAAAGATATTCCCGCGGACAGAATGACGCCCAGACTTCGTTATAAAGAGTCTATCGACGCGATTTTAAGCGATTACGATAAAACACTCGTTAAGCCCTGTATAGAAAGCAAAGTTTTCGGTATAGGCGTGGAAAGTTATACCGTAGGCAGCGCGGAATTTACTCTTTCTTACGCTGCGCGTAAAGGTTGTCTGCCGCTTATGGATAACGGGCATTATCATCCTACCGAAGTCGTTTCGGATAAAATATCCGCACTTCTCTGTTTCTTCCCTGAAATTGCGCTGCACGTTACGCGTCCCGTACGTTGGGATTCCGACCACGTAGTTCTTTTCGACGACGAAACCAAAGAAATTGCCAAGGAAATAGTCAGAAACGACGCGATAAACAGGGTATTTATCGCACTCGACTATTTCGACGCAAGTATCAACAGAATAGCGGCGTGGACGGTAGGCGCAAGAAATATGCAGAAAGCATTGTTATTCGCGCTTTTACAGCCCAACGCAAAACTCAAAGCCCTTCAGGAAGCGGGTAATTATACCGAACTTTTGGTAATGCAGGAAGAAGCGAAGACCTTGCCGTTCGGCGATATCTGGAACGAATACTTAAAACGCCAGAACGTTGACGGCGACAACTGGTTCGAAAAGGTAAAGGAATACGAAAATTCCGTGCTTAAAGCGAGAGTATAATTACGGAGTAAACTTACTATGAAACAGACGATACAGGATTTAATAGAAATATCGCAGTACGCAGGCAACCGTGCGGATTATACGCAGGGCGGTGGCGGAAATACTTCGGTTAAAAACGATAAAGCGGGGCTGATGCTGATTAAGGCTTCGGGGTACAGGCTTAAAGATATTACGGCAAACAACGCATTCGTTGCAGTCGATAAAAAGAAGATATCCGACTATTACGCTTCGGTGGATTTATCCGTTAAAAAGGATTACGAAAAGGAGAGTGCGGAAATCTCCAAGTCTTCTATCGTGGAACTTGACGGCGTGCCGACCCTTCGTCCGAGTGTGGAAGTCGGTTTCCACGCAATCTTAAAAAAATACGTAATACATACCCATTCGGTATACGCTAACGTTTTAACTTGCAGTATGGAAGGCGAAAAAATTGCCGAAAAGATATTCGGCGGCAAAGATTTCGGGTTTATATTCTTACCTTATATAAATCCGGGGTTTGAATTAACTCTTGCTATGAAAAAGGCAATCGAGAACTACGTAGATAAGAACGGACTTTATCCCGAAGTGATTTTTATGAAAAATCACGGACTCGTAATAAACTGCGACGATATAGAAAGGGTTAAAAAACTCAACAAAGACGTGAACGAAACAATCCGTAAGCATTTTGGATTGTATAGCGATTTTACGGCTGTAAAACTTAAGGCAAGCGGGGCGGAATTTATATCGGAAACGCCTATCGTGTGCGACTTTATAAAGGCGAACGGTTTAACAAAAGCGTTTTTAGACGAATATCCGTTATATCCCGACCAGTTGGTTTACCTTAACAATATTTTACAGTTTTCGCCCGAAAAACTCACCGTAAAGAACGGCACGGCGGTTTACAATACCGACGAAAAGCAGGCGACGACGTTAGAAGAAACTTTGGCGGCGTATTTATTCGTTATCACCGCAGTTAAAAACGCGGGGCTTACCATTTCCAAGATGAACGAAAAAGAAGTGTACTTTATCAATCACTGGGAAGCGGAAAAATACCGCAGATCGGTAAAATAAGAGTATTGTGCCACGCATAAAGAGAATAAAAACCCGCAGCAATTTGCTGCGGGTTTTGTGTTTTTAAGTTTTAATTGTTCAGCGTGTTTTTCCGAAGAAAGAAGAGAACTGTTTTACCATAGCGATAAGCGAGAATATCATAACGCCGGCGAAGAAGATCACGCCCGAATTTTTAAGATAGTCGAATATCGGTGTTCCGGTATCGGAAACGTATTTGAAATAGTTAGCGAAAACCCCCGCAACGGTAGCAAGCATTACGACGTTTACGGCAAGCATAACGAATCCTAAAAGAACGCTTATAGTTCTTACGAGTACGCGCATAACTTCGTTTCTTATAATCATCATCAAAAGTGCGAACACGATATCGAACGCTAAAATCCCGTAGAACGCAACGAACGCGTAGGGAATTATATCGTAAATTACCTGCGGTATTTTATCCGCTATGCCCACGGTCTCAAACAAAACGTGTATATACCCATCTTGCCAAAAATTGATATCGCTTTCCGCAATGGGTAAGATATGATCGTACGAAAACTCCATAGGATCAATGATAAATGGTATGCAAAGCGTCGCCGCCGCGATAATACAGAAAATAATCTGTCCTATCCCAAGTTTACCTTCATAGTCTTTTGCCATAATTTCTCCTTTAAATCTTTAAAGATTTAAAATAAATTTTTGTTTTTTCGTCTATTCTGAAACTGTCCCGCGCCTTGTCTATCGTTTTGTTATGTATAAACGGGGCAAGGGTTTTACTTTCTATAAGCGGAATAGTTTGTTCATACCGTTTTACAAGCATAACGCTTAAAAGCCACGCGATAGCCATATTTATATAGTATTCGTCGCTTTTTATATCGGTTATAAGTCTTAAAATTTCGTCTGTATAGCCGTCTTCGATAAAGTAATTCATTAAACAGACAATTCCGAACCTTACCGTATATATTTTATCGGATTTTAGCCAAATTAAGACGTTTTTATAGAGTAATTCTCTGTTTTTGGCCTGTTTTTTTATCGAAGCAGCAACGCTGTCGCATATCGCCCAGTTGTCTATAAACGGCAGAAATGCGTTCAAGGCTTTATAAAACTCCGTTTCGCCATCTATTGCGCTTAAAAGTAGTCCGTGGGCAAAGTATTCTTCATAATAAAGGTGGTTTTCGATTAAGAAAGAAATAAAATCACCTTTTTTAACAGCATCTTTTACGATTTCGCGAATAACCGGCACT
>JAFZYZ010000120.1 GCA_017615975.1 Clostridia bacterium | reverse complement strand
TGTCGCAAGCCCCTTTTCAAGCAGAATTTCGGGACTTATAAAATAGGGGTTAAAAGAATAGGAACAAACGGACGAGTAGGGCGAATTGCCGTACCCCGTCTGAACTAATGGCAATATCTGCCACACGCTTTGCCCCGCTTTTTTAAGATAATCTATAAACCCGTACGCGCCGCTTCCGAAATCACCTATTCCGTACTCTGACGGCAGCGAAAACACGGGCATTAAAATTCCGCTCTTTCTCATCTGTAAAATTAAGTATATGCTTTTTATCGGTTAAAATATAAATAAAAACCGCCGAAACGCGTCGGCGGTTTTATTTCTTAAAAAATAATGTACGCTTCCCTTTCCGCGCCGACTGAAACGTATTTGATTTTGGCTTCGGTCGCCTTTTCGATAAACTCGATATAATCTATCGCCTCGATGGGCAGTTCTTCTTTTTTGCGGCAACCGCTTATGTCTTTCTTCCAGCCCTTAAAGGTCTTTATAACGGGCTTATAAGCGTCAAGCCCCTGCGAGAAGGGGAAATCCACCGTTTTAACCCCGTCCTTTTCGTAAGCCACGCACACTTCTATTTCGTCCATATCGGAAAGTACGTCAAGTTTTGTCAGCGCGATTTCGTCCGCGCCCTGCATCCTTATTCCGTACCTGCTTGCCACCACGTCGAACGGCCCTACCCTTCTCGGTCTGCCCGTCGCCGCGCCGTACTCGCCGCCAGCCTGACGGAGTTTTTCCGCTTTTTCTCCGAAATATTCCACGGTGAAAGGTCCTTCGCCCACGCAGGTGGAATAGGCCTTCATAATACCTATCGAAAGGTCTAATTTATGGTTGGGTATCCCCGCCCCGATAGGCGCGTAAGCCGCTATCGAGTTGGAAGAACTGGTATAAGGATAAATACCGAAATCTATATCGCGCAGCGCGCCGAGTTGCGCTTCGAACATTATCTTTTTGCCTTGCTTTGCCGCTTTGTCGAGATACAAACTCACGTCGCAGATAAAGGGCTTTAAAATTTCGCCGTACTTTTTAAGATGTTCTATCATAGCGTAAACGGAAATAGGTTCTGCACCGTAAACACCCGAAACGGTAAGGTTTTCCCACTCCACGATATCATTAAGGCGTTCTTTTAAGGCGTTCATATCGGCAAGTTCGCCCATACGCAGCGCTTTTTTCATATATTTATCGCCGTAAGACGGCGCTATGCCGCGGCGTGTCGAACCGAATTTCTTATCGGAAAGCCTTGCTTCTTCCAGACAGTCGCGCTGGACGTGATAGGGCATACAGATTACCGCTTTATCGCTTATTTTAAGATTTTCGGGCGTGATTTTTATGCCCGCGTCCGTCAGCCGTTTCATTTCTTCGACAAGGTGCTTTACGTCTATCACCATACCGTTGCCCATTACGTTTACCACGCTTTCGCGCAGTATTCCCGACGGCAACAGATTTAAGATGAATTTACCCCGTTCGTTTATTACGGTGTGCCCCGCGTTATTGCCGCCCTGATAACGGACGACGATATCGTAGTCGGAACTCAATAAATCCACCATTCTGCCCTTGCCTTCATCACCCCAGTTGATACCTGAAATAGCAGTTAACATCTTTTCTCCTCGTACAAATTGTTTTTACGAAAAAATTATGCACCATTTTTTCGCTTTTGTCAATATTTTCTCAGCCGTAAAAAAGCCCGAAATATTAGTAATTCTTATAGCCCGTCTATAAGCCGAAACCGCCGTCCACGGAAAAATCCTGCCCCGTTATAAAGTCGGCTTTTTCCGAACACAGATAGGCGCAAAGTTCCGCTACTTCTTCGGGACTGCCTATCCTGCCGACGGGTGTTTTCGCCGTAAGCGCCGCCATTTCCTTCTCCGAAAACCTTGCGTTCATTTTAGACGCTATTACGCCCGGGCATACGCAGTTGACGCATATCCCCGACGGCGAAACTTCCTTGGCAAGGGCTTTCGTAAGCCCGATTAAAGCCGCTTTCGACGCCGAATACGCCGTTTCCATACTCGCTCCGACTTTCCCCCACACGGAAGATATAAACACGATTTTGCCGCGTCCTCTTCTTATCATCTCGTTAAGGCAAAGTTTGGAAAGCAAAAACGACGAACGGACGTTAACCGAAAAAACGCCGTCCCACTCTTCTAAACTCGTGTCGGTTAAAAGTTTGTAAAGCCCTATCCCTGCGTTTAAAATAAGCGCGTCTATATGCCCGAAGTTCTTTTCGGCATACCCGTAAAGCGCGCGGATTTCACTTTCGCTTTTCAGGTCGGCTTTAACGCCGAAAAACAGGTCTTTATACTTCTTTTCAAGTTCTTTAACCCGCTTTTCGTTCTCGTTATAGCCGCCTACTACGAAATAGCCGTCTTTTATGAATTTTTCGGCAATCGCGCCGCCTATCGCGCCGCTTGCCCCCGTAATTAACGCCGTCTTCATTTTTTACCGTAATCAAAAAAAATACCCGCAAACAGAACGCTTGCAGGTATAATTTCCCTTATAATCAGCCCTTAACGCGCTCCATATATTCGCCCGTTCTGGTATCTACCCTTATAAGTTCGCCTTCGTTTACGAACATAGGCACTTGAATTTTAGCGCCCGTTTCCAAAACCGCTTCTTTGGTCGCGTTGGTCGCCGTGTTGCCCTTTACCGACGGATCGGACTGAACTACGCGCAGCACCACGAAGTTTTCGCATTCCACGGAAAACGCCGCGCCTTTATAGAACTTAACTACAACCGGGTCGTTTTCCTTGATGTACATAAGCGCGTCTTCAACCTGTTCGTAGTTTAATGGCGTAAGATTATATTCTTCGTCCATAAAGTAATACAGTTCGCCGTCGTTATACGAATAGGTCATATTCTTGGTTTCGATATGCGCTTCCTGCACCTTTTCGGTGGGGTTCCACGTTCTTTCCAAAACTTTGCCGTCTATAACGTTCTTCATCTTGGTTCTTACGAACGCCGCGCCCTTACCCGGCTTAACGTGCTGAAAATCCACTATCGTCCATACCGAACTTTCGTACTCGAAGGTTGACCCTTTCCTGAATTCACCTGCTTGCATAATTTTTTCTCCTTGAATATGTTAAATAATTTATACCGTTTTTATTCTTTTGCGCTATCTATGACTTTAAGGCTTTTGTCGTCTTTAAAAAGCCGTTCAGCTTTCCCGTTTTGCATAACGCAAGTATCTTCTATCCTTATACCGAACTTGCCTTCGATATACACCCCGGGTTCTACGGTAAACACCGCACCGTCAGTTAAAATATCCGCAGATTTCGGCGAAAGGTAAGGGCTTTCGTGAATATTAAGCCCTACGCCGTGCCCTAAAGAGTGGGTAAAGTATTCCCCGTAGCCGCTTGATACAAGTAAATCCCTTGCAATACCGTCCGCGGCTTTCCCCGTGATGCCCGCGCGTATTTCTTCTTCCGCTTTCAGGTTGGCGTTAAGCACCGCTTGATACGCCCGCAAAAACTCTTCGTCAGGCTTTCCGAAAAACACCGTGCGCGTTATGTCCGAACAGTACCCGTTTATCTTACAGCCCGTATCTATTAACACGACGCTGTTTGCCGTCAGCCGCATATCGCCCGTTTCGTGGTGCGGCACGGCGGAATTTTCCCCGAAAGCCACTATCGTGTCGAACGCCGTCTCTTCCGCGCCCAAAGCCGCCATACGGCTTTCCAGAAAACTTTTAAGTTCCTTTTCGGTAATCCCAAGGCGCAACGCGCGAAAAGCGTCTTTTACAGCCCTTTCGGCAATAGCGCAAGCCGATTTAACCTTTTTAAGTTCGTATTCGTTCTTTATAGCGCGGCAGGCGGAAAGAATTTCCGAACAGTCGGGCAGTTTACCAAAAAATTTTTCGTATTCTTTATATTCCGACACCGTGGTCGTCTTATAGTCGATATACACGGTGTTTACTTGCATTTCCTTTACCGCCGCCACGATATCGTTAAAATCGTTAAGCCGCGCCGCTATTATACCGCTACCCGCAAGTTTTTTCTTCGCCGCAATATAGTAGCGCATATCCGTAAAATACACGCGGGTTTTTCCGTAGAGTAAAAACCCTTCCTCAATATCCGCGCCGCTTAAATAGCGCCTTAATAATCTGTCCTTTAT
Source organism: Clostridia bacterium (assembly GCA_017615975.1). Taxonomy (GTDB): domain Bacteria; phylum Bacillota; class Clostridia; order Christensenellales; family Borkfalkiaceae; genus UBA1259. Next base: position 4,217 of record JAFZYZ010000120.1, on the reverse strand, counting down.
TAAAAAGCACTCCCCGCTTTTTACGGTAGGTTTTTCCATACGCATATTTATTCTAACAAAATTTTGCGTTTAAGTCAATTATTGTAATATATTTTCCGCATAGCAAGAGCGTCTATATCCTGCGTTCCGGCCGACTCGCAAACTATATACGGCTCTAACCCGAACTTCTTAAGCGCGTTAGAAAGCGGCGAAAATTCAGGTCCGTACACGGTATCTTCAAACGTCAGATGCCTTACTTCGCCGCGGGCGGAATATTCTATCTTGGAAAAATGAATATGAAAGTCTTTCATTTTATCAAAGCCCAGCCCATCTATCATATACGACAGCAGATTTTCGTAATCGGCTTGGGTTTTAAGCGAGCCTTGCCCCCTTGCGTTGACGTGTCCGAAGTCCACGCACGGCGTAAACACCTTGTCCGTTTTGCAGAACTCCGTTATCTCTTCCACCGTGCCTATCTGTGCGAGTTTGCCCATAGTTTCGGGGCAGAACATAACCTTTTCAAGCCCGGCGGAATATATTTCGTCGCACAGCGTTTTAAACCGTTCTTTCGTAAGCGCAACCGCGTCTTCCCGTTCGGCTTTGCCCTGACTTGCGGGATGAAATACTACACGCCTGCCGCCCAAAAGCAAAACCTTCTTGGCGGAATCTATTATATAACCTATTGACTTTTCAGCCATTTCATTATCGGGGTTAGCAAGATTGATATAATACGGCGCGTGAACGCTTATTTCCACGCCCGCGGCGCTGAATACCGCGGCGAGTTGCTTCGCCTTTCCGTCCGACAGGTTTACCCCGCGCCCGAAAGAATATTCGAAGCAGTCAAGCCCCATATTTTTAACCCACACCGCGGAATCTTCAGATTTGTTATAGCCTGCGTCAAAGAACGCCTGCGAGTTTCCGCTAGGACCGAATTTTATCAAAATTTACCACCCGTACCGCATTTTAAACGCGGTTTTTTATAGTCAAAAGGTCGGAATTTAACTGTTTTTTAAGTTCTTCTTCGCTGAAAAACTTGCGTATTTCTCGGATATACGCGTCGAAAAACAGGGTTATTTCCTTATCGTACAAATCGCCGTTAAAGTCCGCGATATGCGCTTCTATCACGGTTTCCGTACCGCCGAAAGTGGGGCGCGAACCGAAGTTTATTATCGCGTCGAACCTAACGCCGTCCAAAAACAAATGCCCCGCGTAAACACCTTCGTGCAAGGGCTGCTTATGCTTGTCAAGTTTAAGGTTTGCCGTCGGAAAGCCCAAAGTCGTGCCTACGCCCCTGTCTTTCACAACCTTGCCCGTTATGGAAAACGGCCTGCCGAGAAGAAGGTTCGCCCCCGCGATATCGCCCGCGGAAAGCAGAATTTTTATGCGGGAAGTGGAAACTTTTTTGCCGTCTTCTTCAAAAGTATCGACTATTCTTACCGCCTGCGAGTTGGCATCCGCATACTTTATCAAATCGTCCGTAGTGCCCTTGGCAAATTTTCCGAATTTATAGTCCTTGCCGCAGACGTAGCCCTTTATGTTCAGTTTTTTATTGAGTAAGTTCAGAAAGGCGAGTTTACCTATCGAAAGAAAATTAAAATCGACAGACTGCACGAACACGTCCGAAACGCCCATTTCCTTAAATATAGCCGTGCGTTCCTTAACCGAATACACGCATTTATCCGCACGGCGGGAAAGCGCCGCGCGCAAGTTGCCGTCGAAAGTCAAAACGGTGGTTTTTGCAGACAATTCTTTCGCCAGCGCCATAGCGCTTTCTATTACCTTTCTGTGTCCTAAATGCACGCTGTCAAAATAGCCCAACGCGACTACGGTAGGCGTTAAATCTTTACCTGACATACGCTTTTATTTTCAACCTTCCTTCTTCCGTTTCGCCTATCCCCCAAAAGTCGTCGCCGTTATACACTCTGTAAACGCCGCCTTTAAAGCCGTAATCTTCGTAAACGCCGTCGAGAATTTTTTTAGCCTGACTTTCGGTCAAAACGAGTTTTTCGTAATCCACGGCAAAATCCGCTGGAATTATAAATTTTTCGGGGTTATCGGCACTTAAAAGTTGGTCAACCGATACGGCGTTATCCAGTGTGAATTTACCGCTTGCCGTGCGGCAAAGCGCACTCATCACGGCAAGAGAACCGCACCTTTCCCCCAAATCCCGCGCAAGCGAACGGATATAAGTGCCGCCTTTACAGGTGATTTCAAACTCGTACTCGTTTTCGGCTACACGCCCGATAAGCGAAAAGTCCGTTATCTCCACCGTCTTTGCCGCAAGTGAAAATTCCACGCCGCGGCGGGCAAGTTGGTAGCCCCTTTTGCCGTCCACGCACTTTGCCGAAAATTTAGGCGGAACTTGTTCTATTTTACCCGTAAAATCTTTCAGCGCGGCGACGATTTCCTTTTCCGTAGGAATACTCTCCGTCATAAGTTCGGTTTTGCCCGTAGTATCCAAGGTGTCGGTAGATAAGCCGAACAGAAACCGCGCGCGGTAGGTTTTGGTCTTATCTAAAAGGTATGGAAACAGTCTTGTGGTCTTATAAAGCCCCACGGGCAGAACCCCCGTCGCCATAGGATCAAGCGTTCCCATATGTCCGCAAGGAACTTTGAAAAGCCGCTTTACGGCAGCAACGCATAAAGCCGACGACTTCCCCGCCGCCTTATCTATATTTATAAAACCTTTCATTTCAGTCCGCTAAATATCTGCTTATTGCGACTACGAGCCTGTCTATTACTTCTTCGTATTCGCCCGTTATCTTACAGCCGCTTGCCAAGCGGTGTCCGCCGCCGCCGAACTCCGCCGCAACGGCGTTCACGTCCGTACCGTTAGAACGCAGGCTTATCTTAAACTTATTAGTCTCCGTTTCCATAACGCAAGCGCCCACTTCCACGCCGTCAACGCCCATAACGAAGTCTATAAACCCTTCGGTTTCTTCCTGTTTCGCGCCCGTGGACTTAAAGTCTTTAAGCAGCACGCTTGCCACCGCTATCCTACCCTCTTTAAAGTAGCGGATATCGGTCATAGTCTTGCCGAAGAGTTTTGCGCGTTCTTTGCTTTGACGGGTAAACGCGTGAAAGTAAAGTTCGTGCATATCCGCGCCGAACTCAACGAGTTTTGCCGCGTCGTAAAAAGTACGCGCGCTTACGTTTTTATGGCGGAAACCGCCGGTATCGGTCATAATCCCAAGCGCTAAAAGGTTAGCAATTTCGGGCGTTATTTCCGCTTTCATTTCCGTGATAAGCGCAAACACGTTCTCCGCATTGCTGGATTTAGCGTCTATATAATTTATTTTAGCGTAGCGGGTGTTTGACGAGTGATGATCTATCGAATAAGTGTTTTTATGCTTTGTAAACGCTTCGGCAAAGTCGCCGAGGCGGGTTATTTCCGCATTATCTATTGCAACGAGTGCGGAAAATTCGCCGAAAACCCCCGAATATTCGTTTACGATATTGTTCGCTTCAGATAAAAAGCGGTATTTTTCGGGCACGGCGTCCGTGCAGAACACCGTAGCGTTTACGCCCTTACTTTTAAGCGCGAGTTTTAAGGCGCACGCCGAACCTATCGTGTCCCCGTCCGGACGGACGTGGCAAAACAAGGCCGCACTTTTTTCTTTAAGCAGTTTTTCGGAAAGTTCCAAAAGACTTATCATTTGTTTTCCCCATTTTCGATTTCGGCGAAAAGTTTATCCATCTTATCGCCGTACTCCATAGAACCGTCAAGTACGAAAGAGAGTTCTGGCACGGTGCGTATCCGCATAGCGCCGCCGAGAAAGTAGCGTATCCTTTTGGCGTTCTTCTTTATCGCGCCGAAAGTTTTGAGTTTCTTCTCTTCGTCTTTGGAAAACACGCTTACGAACACTTTTGCATACGAAAGGTCGCGACTGACGTCCACTTCCATTACCGAAACCATCTCGGTAATGTCGGGATCGTTAAGCCGCCTTGAAATTATCTCGTATATTTCCTTTTTGAATTCGCTGTTAAGCCTGTCCGTACGCGGAACGGCACTCGTGCGTTTTTTCATACTACTGTTTTTGTTCTTCTATCTGATAGCACTCTATAAAGTCGCCGACTTTTATATCGTTGAATTTTTCTATGGAAATACCGCACTCGTATCCTTGCGAAACTTCCTTTACGTCGTCCTTAAAGCGCTTTAACTGCAACACGTTGCCTTCGGTTATCATAACGTCGTCGCGGTAAATGCGCAGTTTGCCGCTGCGGACTATCTTGCCTTC
>JAFZYZ010000119.1 GCA_017615975.1 Clostridia bacterium | reverse complement strand
GGGAGCGGCTTAATTTTTAGGAATTACGTTTTAATTTCGGCGCAAATAAAATTCTTAATATTCCCCTTAAAAATTTCGGCGGCTTAAAGCAATATATTCTCATAATATACCCCTGAAAAGTTTTATATATCATAGAATATGCTTTTAAGCCCGAAAAGGTTAATAAACCGCCTAAATTACAGCGTGCGCAGCCTTTCTATAACCGCGGCGCGGTCTTTTTCTTTAAATACGGTACTGCCCGCAACTATTACGTTAGCGCCCGCGCGTTTTACCGCGCTTACGTTTTCACAGGTAATTCCCCCGTCTATTTCAAGGTCAATATCCTTACCCGTACTCGCTATAAGTTCGTTCGCTTCCTGTATTTTCGGCAAAACGCTTTCTATGAACTTCTGCCCGCCGAAACCGGGGAAAACACTCATTAAAAGCAACATATCGCACTCTTCTATGACGTTCTTTATGCTGGAGACTTCGGTATCGGGGTTTATAACCGCCCCGCATTTAACGCCCAAGCCCTTTATGGCTTTCAAGGTGTCTTTAAGCCTATCCTTACACGCCTCGAAATGCACGGTTATTATGTCCGCGCCCGCCTCTGCAAACCGTTCTATATAATTCCACGGATTAACTATCATTAAATGCGCGTCGAAAACAAGGTCGGAATAAGGTCTTGCCTCTTTTATGAATTTAGGTCCGAAAGAAATGTTTTTAACGAAACTTCCGTCCATAACGTCAAGGTGCAGTAAGTCCGCACCGCTTTCGGTAATGGATTTAGTCTCTTCCCCGAACCGCGAAAAGTCCGCGGAAAGCATTGACGGCGCGATTTTTATTTGTCTCATTGTGTTCTCCTTTTATAAAAATACTAATTTTCGTTTTCTTCTATATACCTTTGCCGAAGTTGACCGCAAGCCCCGTCTATATCTTCGCCCATTTTGCGGCGAAGGGTGGCAGACAGCCCGCCCTTAACTAAAAGCCCTAAAAACCTGTACGCCTCTTTCTCCGTACCGCCTTTAAGATTGCGTTCTTTAACTTCGTTAAGCCTTATAAGATTGATATGACACGGGCGACCTTTAAGCAGCCCTATAAGCCCCTCGGCGTGGCGTTCGGTATCGTTTTCGCCTTTGATTAAAACGTACTCGAAAATATACCTTCTGCCCGTTTTTTCAAAATAATATGCGCAGGCGTCCAGAATTTCGCGGATGGAATAACTCTTCGCCACGGGCATTATCCTTTTTCTCTCTTCGTCGAACGGCGAGTGCAAGGAAACGGTAAGGTTTACCGAAACCCCTTCTTCCGCAAGTTTATACATTTGCGGAACAAGTCCGCAAGTCGATAAACTTATATTGCGCTGACTTATATTTATACCGTCAGGTTCTGACACCAGCCGTAAAAAACCGACCGTTTCGGCGTAATTGTCAAGCGGTTCGCCGCTGCCCATAAGCACGACGTTTATAATTTTGCGTTTATTCCCGATATCTCCGCCCAAATACCTGTTTACCGCTATTATTTCGCCCAAAATTTCCCCGCGCGAAAGATTGCGGACAAGCCCGTGAAGTCCCGAAGCGCAAAACGCGCAGTTCATCCTGCACCCTACCTGCGTGGAAACGCAAAGCGTGTAGCCGTACTTGTATTTCATAAGCACGCCTTCGACTACGTTGTTGTCGTATAGCGAAAACAAAAACTTTTCCGTACCGTCGGCACTTTTAAGCGTTTTTATTATTTTAGCGCTCTGCGCGTAAAAATCTTCGCCGAGTTTGTCGCGAAAAGTCTTGGATATTTCAGTCATTTCCGAAAAATCCAACCCCCTATTTAGCGCAGTAAAAATCTGCTTTGCACGGAAGGATTTTTCGCCCGTCTCGGCTATGTAATTTTTCCACTCTATAAAAGATGAGTCAAGCGCAATTCTTTTCAATTATTTTATCCTTTTAAGTTTGGCGATATAAAACCCGTTCCCCAAAGAAATATCTGGCAAAAAGGCGTTAGTACCGTTAAAATCTTCGTGCGGCAAATCGCTGTTTAACTTTTCTACGGCAAAATCGCCGTGCGCCGACAAGAATTTTTCCATCGCGCCTAAATTTTCTTTCAAAAACACCGAACAGGTCGAATAATACAGATACCCGCCGACTTTTACGTATTCGCAAACGGTATTTAAAATCGCAGTCTGTTCGCATATAAGTTCGGCAAGATTTTCCGCCGTGCGGTTGATTTTTATATCGGGGTTATCCCCCGCAACTCCCAAACCGCTGCAAGGCGCGTCGCACAGCACCGCGTCGAAAGCGCGGTAAAGCGATTTATCGTACGATTTTGCGTCCCTAACTTCGGTTTTTATATTTTCCCGTTTCATACGGCGGGCGTATTCCCCTATAAGTTCTACCCTGTGCGGGTGAATATCCCACGCCGTTATCTCCTTGACTTTATAAGAAAGCCTTACGCTTTTACCGCCGGGGGCGGCGCAGCAATCGAGTAGTTTTTCGCAGGGTTCTACCGCCTCGCATATCGCTACCGAACCCAACGATTGATAGGTATAAACCCCGTCGTCGTAATCCTTATTACGACTGAAATTCTGCACCGTAAAGACGTTATTAAAGGGCGTTTTTAAAAAAGCGATACTCTTTTCGCTTAAATATTCCGCGCCGTCAACCCCGTAAAAGCAAAGCGTGTTTAACGGGTACGGTGCGGACAAAATCTTTTCCGCACGTTCTTTCCCGTAGTCTTCTATCAGTTCTTTAACTGCAAATTCGGGGTAAGAATACCCTACCGACAGCCGCCCTATTTCGTCCTGCGGCAATTTTACGTCCGCGGCGGCAAAGTTCCTTAAAAATGCGTTTACGAACCCGCTTGCACCGCCTTTGCCGAGTTTTTTAGTGAGTTCCACGGCGTTATCCGCGACAAAATATTGCTTTTTGCCGAGATATTTTATCATATACATAGAAATCTTAAGAATAGTGCGAACGGCAAGTTTTGGCGTTTTTTCCGTAAGGCTTTTTATGTAATAGGATAGTTCCGTATCCTTATCCAAAACGCCGTAGCAGATTTTTACCGTGATTGCCCTGTTTGCCTCTTCGATAAAGGTATCGTTTATCGCCTGTTTTACGAACTTCTTTTCGCTGTAAACTTTATTAAGTATAACGTAGCAATCGTAAAAATAATTTACCATTATAGTCCCAGCACCGTTCCCGCAGGCAGTTTATTACCGCGCAAAAAGTCCTGCGCAGACATGGGTTTTCCACCCGCTTTGCACACCTTAACGAGTTTTACGCTGTAATCGCCCGCCCCGACTATAAGTTCTTTATCCGAAAGTAAAACGCCTGCTTCGCCCTTTAAGTCCGCTTTTTCCGCCGTGTAAATTTTGAAAGGTTCGCCGTGTAAAAGGGTAAACGCTATCGGCGCGGGGTTAAACGCTCTGACTTTATTTACTATGTTTTCAGCGGAATCTTTCCAGTCGATAAGCGCGTGTTCTTTTTTTATGATTTTAGTAAAAGTCGCCTTGCCGTCGTCCTGTTTTTCAAAAACCGCATTGCCGCTATCTATCAGCCCTATTGCCTGTTTTACGCACTCCGCACCGAGTACGGAAAGCCTTTCGAACAGTTCGCCGCAAGTCTCTTTCTCGCCTATATCTATCGATTTTTGCAGCAATATATCGCCCGTATCTATGCCGATATCCGTTTTCATAATGGTAATTCCCGTCGTCTTTTCGCCGTTTAAAATAGCGTAATGAATAGGCGACGCGCCGCGGTACTTCGGCAAAAGCGAAGCGTGTATATTTATAACGCCCATCTTCGGAATATCCAGAATTTCCTGCGAAAGTATCTGCCCGAAAGCGCAGGTTATCATAAGGTCGGGGGCAAGTTTCTTTAAGTCTTCCACCCCTTCCTGCCGTATTTTATCGTACTGAAAAACGGGCAAACCCAACTCTCTCGCCGCAATCTTTACGGGCGGCGCAGTCAGAATCTGTTTTCTGCCCGCTGGCTTATCTCTGTTTGATACTACGCCTACTATTTCCACGCCGTCCAGCCCGTTTAACGCTTTAAGCGGCGGCACGGCAAAGTCGGGCGTACCGAGAAATACTACTCTCACTTATCTTCCCCCATAGAAGTAGCCTTATCGACGTACAAAATTCCGTCCAAATGGTCGTATTCGTGGCAGAACGCGCGGGCGAGAAAATCCTGCGCCTTTACCGTGAATTGTCTGCCGTGGCGGTCGTAAGCCACGACGGTTATTTTTTTAGGGCGTTCCACCGTGCCGAATTTCCCGCGGACGGAAAGGCAACCTTCGTCGCCTATCTGTTTCCCGCTTTGAGAAACTATCACGGGATTTATACACTCGTAATACTTATCTTCCACGCTTACTATAAACACGCGCCGTAAAACCCCCACCTGCGGTGCGGCAAGCCCTACGCCGTCGGCTTTTTTAAGCGTTTCTTTCATATCGTCAAGCAGTTCCGCCGTTTTCGCGCCGAAATCCACCACTTCGAAACTCTTTTTCCTTAAAGTCGGATCGCCTATCTGTATTATGTTCCTTATCGCCATATTCCACCTTTATTTTAAGTAAGATTGTTGGGGTTTATCTCTATATACGCGTTGATTTTACCGTGATTTTCCGCGTTAGTAAGCGTATATATTCTGTCCGAAATATCGTCGTTCCCGTTATCTAAGCGCATCAATACCTGATAGCGGTATTTGCCCTGTAATTTTTTAAGCGGGGCTTTCATACACCCGAAAAACCTGAAAACCGAAGGTTTTTCACGCCTTATCGCGTCTATACTTTCATAGAGTTTTTTGACGGCAAAAACAGCCGCGTCTTCGTTTTCACTCTGCACGAGTACCCTGATAATTTTCGTATAAGGCGGAAAAGCCGTCGCCTTTCTTATGGAATTTTCTCTCTCGAAAAAACCTTTATAGTCGTAATTTATAGCCTGCCGCAGAACGTGATTGTCCGGCTGGTAAGTCTGCAGCACCACCTTGCCCGCTTCGTCCGCCCTGCCGCTTCTGCCCGCCACCTGCGTTATAAGTTGAAAGGTGCGTTCCGCACTTCTGAAATCGGAAAAATGCAGACTCATATCCGCGTCTAAAATCCCGACTAAAGTAACGAACGGAAAATCGTGCCCCTTTGCTATCATCTGCGTTCCGACTAAAATATCCGCGTCTCTAGACGCAAACTGATTCAAAATCTTAAAGTGCCCTTCCTTGGTCTTAGTGGTATCCCTGTCCATACGCAGTATTCTTGCCGAAGGAAACAGGGCTTTTAAATCCGCCACCACCTTTTCCGTGCCGAAACCGCCGTACTTTAAATAGGGGCTGCCGCACTCGGTACACGCCTTTATCATTTTGTATTTTGCGCCGCAATAGTGGCATAAAAGAGAATCGTCTTCTTTATGATACGTCAGCGAGACGTCGCACGAAGAACATTTTTGCACGTGCCCGCACTCGGTACAGATGACCGTTTTCGAGTATCCTCGCTGATTTAGAAATATAATCGCCTGATTGCCTTTCGAAAGACAGTCGGATAGTTCCGCTTTAAGTATGGACGAAAAGGGCGAATTGTTGCCACGCCTTACTTCTTTGCGCATATCCGCGATTTCTATCTCCGGCAGGGGTTTTTTATTTATTCTGTCGGGCAACTCAAACAGGCTGTATTCGCCGTTTTTAGCGGCCAGATAACTTTCCACCGACGGCGTGGCGCTACCTAAAACGAGTTTAGCGCCGTTGTATTCCGAACGGAATTTCGCCATATCCACCGTAGCGTACCGCGGCGCGGATTCGCTGGTATAACTTCCGTCGTGTTCTTCGTCTATGATAATAAGCCCTAAATTTTCCACGGGTGCGAAGATCGCGCTTCTCGCCCCTATAGCGATACGCGCTTCCCCCGTGCGAAGCCGCCACCACTCGTCGTACCTTTCGCCCGCGGAAAGTCCGCTGTGCAAAATCGCCGCGTTCTCGCCGAACCTTGCGCGCAGTTTTTTAAGCATCTGCGGCGTAAGCGATATTTCCGGAACGAGCATTATCGCGGTTTTGCCCTGTTTTAGCGTTCTGTCTATAAGTTCGAGATAGACTTCGGTTTTACCGCTGCCCGTTATCCCGAACAAAAGCGAAGTAAGTTTATCGGAAGATACTATCCCTTCCACCGCTTGCCGCTGTTTTTCGGTAAGCATAACCTTTCCGCCGACCGCGCCTAAATCCTTATACGGCGAACGGAAACGCTTTTCCGCGGTTATTATAAGCGCGTTTTTATCGGCAAGCGCCTTTACCGCCCCGCCGAACTTCGCGTTTAAATCGGCGACGGGCGTTTTGCCGTTTTCAAGCAAAAACGCTATTAACTCTTTCTGCTTTTTAGCCGTTTTCCTTAAAGACACGGAAAGTTCTTCCGCGTTTACGCCGTCGGAAAGCGCAGCGTACTTTACGAACTGTTCTCTCACCCTGCCTTTACGCATTTCCGCAGGCAAAAACAGCCTGAACGCAAGTGCGCGCGAAACGTAGCAGGTCTTTACTACGAAGTCTGAAAGCGCAAGCGTTTCCGCAGTAAAGGCGGGCACGTCTTCCAGCACCGAAATAACGGGTTTTATCTTGCTTTTATCGAATTCGCAACTATTCTTTACCCTGATAACTATTCCTTCCACGGTTTTACTGCCGAAAGGCACTAAAACGCGACTGCCGGCAACCGCGCCGCAATCGTTTAAGGCGTACTCGAATATTTTATCCGCTTCACTGTGCGAAATATCTACGATAACTTCGGCAAACACTTTTCTAAAACAAATGCGTCCAGCACCGTGAACGCATCAGAAAACCAAATCGGTACTGATAACTTCTATCAGTCGCCGGTTGCGATAAGTTTGCCGTCGTAAATTTCCTGCGCGGCAATGGACAACGGTTTTTCGTTGTTAGGAAGTTCCGTAAGCCCCTGATTTTGCGCCTGTTCCATTATCTGTCTTGCCCTTTTAGAGGCGACCACGCATAACGCGTATTTAGAACCTATCGTTGCTGCCAAATCGTCTATCGGCGGTTTATGTATCATATTTTTACTCCTTTTTTAAGAAAATTTTTATTTTAGCCCGCTTAAACTTGCGTTTATTCGAGATTCTGAACCTGTTCTCTCACTTTTTCTATTTCGTTTTTAAGGGAAAGACCGTACCCCGTTATTTCAAGGTCGTTGGATTTAGAACATATCGTGTTCGTTTCCCTGTTGAATTCCTGCATCAAAAAGTCGAGTTTCTTGCCCGCGCCTACGGTATTCACTATATTCCTGAACTGCGAAATATGCGATTTAAGGCGCGTAAGTTCTTCGTCTATATTCACCTTGTCGGTATAAAAAGCCACTTCGTTTAAAAGCCGCGTTTCGTCGTACTTTACGTCTTTCAGCGCTTCTTCTATTCTGGTTTTAAGTTTTTCCTTGTACTCCGTGGCGACCAGCGGCGCGCGAAGGGCTATTTTTTCGGTAAGCCCGCTTATCGTATCCATACGCGAAAGCATATCGGAAACGAGTTTCGCGCCTTCCGTTTTTCTCATATCGTTAAACTTTTCGCACGCGCTTTTTACGGTGGAAATCAAAATTTCTTCAAATTCGCTGCCGTCCGCCTTAAAATCGTCCTTAACAACGTCGGGACACTTCATAAGATAAGAAACGGTACAGTCGTTGGGAATATTAAGATGTTCGGCGATTTTACCCGCCGCGGCGTAGTATTCCGCGGCTTTCGCATAGTCCACCGTTATAGCCGCGCACGATTCCCTGTTATCGGAAAAGTTTACGAAAAGTTCTATCCTGCCGCGCTTTATATATTCCCCGACAGTCTTCCTTATAGCGTCTTCAAAACAAATAAACGCACGGGGCATTTTCGCGTTAAAATCGAAATTGCGGTTGTTTACGGATTTCAGTTCGACGGTTAAGTCTATCCCGCCTTCCGAATATTCCGCTTTGCCGTAGCCCGTCATACTAAACATTTTATCACCCAAGTCGTCTTATGATTTCCCGTTTATTTTAACATAAAAATCACGGATAATCAAGTAATTTATATATTATTTTAATTATTTATGAGTTTTTTGAACTCGTCTTCACCTATGATTTTTATCCCGAAAGTTTTAGCCTTATCGAGTTTGCTGCCCGCGTTTTCGCCCGCTATTACGAGCGTGGTTTTCTTGGAAACGCCGCTCATAACTTCTCCGCCCGCGTTTTCGATAATTTTCGCGGCGTCGTCGCGCTTAAAGTCGATTAAAGTACCCGTAAGCACCACCTTTTCGCCGCTGAACACCCCGCTCTTTTCTTCCGCGGAACAGGCTTTTATCTTTACGCCCGCCGCAAGCAGTTTATCTATCTCGTTAAGGTTTTCCGCGCTATGGAAATAATCGAAAACCGACTGCGCTATAATCGCACCCACGTCTTCCACCGCGGAAAGTTCTTCCACCGTAGCGTTTTTAAGCCCGTCGATATCCTGAAAGGTTTTAGCAAGATCCGCCGCGGTTTTTTTGCCCACGTTGTCAATGCCAAGCGCAAAAATAAAGTTGGAAAAATCTACGGTTTTGGACGCTTCGATACTGTTTATAAGATTGTCGGTTTTAAGTTGCTTAAACCCTTCGAGTTCGGATATTTTATCGCGCGAAAGTGAGTATAAATCGGAAAAACCGGCAACGCCCAAATCGTCGAACAACTGCCCCGCGGTCTTTTCCGAAAAACCGTCTATATTCATACCGTTTTTACAGGCAAAATTAGCAAGGTTTGCTATTACCCGCGGCCTGCAACGCTTGTTGGGACAGAACAGGTTTGCGCCCGTTTCTATAAGCGCCGTTCCGCAATAAGGACAAATTTCGGGCTTAATTACCTCCTTACAGTCGTCGCCGATTTCCGTAGAACCCAGAATTTCCGGTATAACTTCGTTGCTACGGCGAATAAGTACTCGTGCGCCGATTTTTATCTTCTTGCGCAGGATATCGCCGTAGTTGTTAAGCGTCGCTTTCTGCACCGTAGCGCCCGCAAGTTCCACGGGTTCTACAATACCAAGCGGTGTTAATTTGCCCGTTCTTCCCACCTGCCATACGACGGATTTTAAAAGCGTGGTTATCTCTTCCGCCTCGAACTTAAAGGCTATTGCCCAGCGGGGAAATTTGTCCGTAAAACCTAATCGTTTTCTTAAATTAAAGTCGTTTATTTTAACGACTGCTCCGTCCGTTAAAATGTCCAGAGTTTTCCTACTTTTTTCAATATCGTTTATGGCTGATATAACGCTATTTATATCCGAACATTTTCTAAAAAACGGGTGGACTTTAAATCCGCTTTCGCGCAAAAACTCCACGCATTGTTCCTGCGAATAAAAATCGTTTTCCGAACTGTAATTTACGTTGTAAAACATTATTTCCACGCGCCGTTTTTCGGTTATTTTCGGATCGAGATTGCGCAGCGCGCCGGCTACTGCGTTGCGTGCGTTTTTAAGCGGTTCTTCCGCCGTTTTGTTGTATTCTTCGAGAACGGAAAGCCGCATTATCGCTTCCCCCTGCACTTCCAAAACGCCCTTATGTTTTATAACGAGCGGGAAACTTTTTACCGTCATCACCTGACTCGTTATGTCTTCCCCCGTAATCCCGTTGCCGCGCGTTGTGGCGCGAGTAAACTTGCCGTCTTCGTAAGTAAGGCACACCGTCAGCCCGTCGAATTTATATTCTACCGTATAAAGTATTTCACCGTCGTAATCCTTTCTCACCCGCTTATCAAACGCGTAAATCTCTTCTTCGGTAGTCGCCTTATCAAGACTGTAAAGCCTTTCTATATGGTCGTGCTTTCTGAACGCAGCAATGGGTTCTCCGCCCACTCTTTTCGTCGGAGAATCGAAAAGCACCGTACCCGTTTCTTTTTCCATTTTAACGAGTTTATCGTATAAAATATCGTATTCTTTGTCGGATACCGTAGGATTATCGAGCACGTAATATTCGTAAGCGTATTTATTCAATAAATCTACAAGTTCTCTCATATTATCCATTTAATATCTCCATCGGCGCGTATTTTACCGAAAGCGCTTTTATTCCCACTCCCTTAAACGCGACGTCCACTATTATATTTTCCCCCGTTCCTTTTACGTCTATAACCGTGCCTTCACCGAATTTAGCGTGTTTTACCTTTATTCCGCGCTTATATCCCTTGAAATCCGCGTTTTTATTCTCCGTCGGCGCGCCCGTCTTTAATAGCGACTTGGCGTATTCCGAAGAATACCCGCCCGTGTTAGTTTGCGCAAAGGGATAATCGTCTTTATCCGCGTCGTTATAATCGTATCTGCCGTAATCTTTATATGAATAATTATCAGAATACGGGCGTTTTTCCCGTTCGTATGCGTTAGGATTAATAATCGGCTGCGCCTCTCTCAAAAACCTTGACTGTATCATATTTTCACGGCTGCCGTACATATACCTTGACATTGCACGGGTAAGATATAGTCTTTCTTCTGCGCGCGTTATCGCGACGTACATAAGCCGCCGTTCTTCTTCGAGTTCGTCCTCTTCACCCGCGCTGCGTGCGATAGGCAGTATTCTTTCGTCAAGCCCCGCTATAAACACGCACTTAAACTCCAGCCCTTTTACCGCGTGAATAGTCGCCACGCTCACAGCGTCGTCTTCGTTAATGGAATCGGTATCGGTCGAAAGCGTCATTGCGTTAAGATAATCGGAAAGCGTTGCCCCGATATTGTCCGCCTCGAACTGTTCCGCCGTATTGATAAGTTCGCCTATATTGTATAATTTGGAAGTATTCTCTTCGCTTTTTTCGGAAAACTGTTCTTTAAAAGAGGTCTTTTCCAAGACATATCTTAAAAGTTCCGCAACGCCGTTTGCGTCCGCATATTCCCTGAAATTATCAAGCAATAGCCTGAAATTGAAAAGTTTTGTGCGCGCCGCTGCGCCCACGGACATTTCGTCAAGCCGCAAAAGCCCGTCGTACAACGATATCCCCAACGCCGCGCAGAATTCCCTTAACTGCATAAGCGTTTTATCTCCTATACCCCTTTTCGGTACGGATATACAGCGTAAAAACGATTCGTCGTCAAAAGTATTGTTTATAACTTTAAGATAGGATAGCGCGTCCTTTATTTCTTTTCGTTCAAAGAACTTAAAGCCACCGTAAATCCTATACGGTATGCCGTACTTGGTAAATTCCTGTTCGAACGCGCGGGACAATGCGTTTACGCGCATAAACACGGCAAAATCTTTATATCTGTAATTCGTTCTCGCCATCAGATTTTTTATCTGAATCGCGGCGAAGGTCGCTTCGTTGTTTTCATCCGTTCCGATAAAAGTTTCCACCTTTACGCCGTCGGAATTTTCGGTGTACAGTTCCTTTTCCTTTCTGCCCGTATTGTTTTTAATGATGCAGTTGGCAAGTTCCAATATCTTTTTTGTCGAACGGTAATTGCGCTGCAATTTATAGACTTTCGCGCCGCTATACACCCTGTCGAAATTCAATATATTCTCAATTTTCGCGCCCCGCCAGCCGTAAATACTCTGATCGTCGTCGCCCACCACGAAAATATTGCCGTGTTTTGACGCAAGCATTTTCGCAATGGCAAACTGCACCTTGTTGGTGTCCTGAAACTCGTCGATATGTATATACTGAAATTTATCCGCGTAATAGTCTAAAACTTCCGCGTGGTCTTTAAAAAGTTCGTAGGTCTTAAACAGCAAATCGTCAAAATCCAGCGCGTTGGAACGCATAAGTTGATTTTCGTATTCCCTGTAAATATTAACGAGTTCGTCCGAAAAACGCGCGCCGCTATAACCCGTATCAACTTCGTCTGGCGAAAGACACTCGTTCTTTGCCTTGGAAATAAAATTTTTGGCGGATTTCAGAAGTTTATCAGCGTCGTAGCCCAAATCCTGAAAAACGCGCTTTAAAACTTTTTCCTTATCGGTATCGTCGTACACGGTAAAATACTTATCGTAGCCGATTTTATCTATATCCCGCCTTAAAATCCGCACGCACATACTATGGATGGTCGATACCCACATATATTCCGTACCGTCGATAATAGCGCAAAGCCGATTTTTCATTTCGTCAGCCGCTTTGTTGGTAAAAGTTATCGCCATTATATTAGCGGGATTAACTTTTTTTTCGAGTACCAAATAGGCTATGCGTGAAGTAAGCACGCGCGTTTTGCCGCTGCCCGCCCCCGCTATAACAAGTACCGCGCCTTCTGTATCCAGCACGGGTTTTATCTGTTCTTCGTTAAGTTTTGAAAGCAGTTCACAAATTTCAGCCATAATAATATTTTAACATAAACGCGCGCTTTTTTCAAGCGCAATATAAGCCTTACGCCTTTTAATTTAAAAATTACGGCGCGCCCTTTTTCAGGGCGCGCCGTAGTCAAGATAAAATCCGTTTTTACTTTGTAATGGTTATCTTATTAATCGC
>JAFZYZ010000118.1 GCA_017615975.1 Clostridia bacterium | reverse complement strand
TATTTGCCGGCCGCATTAAATTATTGCGCTAAGAATATTCAGATAATTAAAAGTTTTCGCCACTCGGCGATAAGTTCTTCGTCCGTTCGGAATTTGCTGCGGTTTGCGCCCGACGGGGAAGGAAGACTGACGATTTTAACGCCCGTTTGTTCAAAATATTCGCCGAAACGCTTTATAAAGGCGTTGTAGGCGGTTTTAGAAGTTATATAAACCGTTTTTATAGCCGTGCCTAAAATAAGCGACGGGATATCGTTCAATAAAGCGTTTTTAATACTAGCGTCCATAGAACCCGTTATTTCACAGGAAGAAAACACGTCGGAAAGGGCGATACGTTGTCTCAACAGTGCGGCGGCTTTTTCGTCATTCGTCATAGCGGTGAAATTTTCGCCGCAAAGCGCCGACATTATTTTCCAAAATCTGTTGGCGGGGTTGCCGTAATAAAAGCCGACTTCGCGCGAAATGACGCTGGGCATAGAACCGAGAACCAAAACTTTACAGTTTTCATCTATAACGGGTTTAAAACAATTTACTCGCATAAACACATTATAACACTAACATTGACAAAAATCCTGATTTATAGTATAATAATCGTGAAACTAACAGGAGATAATAGTAATGCTGCCAAATCCTATATTGTCTTTTACGCTGTTCGGCAAAGAGATGAATATCTATATGTACGGAATCTGTATAGCCGTCGGAATAATGGTTTGTCTTGCCGTATTCTATATTTACACCAAAAAGAAGAATATGCCGACGAAGGTTCAGGATTTTATATTTATCGTGGCAATAATAGCCATTGCGCTCGGCTTTTTGTTCGCTAAACTGTTCGAGGCCGTTTACGAGTGGCTGGACACGGGTGAATTCGATTTTTACGGTGCAGGCATTACCGCTATGGGCGGTTTTGTCGGAGGCGCGGCCGTTTTCCTTATAGCGTATTTTGTAGGCGGGAAGTTTGCGTTTAAGGGCAAGGACGCGGGGCTACATATAAAAGAATTCAATAAAATTCTGTTGTGCGCGCCTTGCTGTATAACGATAGCGCACGCATTCGGGCGGATAGGCTGTCTTTGCGCAGGCTGTTGCCACGGCAAGTTGGTTTCTTACGAGGCGGGGCACGGCGGACTTTATATGAAGTCTGACGGGGTGTGGGGCTACTACGTTCCCACGCAACTGTACGAAGCGCTTTTTTTGTTCGCGCTGTTTGCGGTACTTTCTTATCTTTACTTTAACAGAAGTAATATAACTATGCAGATATATTTAATCGCGTACGGGGTATGGCGTATAATAATAGAGTTTTTCAGGACGGACGCGCGCGGCGCAGTCATTTTAGGGCTTTATCCGTCGCAATGGCAGTCGATAATCTTTATCGCGGGCGGCGTGGCAATGATTTTAATCTATATATTTAAAAAGATACCGTTAATGCTGCCTAAAGAAAGCGATAGACAAACCGATAAATAATTTAATAAAATACGCATAAAAAAACCTTCGGCAAATGCCGAAGGTTTTTATTTTTAACTTATAAAAGCGTGCCGAAAATTATTCCGCTTTTGCGTCTTCCGCGTCAGCTTTTTTAGCGCGGGGTTTTCTCGTGGTTTTTTTAACGGGTTCTTCCGCGGGTGCTTCTACAGCGGGAGCGGGGGTCTCTTCCTTTTCAACCTTCGCCGCTTTTTTTACGGGAGCGGCGGGCGCTTTTGCAGCGGGAGCGGCGGCATCTATCTTTTTAGCAAGCCTTGCTTTCTTGTTGGCCGCATTGTTTGCGTGCAGAATATTCTTGCTTGCAGCGGAATCTATTAAAGCGAAAGCCTTGGGAAGAAGAGCCTTTGCTTCTTCTATCTTATTTTCTTTGATAAGCGCTTCAACCTTCTTGATTTCCGTCTTTACTTCAGAACGGATATTTTTATTCTGTTCGGTTTTTTTCTGATTAACGATAACTCTCTTTTTTGCTGATTTAATATTCGGCATTTTATATGCACTCCTTGAACATATGAATTTAACGAATAACATTTTAACACAAAACTAAAGTAAATGCAAGTACATTTCACCTACATTTTGCCGTTTTAATTTAAAATTAACTATTTTTTGTCCGTAAAACATATTTATAGATTATGGGAAACGGATACGTAGCGGTGTTAGATAGCGGGATAGGCGGTTTTTCCTGTCTTATAGAAGCGGCAAGGCTTTTGCCTTGCGAACGTTTTTTGTATTTCGGGGATAATAAGAACGCGCCGTACGGTAGCAGGAAAAAGGGCGAACTTTATTACTTGACGCGTAAAAATCTGTCGTTTATTTTAAGGTATAACGTAAAAGCGGTAATAATAGGTTGCAATACTCTTTCTATGACCGTGCTGCCACTTATTGCGCCGGCAGTTCAAGTTCCGCTTTTCGGGGTATATCCGCCGCTTAACGTAAAGCGGGGAAAAGCCCTGCTGTTTGCCACGCCGCCGACCTGCGCCAAAATAAAGGAAAGCGGAAACTTAAAAATTTTTCCGCTTGAAAAGCTTGCCGCAGATATAGAGGGGCATAAAGGTTGTCTTGAAAGCGTGGATTTGTCCGCCCACCTTGCGGCGGCTAAAGTGCCTATGGAAAAAGCGGACACCTTAATTCTCGGCTGCACGCACTATTTTTTTGTTAAAAATCAATTTATCGACCACTTTTGCCCCCGCAAAGTGCTTTCGGGTGAAAAGAACAGTGCACTACGGCTTAAAAAGTATCTTGCCGATAGTGGTATTATGGGGAATAATAAGGAATTTACAGTAGATTTTATAGGCGAAAATGCCGAAGAAAATTATATTTTTTACAATTCGGTGGTTAAAAATATTATTTTCAACGCAAAAAATTATAAAAAAATATAAAAAATTCCAAAAAAGTGGTTGACAGTGGTTAAAATGTGTGGTAGAATTTTTACATCACAAAAGGGGGAGGAGTTTACGTTGGCAGGCAAAAATTACACTCATCAACTTGACGCTAAAAACAGAATGCGCATTCCGGCGAAACTCCGCGAAGAACTCGGCGAGGGGTATTATATAACCGTAGGTACGGGCAACTGTCTGTACGTTTACGACGCCGAGCAGATGGAAAAAGTTAAAGAGTCCTTAAAAGCAGTCAGCGCCTACCGTGATAAGCAGTTAAAAGCCGCGCGCTTTATACTGTATAACACTTGGGAGGTGGAAGAGGACAAGCAGGGCAGAATACTTCTTCCCGAAAATTTGAGGAAATACGCTAACATAACTAAAAACGTAATAATATTCAAAGGGCCAACCTGCGTCGAGATATGGAGTGAAGAGAACTGGAACGAATACTTTAACGACGTAAACTTCGACGATTTGGCAGACGCTTTGGAATCTTTGCAAAATGGCTGAACTTAAACATATTCCCGTAATGCTTAAAGAGTGCGTCTCGGCACTTAACGTAAAGAGCGGCGGAATTTATTTCGACGGAACGTTAGGCGGTGGCGGGCATACGCGGCAAATTCTGGAAAGCAGCGCACCGAACGGGCGGGTTATAGCGACAGACCTTGACGATTACGCGATAAACAGGGCAAAAGAAAATCTTAACGAGTTCGGCGACAGGCTGACGGTAGTAAAGAGTAATTTCAAAAATTTTTCCCAAGTAAAAGACGGGCTTAATATAAACGGTTTTGACGGCATACTTTTGGATTTGGGAGTTTCGAGTTTTCAACTTGACGACAGAAGTCGCGGGTTTTCCTATCTGGCGGACGACGAAAAACTCGATATGCGTATGGACGCGAGTTCGCCCGTTTCGGCGGAAACGGTAGTCAACGACTATAAAGAGAGCGAACTTAAACGGATAATATCCGAATACGGTGAAGAAAGATTTGCGGCTGCAATAGCGCATAATATAGCGGAGGCGCGTAAACTGTGTCCGATAACTACGGTAGGGCAGTTGAACGCGATAATAGAGAAGAGTATTCCGGCGAAATTCAAACACGACGGACACCCGTCGAAGAGAACGTTTCAGGCTATACGTATAGAGGTAAACGGTGAACTCGACGGGCTTTACGGGACTATAATAGAAATGACGCGGGGTTTAAAAAAGGGCGGCAGAATAGCGATACTTACCTTTCACTCGTTAGAAGACAGGATAGTAAAGCAGGCGTTCCGCGAACTCGAAACCGATTGTATATGCGATAAGAGTTTACCCGTGTGCGTGTGCGGCAAAAAGCGCGAAGCGGTGATAATCACCAAGCACCCGATAACGGCGGGAGAAGAAGAACTGAAAATCAATCCGAGAGCAAAGAGCGCGAAACTGCGCGTTGCGGAACGGGTTTAGACGTTTTACGTCGATACTTAAAAGTAAGGAAAAGGAGAACGGTTATGATAACGACAAGGCGGCCTGAAAGATATTCGGCGACCGACAATTCGGTTCGCGGCGGGGTCGATCTTTTGGAAAGAGAAGTTGCGTATGAGACCGTAGCACCCCAGCGTGAAGAGAGTAGAGAAGAAGCGAAGGCGAGAATGCAGCGCAATCTCGACAGGCTTTTAAACTACGACAGATATTCCGAAATGGAAGCGGAAGAGGCCGCGGCAGTCGAAGACGCGCCCGCGGAAGAGATAAAAGCCTATTCGGACGAAGATATTAGACCTACGACGACTACCACGCAGTTTATAGACGGCGATCCGCAGATTTTTAACGACGCTGAGAAGAGTAAAAGCGAACGCAAGAGTTCTTATAAATTAAACGGAAAGGGTAAACTCGTAATAGCGCTGTACGCACTCGTCGTATCGGTGATTTTAGCGCTTATAGTATTGAATACGGGCGTTTTGAGATCGCTTTCCCGCGACGTAGCGTCGCTTAACGCGACCTATTCTGCGCGCGTTGCGGAACTTACCGCACAGAGCGCGGAAATAGCAAATCTTTCATCGGAAGAGCGTATCGTGGATTTGGCAGTCAACGAATACGATATGGTGTACGGTAATTAAAAGTTAAATTCGGACATATATTATAATGCGGTTCAGGAAGAACTTTCCTTGCCGATTAAAATACGGGAGAGTCCGAAGATAAAAACAGATTTTTCAATAACGGTTTTACGAAAGAGGTTATTAGCGATATATATCGCGATAACCTTTTTATTTTGTTTCGTTTTAGGCAGACTGTTTTACGTTCAGGTGATCTGGGGCGAAGATTTACAGGAAAAGGCGATAGACCAGTGGACGAGAGAGATTCCCGTCGTCGCCGCGCGCGGCGAAATAACCGATATTAACGGTGTGGTGCTGGCGGCAAACGACGACACTTACACGGTGTTCGTGCGGAAAAAAGCGGTTAAAGACTTAAACGCGCTTTGCACCGCGCTTGCGGAAACCCTTTCGCTTAATTACGAATACGTTTATAAACGGCTTACCGAAACGGTTTCCAGCGAAATCACCGTTAAAAAGCAGGTGAGAAAAGACGCGGTAAACGCGCTTTTAAAATACGGGTTCGACGGGGTGTATTATTCCCGCGATAATTCGAGAGTGTATCCGTATAACGAATTTTTGACGCAGGTTTTAGGTTTTACTTCAACGGACGGAAAGGGACAATCGGGCTTGGAACTTTATTACGACAAATACCTTAAAGGCATTGACGGAGAAATTCTTTACGAAACGGATATAGTCGGCGTGGAAATAGACGGCGGTAAGGTGAGTTATATTCCCGCGACCGGCGGCTTAAACCTTAAACTTACGATAGATTACGAAATTCAGCAACTTGCGGAAGCGGCTACCGCAGAGGCAATGACCGTTCATAAGGCAAAGTCCGCCCAAATGCTGATTTTAGATCCGCAAAGCGGCGCTATCCGCGCGCTGGCGATAAAACCTTCGTATAACCTGAACGAAATATCCCGTTCGGATATCTCTTTACTGTACGCGCTGTCCAGGAACAGCCTTTTAAGCGACGTGTACGAACCCGGTTCTACTTTCAAGATTTTAACCGCGGCTGCGGATATAGAAGAATACTTAAACGGCAATCCCAAAGCCTTTTCGCCCACGCATATTTTCAATTCTTCGCGTTATAGGTATATAGACGGGCAGAAAGTCAAGTGCTGGAGTAATCACGCCAACGGAAAGCACGCAAGTCTTAACTTGCAGGGCGGACTTAACAACAGTTGCAACCCGATTTTCGTGGATATAGCGATGTCTCTTGGCAAAGACACTATGTATAAATATATAGACCTGTTTAATTACGGGCGCACGACGGGCGTGGACTTTTCGGGCGAAGCACAAGGTATGATATTGCCCATATCCGCGGTGCAGAACGTAGATCTTGCAAGGATAGCGTTCGGGCAGACGATAGCGGTAAGCGGGCTTCAACTTGCCGCGGCAACGGCGGCTGCAATAAACGGCGGAAAATATTATACGCCGTATTTTGCCGAAGAGATATATTCGGGCGGTATAATCGCCGAGAAGATAAAGCCGAAGATGAAACACAGGGTTATAAGCGAAAAGGCTTCGGCAATACTGTCCGAAATGCTTGAAGGCGTGGTGCGCGACGGTTCGGGCAAAAAGGCGTACATAGAAGGTTATAGGGTGGCGGGCAAGACGGGCACGGCGCAAAAATACGAAAACGGGGTTATAGCCGCGGGCAAATACGTTGCGTCTTTCGTAGGATATTTTCCCGCAAACGCGCCTAAATACCTGGCGCTCGTAATAATAGACGAACCGCAGGGTGAGTATTACGGCAGCACGGTCGCCGCGCCTTACGCTAAACAGGTGTTCGAAGGGATTATAAACTTAAAAAACTTACCGCCCGTAGAGTAGGGAAACGGAGAAATCTTTATGAAACTCAATCAACTTATCCAAAATCTTAAATACAGGGAAATAATTGGTTCGACGGATATAGAGATAAAAGACGTTTCCGCCGACAGTAACGCCGTATCGAAGGGCGGACTGTTCGTGTGCATAAGCGGGGAAAACTACGACGGGCACGAATTTATAAAACAGGTGGTAAACTACGGCTGCGTGGCGGCGGTGGTGGAACGGCGGCTGGATACGCCGATAACACAGATAGTAGTAAAGGACGCGCGCATAGCCGTGTGCGAAATAGCGGCGGCGTTTTACGGGCACGCGGATAAGAAGATGAAGATGATAGGCGTCGTCGGAACTAACGGAAAAACTACCACCACGCATTTTATCGCTTCGGTGCTTATGAGCGCGGGCGTTAAGTGCGGACTTATAGGCACGCTGGGGGTATTTTACGGGGATAAGTTCAGGGAGTCGGCGTTAACTACGCCCGATCCCGTGGAATTGCATAAAACGCTTGCGGATATGTACGAAAGCGGTGTGGAAGCGGTAGTGATGGAAGTTTCGGCGCACGCGGCGTACTTTAAAAAGGTGTACGGGGTGGAATTCGAGATAGGCGTTTTCACTAATCTTACGCAGGATCATCTGGATTTTTTCAAGGATATGGAACGTTACCGCAGGGCGAAGACTTCTTTTTTCAAGAATAACTTTTGCAGGTACGTGGTGTCGAACAGCGACGACGATACGGGCAGAAAGATAGCGGAAACGGTAAAGGGCAAGGCGCTGACTTACGGAATAGAAAACCCCGCCGACGTGTTTGCGGTAAATATTGAAGAAAGGCTTTCGGGAACGGATTTCGTACTCAATCTTTTCGACTGTATTTACGACGTGAAATTAAATCTTACCGGTAGGTTTAACGTGTATAACGCCTTGGCGGCGGCGACCGCCTGCGCGCTTTACGGAATAAAGCCGCAGAAAGTTGCGGAAGGTATAGAAAACTTAAAGGGTGTAAGCGGCAGGTTAGAGTGCGTATTCGGCGGCGAATTTTCCGTTTACGTTGATTACGCGCACACGCCCGACGGGCTTGAAAAAAGCCTTTCATCCTTAAAGCCACACGGGAAAAGGCTGATATGCGTGTTCGGGTGCGGCGGCAACAGGGATAAATTGAAACGCCCCGTTATGGGCAGAATAAGCGGCAGGGAAGCCGATTTTACCGTGCTGACTTCTGACAATCCGAGATATGAAGAACCTATGGACATTATTTGGGACGTGGAACGTGGGTTAAGGGAAGAAACCGACGCGTACGTTATCGTGCAGGAACGCGCGGAAGGTATAAAGTACGCGCTTAATATGGCGGAAAAAGGGGATATAGTGCTTATTGCGGGCAAGGGTAGCGAAAAATATCAGGACGTTTTCGGTATAAAACGCCCCTTTTCCGACAAAGATACGGTAAACGAATATTTACGGAGACGGTGAGGTAATGCGGATTTTATTCCTGATACTCTTGTGTTCTATAGGCACGGTTTTTATAACGGGGCTGTTTGCCGTGCCCGCTTTAAGGCGTATAAAGGCGGGACAACCGATATTAAAATACGTCAAAGAACACGAATCTAAAAGCGGTACGCCGACTATGGGCGGGCTGTTTTTTATTGTGCCTTGCACCGTTTTGTTTTTTGCGTTCGGCGGTTTAACGGAAAAAATAGCGGCGTTTTCGGCGGCGATAGGGCTGTTCTATATGCTTGTAGGATTCTTGGACGATTTTATCAAGATAAAGTTAAAGCATAACGAAGGGTTAAAGCCCTATCAGAAAATACTGTTTCAGACGGCGATAGCCCTTTTAGGCGGGGCGTTCGCCTACTCTAACGGGCTTACCGCTATGTATCTGCCCTTCACGAAAAAAGCGGTGGAAGTCGGGATTTTTTCAATATTTATAGTAGCGTCGGTGTTTATAGCGATAACCAACAGCGTGAACTTAACCGACGGGCTGGACGGGCTTTGCGGCGGCGTTTCTCTTTGCTACGCGGCGTTTATCGCGGTGATTATCGTGCTTGAAAAGGAGTTTGCTTTTTACTATATAAGGGAAGAAGAGACGGACGGTTTGCTTTTGCTGATTTTCGCGCTTATGGGCGGAAT
This sequence comes from Clostridia bacterium, assembly GCA_017615975.1. Taxonomy (GTDB): domain Bacteria; phylum Bacillota; class Clostridia; order Christensenellales; family Borkfalkiaceae; genus UBA1259. Next base: position 14,689 of record JAFZYZ010000118.1, on the reverse strand, counting down.
TTTAGGGTTTCTTATTTTCAACGCGCCGAAAGCAAAGGTGTTTATGGGCGATACGGGTTCGCTGGCGATAGGCGGAATTTTGGGTGCTGTATCGGTATTTTCCGGAAACACCCTGTTCGTACCGATAATAGGCGGCGCGTTCGTGTGGTCAAGCCTGTCGGTCATAATACAGGTGGCGTATTTTAAGCGCACTAAAAGGCGGGTGTTTTTAATGGCGCCCTTTCACCACCATTTGCAGATGAAAGGGTTTACCGAAACGCAAATAAGTTTTTATTATTCTCTTTATACTATCATAACGGGAACGGTGTGCGTCATATTTTATTTATGAGGTGAAGTATGTTCGTAAAAAATCAGAAATTTTTAGTTCTCGGCGTATCGAAAAGCGGGTATCAGGCGGCGAAATATCTTTTGGATAAACACGCCGTCTGTTATTTTTACGAAGAGATGTCAAGCGAAAAAATAGCGGCAGCTAAAGCTGAACTTTCTGCGCTTGGCGCAACGGAAGCGTTAAAAGAGGGCATAGACGCGGTGCTGAACGATATCGACGCGGTGATAATAAGCCCGGGCGTTCCCATAAACCACCCCGTAGCGGTTAAGGCTAAATCAATGGGCAAACGGATTTTGGGCGAGTTGGAGTTTGCCTACGAACAGTTTTCGCCCACCTTTATAGCGATAACGGGTACGAACGGCAAAACTACCACCGTGTCGCTTGTAAGCGATATTTTAAACCAGTCGGGTATCGCCGCGAAGACTGTCGGAAATATAGGCGTGCCTTTAACGCAGGAAATTGACGGGGGCGATAAAAATTCGGTGTTTATAACCGAAGTGTCTAGTTTTCAGTTGGAAAGCGTAAGCGCGTTCTGCCCGCATATTTCCTGCGTGCTTAATATTTCGCCCGACCATCTGGAACGGCATTACACTATGGAAAATTACGTATTCTTGAAAAAGCGGGTGTTTGCGAACCAAAAAGAGACCGAGTACTGCGTGCTTAATTACGACGACGAGACGGTTAGGAGTTTTTACACCGCCGTAAAGGCGAAAGCGTTATGGGTTTCCTTGCGCGGTGAAGTGGACGGGGCGTATCTTTCGGACGGCGTTCTGTATTTTAAGGGCGAGATGGTAATGAGTGCGGACGAAGTCCCCGTATCCGGCGAACACAATCTATACAATGCGCTGTTCGCGATAGCCGTTTCTCGGCTTTTGGGTGTAAGCGCGGAAGATATAGCGCGGGCCATAAAGGGGTTTCGCGGCGTGCCGTACCGAAACCAACTGGTTTTAGAAAAAAACGGCGTGAAATTCGTAAACGATTCCAAATCCACCAACACCGCTTCGGCGATAACGGCTATCCGTGCGGCAAGGATTCCCACGGTGCTTATTTTAGGCGGCAGCGAAAAGGGTGAGACTTACGACGGACTTTTCGAGTGTATAAAGAATTCTTCGGTAAAGCATACGGTAATTACGGGCAAATCCCGCCGCAATATGCTTGCCGCGGCGGACAGGGCGGGCTATACCGATATTACCGTGTGTACGGAGTTCGATACGGCGGTAAAGATAGCCGTGATGATGGCGGAAAGCGGCGAACAGGTGCTGTTAAGCCCCGCCTGCGCGAGTTTCGACGAGTTTTCGTCTTATATAGAACGCGGCGAAAGATTTAATAAAATAGCGGGTGAACTGTAAATGAAACCCTTTATCCGCAGACAGGGCGGCGATTACGCGCTGCTTATAGCCGTGGTGCTTTTGGCGGTGATAGGAACGGTGTTTATATATTCCGCAAGCAACTATTCTGCGGCAGCCACTTACGGAGACGCGTTATATTTCGTAAAAAAGCAGGTTATCGGCATAGCGCTTGGCGTTGTCGCTATGATTTGCGCCGCGCTTTACGATTACAAAAAACTTAAAAAGTTCACCGTAGTGGTCGCAATCCTGTCGTTTGTGGCGTTGGCACTGGTATTCGTTCCGGGGATAGGGGTGGAAAATTACGGTGCTAAACGCTGGATAGGTTTAGGCGCGTTTACACTTCAACCGTCGGAGATTGCAAAGTTCTCGCTTATACTCTTTTCCGCCACCTATTTTTCGGCGTATAAGGAACGCGCCGCTAACTTTTCGGGAGTATTACCCGTGCTTTTGTTCGGCGGTACGGTCTGCCTTTTCGTTATTTTAGAACCGAATATGTCCATAACCGTATGTATTGCCCTTTTGATGATGACGGTAATTTTCGCCGCGGGGCTTAAAATAAAGGCTATGCTTTTAATAATCCTGCCGGCGGCGTTCGCGGGCGTGGTGCTTATACTTATCGAACCGTACAGGTTAAGCAGGCTTGCCGCCTTTTTAAATCCGTGGGAGAGTCCGAAAGGCGAAGGGTATCAACTTTTACAGTCCCTTTACGCGTTGGGATCTGGCGGGTGGTTCGGCGTGGGGCTTTTTAATTCCCGCCAAAAATACGCGTTTTTACCGTTTGCCGAATCGGATTTCATATTGTCGGTAATAGGGGAAGAGATAGGTTTTATAGGTCTCGTGTTTTTCTTTGCGCTACTTGCGTTTATAGTGTTCCGCGGCTTGCGTGCCGCAAGGCGGGCAAAGGACGTGTTCGGGTTTATTCTCGCCACGGGTATAGCGATGATATTCGGAATACAGGTGGTAGTGAACGCGCTGGTCGTAAGCGGCAGCATACCGCCCACGGGGCTGCCTTTACCGCTGGTATCAAGCGGCAACACTTCAATTATAATCTTTATGGCGGAAGCGGGGGTGGTTTTCAATATTTCACGCAAAGGTACGGGAACTTTTTAGGCGTAAATTCCATAGTATATACTAAGACGGGCGGCGCGAAAAGCCGTTCGTTTTATTAAACTCGGCGGATAATGCGTACGGGGTGAATGTTATGGATTTTAAGATAAACGGTGGCAGAACGCTGGACGGTAAAGTGCGCGCGGAAAGCGCGAAAAATTCCGTTCTGCCGATAATGGCGGCGGCAATTCTTGCGGACGGGCAAACGGTGATAAAAAACTGTCCCGCGATAGCCGACGTAGTAAATATGGCGAAAATAATCGAAAGTTGCGGCGTAAAAACGGAATTTACGGGTAAAAATCTGATTATTACGCCCGAAAATTCCGCAGACGGCGGCTTTTCAAAGGAGATTTCCAAAAGCGTAAGGACTTCGGTTCTGATGCTTGGTGCGCTTTCGGCAAAGTACGGAAAAGCGATAATACCGTACCCCGGCGGTTGCGACATAGGCGGCAGACCGGTCGACATACATATAAAGGCGCTTAAAGATTTGGGTGCTAACATCAGCGAAGAAGACGGCTTGATAGTTTGCACAGAACCCGTTAAAGGCGGCAAAACGGTGCTGTCATTTCCGTCCGTCGGTGCAACGGAAAACGCCATAATCGCCGCTTCTGCGGCGGACGGCGAATCGGTGATAATCGGCGCGGCGAAAGAGCCCGAGATAGTCGATCTCGCCGAGTTTATCAATCTTCTTGGCGGCGAAGTCGAAGGCGCGGGCACTTCGGTAGTGAGAGTAAGGGGTGTAAAACGGCTGTTCGGCAGGGAGTTTACACCCTCTTTCGACAGGATAGAAGCGGGCACTTACCTTATCGCGGCGGCGATAACGGGCGGCGAAGTGGAAGTTAAAGGGGTAAAACCCGAAAATATTTCCGCACTTTTGGCTAAACTTTGCGATAATACTTGTAAAATTAAAATAAAAAATGATATAATATACATACGCGGGGGGAGAAGACGAAAAGCCTTCTCGCTTACCACGGGGCCGTACCCGTCTTTCCCGACTGATATGCAGGCGCAGGCTTGCGCACTTGCAGCGGTGTCGGGCGGGGTGTCCGTGATAAAGGAAAGCGTGTTCAGAAAGCGTTTTCACCATATTGCGGAACTCAACAATATGGGCGCAAAAGCGCGCCTTTACGGCGATACCGCCGAGATAACGGGGGTAATGAAACTTCACGGTGCGGAAGTTTACGCACACGATTTAAGGTGCGGCGCGGCGCTGGTACTTGCGGGGCTTAACGCCGAAGGCACTACTCTGGTAAAGGATATCAGTCATTTGGAACGCGGGTATTTCCGTATGGACGAAAAACTTGCGGCACTCGGCGCGGATATAGTCCGCGTATAAAGGGGAATTATGTTCAACGTAAAAAAATTTGCCATTATATCGGTTGCGGCGGCGTTCTGTATCGCCGTAATCGTTTCGTGCGTTTTTTTATTTTCGGTAAAAAAAGTCTCCGCGGACTTTACCGTGTACGGTGATTCGCAAGCGGAACAAATACAAAAGGATCTGGACAGGTTTACCGGCAAAAGTCTGCTGTTTCTGGATAAGGACGACGTGTATAAGGTGTGCGACAAGTATCCGTACTATCAGATAACTTCGGTGGAAAAATCCTTTCCCAACGTGCTTAAAGTGCGCGTGGTAAAGCGGGTGGAAGCGTTTAAGATCGTTTCGGGCGGCAGCGTTTTCGTTATAGATAGCGAAGGGGTTATTCTTAACGACACGGGAGAAACCGAATACCCCGGCAACGTTATACCGATAGAACTTAAAACAGTGGATATAGAACGCGCCGTCGTGGGTGAGAAGATTAAGACGACTGACGACGCGCTGCTTTGCGCGATAATAAAATCGGCGGGTGATTTGGGGCTTTCCGATTTGGTGGAAAGCGTGGAAATAGACGACAAGGATACGCGCCGCAACGCCGTTATAACTACAAATACGGGTGTAAGCGTAGTCGTTTGGGACGTAGAAGATTTCGGCGGTGAAAAGATTGCGAAAGCGTTTGAAACGTACGAAACGCTTGGTGATTACGAAAAAACCGTTTGTTGGATAACCGCTTACAGGGAAAACGGCGGGGAGATAAAGGCTAAATGGACGGCTTTCAGTCCGTTTGAGGAGTAAAGATGCAAAAGACGCAGGTTGCTGTAATAGACGTAGGTTCGTCGAAGATAACCGTTATTATAGGCGAACGAGGCGTAAATAAGACCTTTATTATCAAGGCGAGAAAGGATTATCCTTACGAGGGCTTTGCGGACGGGGAGTTCTTTGACGCTGCCGGTGTAAAGAAAATTCTTTTTGCGGCGGCGGAGTTTATATCTGCGTCGGTAAAGAAGAATAATCAGAAAGTTTACGTCGGCGTGCCCGGCGAATTTACCAAAGTGGAAGTAAAAGCGGGGCAGATATCTTTTTCCGGCAAAAAGCGCATTACTGAAACGGACGTGGACGTGCTGTTCGATTCGGCTTTCGTGCCCGCGTCGGCGAAGTATTCGCTTATCAACCGTTCGGCAATAGTGTACGAACTCGACGATTACAGACGGCTTGCAAACCCGATAGGCTCTGCCAGCGAGATTTTAAAAGGCACGCTTTCCTTTATAGTGTGCAGCAACTATTTTATCGACACGGTCAAAAACACGCTGAAAGCGGCGGGCATTCCGGACGTAGAGTGCGTTTCTTCTTCGCTTGCCGAAATAATGTACCTGTTAGAACCCGAGGCGCGCGACAGAATAGCAATGCTTTTGGACGTGGGGTATATAACGGCGACTTTTTCACTCGTGCAGGGGGACGGAATACTGTATCAGCGTTCTTTCCCGTACGGCGGCGGGTATATTACCGCGGCGCTTACTCAACGGTTCGGTATGGACTTCGACCTTGCCGAAGAATTAAAGCGCAAAGTCAATTTAAGTGCGGAAAACGGGGATAATCATAAACTCATCTGTCTGTCGGACGGCAGTTATTACAGTTCTGCGGAAACGGCTGCGGCGCTTAAAGAAAGTCTGGACGCTTTATGTGAAGAGATAGAAAAGAGTATGGAAGATTCGGGTTATGCAATTCCCGAATACGTTTCACTCTCTCTCACGGGCGGCGGCATTTCATATCTGCGCGGGGCGAAAGAACACGTCGCCAACAGAACGGGTTTAAGCGTGGAAGTGGTCGCGCCCAAAGTTCCGTTGATGGACAAGCCGACGGAATCTTCGGCGCTGTCTCTTTTAGATCTTACTTTTTCCGAAAGTTAACGGATTTTGCCGTTTTTTCGGAAGATAATAAATAATTAAACCAAAATAGGGAGATTTCGGAAATGATGAATCAAGGCGAATTCAAAACAAATTCTGCGGTTATACGCGTAATGGGCGTTGGCGGCGGCGGTTGCAACGCCATAAACAGTATGATAGATTCGGGCGTTAAAAGTGCGGAATTTTTTGCGGTAAATACCGACAATCAGGCGCTTTTACTGTCCAAAGCGGAAAACTGTATTCAGATAGGCGCGGTGCTTACAAAAGGACTTGGCGCGGGCAGCGATCCCAACGTCGGCGAAGCCGCCGCGGAAGAGTCCAAAGAAGAGATAGCAAGCGTATTGCAGGGTACGGACCTTCTGTTTATAGCGGCAGGTATGGGCGGCGGTACGGGTACGGGTGCTGCCTCGGTTATTGCGAGAATCGCGCGCGAACTCGGTATTCTGACTGTCGCAGTGGTTACCAAACCGTTTTCCTTTGAAGGCAAGGTAAGGAACGAGAACGCCAAAAAGGGTATAGCGAATCTCAAAAAATACGTAGATACGCTGGTGGTTATTCCTAACGATAAACTTTTACAGTCTTTGCCCCCGCAGATAGGCGTTTTAGACGCGTTCAGGGTGGCGGACGATATGCTTAAACAGGGCATAGTAGGCATAGTGGACTTAATCGCCACGCCGTCTCTCATCAACCTTGACTTTGCGGACGTCAATACCGTAATGAGAAATCAGGGGCTTGCCCATATGGGTATAGGCAGGGCGAAAGGCGAAAACAGGATAATAGAGTCCGTTCGACAGGCAGTTTCCAGCCCGCTTTTGGAAACCACGATAGAGGGCGCGAAATCGGTAATATTAAATGTCAGCGGCGGCAAAGATCTTATGCTTTCGGAAATATCCGAAGCGGCTGAACTCGTACAGGGCATAATCGATCCTTCGGCGAATATCATTTTCGGCAGCACTATTGACGACGGTATGGTTGACGAAGTAAAGATAACCATAATAGCGACGGGCTTTAATCCAAGCGGAGACGACAGAAGGACGCTGATAAACGTAAGATCGGAATCTTATGAAACTCTTCCGCCCCTGCTTCGTGAAATAGAAGAGAAAGAACAGGCGATAAATGCGGCGGAAGAAACGGAATCTGCGGCAACCGAAGTGGTAGAAGAGCCGAAAGAAGAAAAGGTTGAAGAGGCGGAACAGCCCGCTGCTGATAAGAAAAAAGAGCTTCCCGCGTTTATGCGCAGGCTGTTCGGCAAAAAATAGGCTGTTATAAATAAAATAAGGATAAGTATTCCGCCCCGAGTGATTGTAGTCGGGGCGGAATAAATTTTAAATATATAAAAAGTATAAATCGCCTGAAAAATTGTTGCAAAAAATTTTTCATTGTGATACAATGTGTTTACTTGCAAAAACAGGACTTCCGCAAAAGATTTGCTTGCAAAGATTTTGTGGGAAGAGGAATAGCCCGCCATAAGGTGAAGAAATAATATTTATCTTATTTCGAGCTAAGAGGCGGAGCGACGACGAGGCGGGGTATGGCGCAGTTGGTAGCGCGCTTGTCTGGGGGGCAAGAGGCCGTGAGTTCAAGTCTCGCTACTCCGACCAGAACTAAATTAAAAGGCAATCCGTTAGGGGTTGCCTTTTAATTTGTTTCTTGCAGCGCAAAAGCGCAACAAGAAACCACGGCCCACGGCCGTGAATGACGCGATTGACCGCTTTGGCGGTAGCAATCGCTATTCCGTCGCAAACGGTCGTTTGCTCCTTACAAGTCTCGCAAATCCTGCCCTTTCTTTTCTCGAAAAATCTTTGCAAGCAAATCTTTTTCGAGAGTGTTTATAGGGTTTACTTGCTTTGTAATCAAAATAGTGGTATTATTTATGCAACGATAGGTTTAGGGGTAAAAAATGGAAAGATACGCTTGGAAGGCAACGTTAAAAGAGGGCAAAAAAGCCGAATATATTAAGCGGCATAACGAAATTTGGAAAGAGATGATAGAAGTTTTGAAATCCGCGGGAATAGAAAATTATTCCATATGGCTTTGCGATAACGAGTTGTTCGGGTATTACGAGTGTAAGTACGGCAAGAATTACGCGGCGAAAGTTCAGGCTGAAAGTCCCGTCGTTAACAGATGGAACGAGTATATGAAAGACGTTATCCGTATGGATATGGACAAGACTACCGGTGCGCAGCCGCTACTCGAAGAAGTTTTCTATCTAAAATAAAATTTACGGTATGTTTAAACGCCCGCTTGCTAAATTTTTAGCAAGCGGGCGTTGGTTTTAAAAAAATACCGTGCGTCTTTACTCGACAGGTTATACCGAAGCGGTGGCGATATAGGTAGCTCCTTCAAAGCAACCTTATGGCACACGCGTCTATCCGTTTAGTGCTGCTGTATTCCTACTCTGACACGGTTCGCGGGGACGAGTTGCACAAGACCTTGATATCAACGCTCCTTATACCGTTCTGCCTTCCATATAACAAGCCTAATAAAGCATTCTGCTCCGCTAAGCGAATTGCGGATAACAGGGCATCGCTAACTCCCCGCATAGCACGGCTATTATATTTTAACCTATCGGGCGCGTATTTGCAAGTTTTTTTTAATAAAAAAAGGCAATTCGGCGAAATTAACTTTACAAAACCGACAAATAATTCTATACTTATATAGGTAATATTTTAAATACTTTTATAACGGGAGCAATTTATGTACAAGAAAGTTGATACGTCGCTGAATTTTTTAGACAGGGAAAAAGAGGTCTTAAAATTCTGGAAGGAAAACAAGATTTTTGAAAAGAATATGGCGGAGAACGACGGCGCAAAGGAATTCACGTTTTACGACGGGCCGCCTACCGCTAACGGCAAACCGCATATCGGGCATATTCTTACCCGCGTTATAAAAGATATAATTCCGCGCTACCACGTTATGAAAGGCGAACATTGTCTTCGTAAAGCGGGCTGGGATACGCACGGTCTTCCCGTCGAACTCGAAGTGGAAAAACTTCTCGGCATAGACGGCAAACCAGAGATAGAAAAGTACGGTATAGAACCCTTCATCAAAAAATGTAAGGAAAGCGTCTGGAAATATAAGACCGAGTGGGAAAAGATGAGCGACCGCGTGGGCTACTGGGCGGATATGGAAAATCCGTACATAACCTACGACGATAAATATATAGAATCGGAATGGTGGGCGCTTAAACAGATTGCCGAAAAGGGGCTTTTATATAAGGGCTATAAAATAGTTCCGTACTGCCCGCGCTGCGGCACGGCGCTGTCTTCGCACGAAGTAGCGCAGGGATATAAAGACGTAAAGGAAACTTCGGTTTTCGTAGGCTTTCCCGCGAAAAATAAAGAAAATACCTATTTCCTTGCGTGGACGACTACGCCGTGGACGCTGCCCAACAATATGGCGCTGTGTATGAACCCAGCCGAGATTTATTCGGAAATCAAAGTGGCGGACGGCACGCATTATATTCTTGCCAAAGCACTCGTCGGCAAATATTTTGAAGAGTATGAAACGGTGTCTGAAAAGACGGGTAAAGACTACGAGTACGAAGAGTACGTTCCGCTTTACGACTTTGCAGTGTCCGATATAGAAAAGAACGGGCAGAAAGCCTTTTTCTTAACGACCGCCGACTACGTTACGATGGAAGACGGTACGGGTATAGTTCATATTGCGCCCGTGTACGGCGAAGACGACCATATAGTCGGCGACAGGTACAATCTGCCGTCTGTAAAACTCGTTGATCCGCAGGGGAATTTAGATTCCCGTTGCGGAAAGTTTGCTGGAATTTTCGTTAAAGACGCGGATAAACTGATAATCGCCGACCTTAAAGAACGCAAACTGCTGTTTAAGACTATGGAATTTACTCATAGTTATCCTTTCTGCTGGCGTTGCGACACTCCGCTTATCTACTATCCGAGAGAGAGTTGGTTTATAAAGATGACTGCGGTAAAGGATCAACTTTTAGCCGCTAACGATTCGGTCAACTGGATGCCCGAAACGATAAAGTCGGGCAGAATGGGGAATTTCCTTGAAAGCGTTATCGACTGGGGTATTTCCCGTGAAAGATACTGGGGTACGCCGCTGCCCGTATGGGTATGCAACAAGTGCGGTAAAATCCACGTTATCGGCAGCAAACAGGAACTTAAAGACCTTTGCCGTATCGACGGCGATATAGAACTGCACCGTCCCTACATTGACGATTGCACTTTCGAATGTGAATGCGGTGGGACTTTCGTGCGCGAAAAGGACGTTATAGACTGCTGGTTCGATTCCGGATCGATGCCTTTTGCGCAGTTCCACTATCCTTTTGAAAATAAAGAACTATTTGAGAAACATTTTCCCGCGGACTTTATATCCGAAGCGATAGACCAGACGCGCGGTTGGTTTTACACTCTTCTTGCCGTTTCTACTCTGCTTTTCGGCAAAGCGCCGTTTAAAAACTGTATAGTTTTAGGACACGTCAACGACAAGAACGGTATAAAGATGAGTAAACATAAGGGCAACGTCGTCGATCCGTGGACTGTTCTCGATAAACAGGGGGCGGACGCGGTAAGGTGGTATTTCTACACGGGGTCTAGCCCGTGGCTACCTTCGAGATTTTACGAAGAGGCGGTTTCCGAAGCGCAGCGTAAATTTATGGGTACTTTCTGGAACACTTACGCGTTTTTCGTGCTTTACGCCGAGATTGACGGGTATGACCCGAGTAAATTCGACTTAAAGCAGTGCAAACTTTCTTTAATGGACAAGTGGGTTCTCTCCAAAATGAACACGCTTATTAAGAAAGTGGACGAAAGCCTTAATTCATACGATATTTTCGGCGCGGCAAGACTGCTTACGGCTTTCACAGACGATTTGTCCAACTGGTACGTTCGCCGCGGCAGGGAACGCTACTGGGGTTCGGAAATGACGGAAGACAAAGCGGCGGCTTATACCACGCTTTATACGGTGTTAACCACCGTTTGCCGCCTTGCAGCCCCGTTTACGCCCTTTATGGCGGAATCGGTGTATAGAAATTTAGTGCCGCAGTTCTATAAGGACGCGCCTATCTCGGTACATCTCTGTTCTTATCCCGTAAGCGACGCGTCGTATATAGATAAGGCGCTTGAAGACGGTATGCAGAACGTTCTCGATATAGTGGTGCTGGGCAGATCCTGCAGAAACGCGTCCAACATCAAAAACCGTCAGCCCCTTGCCAAACTGTTCGTGTGTTCCGAACGCGCGACCGATTTGTCTCCCGAACTTTTAGACATAGCGAAAGACGAACTTAACGTAAAAGAGATAGAACACTTAAAAGACGCGACGAGATTCGTGTCGTATAAAATCAAGCCGCAACTTAAAACGCTTGGACCGAAATACGGCGCTAAACTCGCTAAAATCCGTAAACTTTTCGAAACTTGCGACGCGAACGCGATCGTTGCGACGGTGAAGAGCGGCGCAGTCTATAAAACCGAGTTTGAAGGCGACGCGTTCGAGTTTACCATAGACGATCTTCTGATAGAAAGCCAGAGTGCGGAAGGGTTTGTTTCCGCAAGCGACAACGGAATTACCGTGGTTTTAGATACGGCGGTTTCCGAAGAATTGCTGAAAGAAGGTATATTGAGGGAACTTATTTCCAAAATCCAAACTATGCGTAAAGAAGCGGGCTTCGACGTAGTAGACAGAATAAAAGTGTATTACACGTCGAACGACGCGGGCGTTCTGGAAGCGTTAAAATCCGACGCGTTAAAGTCGGTAGTGCTGGCTGACGCGGTTATCGAAGGCGCGGGCGACGGATACGCGAAAGAACTTGACGTGAACGGTATAAAATGCACCGTTTCCGTAGTTAAGGCGGTAAAATAATGAAAGCCGCCCTTTGGAAGGATTATTCCGTTATCGCGACGGGCGACGGATATAAACTCGAAAGGTGGGGAAAAGTGATTTTACTTCGCCCCGACCCGCAGGTTATATGGAAAAGCAATGTAGATCTTGACGGTTATAAAAATCTTTCCGCAAAATATATACGCAGCGAAACGGGCGGCGGACGCTGGGTGTTTAAGGGCAAAATGCCGGAAGAGTGGGTTATAGGCTATAACGACCTTAAATTCAAAGTAAAACCCATGGGCTTTAAGCATACGGGACTTTTCCCCGAACAAGCCGTCAACTGGGATTATATGCGTTCTCTCGTGGAACAAAGCGGCAGAAAGATAAGCGTGCTTAATCTTTTCGCCTATACGGGCGGCGCAACCTGCGCGCTGTTAAAATCGGGCGCAAGCGTTTGCCACGTAGATTCCGCCAAAGCGATGGTGGAACGGGCTAAAGAAAACGCCGCGCTGTCCGGCGTTGCGGACGGGGACGTAAGATACATTATCGACGATTGTAAGAAGTTCGTCGAGAGAGAAATACGCCGCGGCAGAAAATACGACGCTATTTTAATGGATCCGCCCTCTTACGGCAGAGGACCTAACGGCGAAACGTGGAAACTTGAAGCGGAACTTTTCCCGCTTGTGGAACTTTGCGAAAAGGTGCTGTCGGACAATCCGCTGTTCTTTCTTATCAACAGTTATACGACCGGGCTTCAACCGCAGGTAATAAAGAACGTGTTGGTGTCTGCGGTGGCGGCAAAGCGCGGCGGCGAGACGGATGCGTACGAAGTTGGGCTTACAACCGAAGAAAAGGGTATAATACTTCCGTGCGGAAACAGCGGAATCTGGATAAACCGATAGGGTGAATTTATGGACGAACTCAATATTTTATACGAAGACAATCATATAATAGTGGTGCTGAAACCGCAGAACATTCCTTCTTGCGAAGACGAAAGCAAGGACAGGGATATGCTGACCATTATAAAGGACTATATCAGGGAAAAATACGATAAAAAGGGGAACGTGTATTTAGGACTTGTCCATCGGCTTGACAGGCCTACGGGCGGCGTTATGGTGTTTGCCAAGTCTTCAAAGGCAGCGGCGCGCCTAACAGAACAAATGAAAGCGGGCGACTTTGAAAAGCGGTATTACGCGGTGCTTTGCGGCGTTCCGAAAGAAGAGCAGGCAATTTTAACTCACTATCTTAAAAAGAACGCCATAAACAATACCGTATACGTTTGTCCGCCGCTGACAGAAGGCGCGAAGTTTGCCGAACTCGATTACAGGGTTTTGGAAGTTAAGAACGAATATTGCCTTGCTGATATTAGATTACATACGGGCAGAAGTCATCAGATACGGGTTCAGATGAACGCGATAGGTTGCCCCGTTTACGGAGATATGCGCTACGGCGGGGAAAAGGCAAAGAAGGGCTACTTGGCGCTGTGGGCGTATTATCTTGCTTTCACTCATCCCGTAAGCGGGAAAAGGCTGGTTTTCAGGGTTCAGCCGCCTAAAGACGTTGTACCGTGGACGGCGTTTAATACCGAACAGTCGATTACCATTTTAAAACCGAGTCTATAAAGATTACAACCTAACAATGCAACTTAAAAGTTGCATTTTTTATAAAGGGGCAGTTTTGGAAAGTTTGAAAAGAGTTTTGCGCTTATTTTTAGTCTTTTTTAAAATAGGGCTATTCACGTTCGGCGGCGGGTACGCAATGATTGCCGTAATGGAACGCGAGTTGGCGGAGAAAAAGGGCTTAATAAGCCACGAAGATTTTTTGGATATAATAGGTATAGCGGAATCTTCTCCAGGTCCGCTTGCCGTCAATTCCGCAACGTTTATCGGTTATAAAAGGGGCGGATTTTTCGGTGCGCTGTTTTCTACGCTCGGCGTTATTCTGCCGTCGTTTATAATAATTTTTACCATATCCTTCTTTTTCGAACAGTTTTTGGCGTTGGAATACGTGGGATACGCCTTCCGCGGGATACAGGCTGCCGTAGCCTTTTTAATAATATCCGCGGGCATAAAAATGCTTAAACACTTAAAGCGCAATGCGTTTAACTGTATTATGGTGTCTATAACGGTTATCGCTATGGTGCTTTTGGAATTCTTTGCGCCCGACTTTTCCACCGTGTTTTTAATACTTATCGGCGGCGCGATAGGGCTATCCGTATATCTTGTAGGTTATTTTAAGTTAAGGAATAAGCAAAAGAACGGGGGTAAAGAATAATGCCTTTACTTCTCGATTTGTTTTTGACTTTCCTTAAAATAGGCGCGGTGTCTTTCGGCGGCGGGTACGGTATGATACCTATGCTGACCGACGAAGTTATATCTCACGGCTGGCTTACCGAAACGGAACTTATGAACTTTATTGCCGTGTCGGAATCCACCCCTGGGCCTATCGCAATTAATATGGCGACCTTTATAGGTGCGGCAAAAGGCGGGTTTTTAGGCGCGCTTCTTGCCACTCTAGGCGTCGTTTTACCCGCGTTTATTATAATTCTTATAGTTGCTGCCGTAGTCAGGGGATTGTTGAAATTCGCCGGGGTTAAGGGCTTTTTGTCGGGTGTTCGCCCCGTAGTCGTAGGGCTTATAATATCAACGGGCGCAATTCTGTTTTTAACCGTAGTTATAGGTTATACCAAAATAGGCAATCCCGTCTCGTTCGACTGGAAAGCGGCGGTTATTTTCGGTATCGTCGCCGCAATTTATATTACTTATAAACTTGTGCGCAAGAAAACTTTTTCGCCTATTATTTTAATTCTTATTTCCGCTGTTCTCGGTATGTTTTTCTACGGTGTTTTATAATTTAAAGTATAAAAAAGCGGCCGCCCGCAAAACTTTGC
>JAFZYZ010000117.1 GCA_017615975.1 Clostridia bacterium | reverse complement strand
TTAAAAGCGCGTCAGTTCTGCCGAAACGGTCGGCAAGTTTTTTGGAAAGCGCGAATAATAAATGCCTTTCGGTAATAGAACCGCCCTCTTTCGCTTGCGATAGCGGATACACGTCTTTTTTAAAGTCCAGCGTTATGCCGAACTTGCCGTATTTTTCGGTGATGAGTTCGCACATTTTCGCGTCGCGTTCGTAGCGCTTTTCGCGGTAAAAAGCAAGATAGTCGTTTAAAGGCTTTATGCTTTGGGCGGGTATGCCGTGCGCCGCCATATAGATGCAGTCGGCTTGGTCGGGGTGATTGATTTTTCCGAACCCTTTTTTGAATTTTGCCCTGACTTCCACACCGCAGGTCGCGCCGAGATTTAACATTTTGGCGGCGGCTTTAAATTCTTCCGCGCCGGAAAGCGAATCGTGGTCCATAATACCCGCGCTAGTAAGCCCCGCGGAATACGCCATATAAGCCGCTTTTGTCGGCGAGTACGGCGAAAAGGAATAAATAGTGTGAATATGGTTGTTCGCGTCGTTCTCACGGAACGCGGGTTTTTCCTTTTCCGTGCGTATAATGGCGTCAAGCGCGTTAAGGCGTTCTTCTTTTGTCGCTGCGTTAAGGCTGTCTAAATCGAAATTCATAAACCACCCGAAAAAATAATTTAAATCTTGTATAAAATTATATAACAAAAAAAGTTTTCCGTCAAACCTTTGACTTTGATTTGAATAAAATAATGCCAAAATCTGCAAAGTCAAGGATATATGACGCAAAAGATAAAAAAATAAAAAAATATTTTAAAAACCGCGGTTAAAATATTTGACAAAAAAACCTAAAAGAATATAATAATATCCGAAAAGTCGAAAGGCTTGAACAACTTAATATTTTTTGTTGTTTCACCTTTAACGCTAAACACGGCGGTTTCGCCGAAAAGGAGGTAGACAATGGAAAAGTTCTTTACAAATTGCGTAAAGTTATTTGAAACGGAAGAAAGTGCGGCGTTCTATTTCGCATTTATCAACGCTAACAAAAACTTTTAACGCAGCGGACTAAGTCCGACGGGGGTACTCTTAATCCAAGGGGATTAAGGGGCTTTTTCATTTTTAAAGGCAATTTTTTCGGCAATTTGCCGCATTTTAATATAAATTCCGTTTTTTTTAGATGTTTTTTCGGTTATTTTTATAACTTTTTCCGTTTTTCGACAAAACAAGACAAAATATAACAATCTTTTCAAGTTTACGCGGAAAAATAAATTTGACTTGCCCGTTTAAGTATTGTATAATGATAATGTCAAAAACCTAACGTTATGTTTTGTGCATAATAAAACAAATGAATAATTTTTCCTGATTTTGTAAAAATCATTAGCACTCGATATAGCGGGGATAACGCTATTATCGAAGAAAACGGTGCTATGATTTTTCGTGGAAAAATTATTGTTGTTTTGCAGTTAGGTTTTTGACAAAAACTAACCTTCGATAATGCGTTTCTCATAGTGCCGCATATCGCAAGGTTGCGGCACTTATTTTTTTGAAATACAAATATAAGGAGAAAGATTATGGATTACATAGTAAAAGGCACGGCGATAGAAAACTACGTATCAAAGCACGGCATTTCCGCTTACGATTTTTGCAGAAAATTCGATATAGACGTAAAAACTTACGATAAAATCGTTCGCGGCGAAAAGGTGAAGATAGAAACGCTGTTCGTTCTGGCGCACAAAATGGACTTATCGCTGAACAGTTTTTTAGCGTAAATTAAATTAAATAAAAAAGGCACTCGGCTTTTTGCCGAGTGCTTTTTTATCTTTTTTACAAGGCGTTATTTCGTTCCGAAGATTCTGTCGCCCGCGTCGCCGAGACCGGGGAGAATATATCCGTTTTCGTTTAAGCACCTGTCGAGCGTAGAAACGTAAATTTCCACGTCTGGATGCGTTTCCGCAACCTTTTCAACGCCTACCGGCGCAGCGATTATAGACATAAGTTTTATCTTCTTGCAACCGCGCTTTTTAAGCATTTTTATCGCGTCGCAAGCGCTGCCGCCCGTCGCCAGCATAGGATCTACCACCATTACCACTTTACGATCGATATTCGTCGGTAATTTGCAGTAATATTCGTGCGGTTCTAACGTTTCTTCGTCGCGGTAAAGACCTATATGCCCTACTTTTGCCGCGGGGAACAGCGTTAAAATACCGTCCACCATACCAAGCCCCGCGCGGAGTATCGGAACTATTGCCACCGAATTTTCCTTAACTACAGTCTGTTTGGTTTTTTCAAGCGGCGTTTCCACTTCTATTTCCTGCGTGGGCACGTCCTTAAAACTTTCGTACGCCATAAGCGTTGCAAGTTCGCCTATTATTTCTCTGAACTGTTTAGTGTTCGTATTCTTGTCCCTGATAATTGCAAGTTTATGCCTTATTAAAGGGTGGTCGAGAATATGAACGTTTTTATATTCTTTCATCGTTTTGCACCGTGTTTATTATTTATTTCTTTTCTTCCTGTATTCCGAACATCGTTTCTTCGGTGGGATTTTCGTATTTGACTTCTTTATTCACTTCCGCTTTAGCGGGTTTTAATACGAGATTTACGATTATACCTACTATAAGCGCGCAAGCGATGCTGGAAATTTCAATGTCGCCGAATTTCAAGAACATTCCGCCGAGACCGATTACGAGAATAGAAGCGACGATAAACAGGTTTTTGGAATTGTCAAGGTCAACGTGTTTGAACATTCTCAAACCGGAAACCGCGATAAACCCGTACAGCGCGATACATATACCGCCGACTATGCAGGTCGGAATCGATGCAACGAATACCATTATCGGATAAACGAACGCGATTACGATACACATAAGCGCCGCAGTAAATATAGTCCATACGGAGGCGTTGCCGGTAATAGCGACGCAGCCTATCGATTCACCGTAAGTGGTGTTGGGGCATCCCCCGAACAGCGCGCCTGCAAACGAACCTACGCCGTCGCCCAAAAGCGTTCTGTGAAGACCGGGTTCTTTAAGTAAATCCTTGCCGATTATGGACGAAATATTCTTATGGTCGGCAACGTGTTCCGCAAATACGACGAGAGCAACCGGTGCAAACGCTACGAATATTGAAACGACGTCTGCAAAACCGGTTAAATTCTCCGTACCGTCTTTTATAGCACCGATAAAGGTTATATTCGGCAACCAGTTATCAAAATTCGTAATTGCTTCGAATTTTGAGAAATCTATCAGTTGGCAGTACGCAGAACCGCAAGCGTGATAACCTATAAGAGTTATAACCGCGGCGATAACGTATCCGCCCAGAACGCCGATAACGAACGGGAACAACTTAAACATTTTCTTACCCTTTACGGAAGCGAGGATTACGATAAAGAACGTAAGTACGCCTACGAGGATGGCAAGCAAATTGTAATTCGTAGCGGTAGATACCATATAGTAATCCACACCTTCTATAGATTCTATAGCCTGGCTGGTAACGTTTCTCGTAGCGTCCCCCGCAACGTTCATAAGGTTGTTCATAGCAGAACCCGAAAGCGATAACCCGATTAAAGCAACCGTGGGCCCTATGATAACGGGCGGCATAAGTTTGTTTATCCAGTCGCTACCCGCAAACTTAATTACGAGTGCGATAATCACGTACACAAGCCCTGCGAAAAGCGAACCGAGCATAATGCCGAGATACCCGTAAGAAACCGCCGTAGAAAGCGGCATAATAAATGCAAACGAAGACCCTAAAAATACGGGACTCTTAAACTTGGTAAACGCAAGATAAACGAGCGTTCCTACGCCCGCGCCGATTAAAGCCGCAGACTGGCTTAAATGTTCCCCCGTGCCATCGGCAAGAATAGGCACTAAAATAGTAGCGGCTATTATTGCCAGAAATTGCTGTAATGCAAACAGCAAGTTCTTTCCAAACGGCGGTTTTTGGTTTACGTCGTAGATTAAACCTTTGTTCATATGTATATCCTCCAAAAAAATTATTTACCAAACAGTATCCGTTTCTTTTCTAAAAAAAAAGGAAACCCGAACGAGGTTTCCTAAAAAACGAAACGATTTAAAGAAAGAGAGTTTAAAGAATAAAACGGCTTTAACAACGAGTATGAAATCTTAAAACAACCGTGTGTCATCGCCGCCGTCTCCTTTAATTTTCTCGTTGATTATACCACAGCGGGCGCGTCTATGGCAAGCGTTTTTTCAAAAAAATTTTTAAAAATTTTTAAAGCCGCCGTTTCTATATATTTTTCGGTATTATATACAACTTATTCTCGGTTTATTATTGACACTATACAATATATTGTGCTAAACTTTATAAGTAAATTATAATAGGGAGAAAGGCGGATTTGGAAAAAAGCGTTGCACTTCGTATCAAAAACTCCAAACCTTTCCGCGCTTTCGACTTGATAATTTACCTTTGCGTGGCGCTTATAATCGCCGCGGTATTTACGGCGGTTGCGTTAAGCGAAAAAACCGTTGACGCGGCGGGGTTTTCAATTTTGTACGACAATAAAGTCGCCGCCGAATACCGCTTTTCGGACGGACAGTTTACAGTTAAATCGGGCTACGAAAAATACTTTTCCGCAAACGATAACGGCGTGTACTTTTTCCCCGACGGCGAAAATAACGGAAATTACAATCTTATAGTGTTCGATAAAGAAAATAAACGGGCGAAAATCACCGAATCCACCTGCGCGGGGCACGATTGCGAAACGCAGACCGTTTCTTATAGCGGCGGGTTTATCTATTGCGCGCCGCATAAACTGAAAATAATTCCCGCGGGACTAGCGGATCCCGTGTCGGGTTAAGGCGGCGGCTTATGAGTTATTTGAAAAAAATCATAATAAGCGGCGTGCTGTCCGCCCTTGCGCTTATCGCCTTTATGCTGGAAAACCTGTTCCCGCCCCTTTTTATAGTCGGCGGGCGGATAGGAATAGCAAACTTCTTCGTACTGATTGCGGGAATTTGCGCGGGATTCTGGTTCGGGCTATCCGCAATCGTAATAAAAGCCGTTCTCGGCAGTATCTTTATCGGGAACTTCGGGGCGATACTCTATTCCCTGCCGGCGGGGGCGATTGCCTACGTCGCGCAGATGCTTATAATAATCTACGCACACAGAATAAGCGTTATAGCGGCGTCGGTGTTCGGCGCGGTGATAAACGCCTGCGTGCAGAACGCCGCGTTTTGCCTTATCACAAAAACGCCCGAATATTTCGCCTATATGCCCTATCTCGCGCTTATCGGCGTTTTGGGCGGAATTATAGTCGGCACGGCGGTATTCTTAACGGTAAAATATCTGCCCGAAAGGGTTTTCATTTCATATAAAGGAGAAACGGATTGAGTATATTTAAGCCAAAGCGTTTCCCGTTCGGCAACAGAATTCACGGAACTAAACTTTCCAAAAAAAGCCCCACGGAAACCATACCCGCACCTGAAAAGGTCTATATCTCGGTAAGCCAGCATATCGGCGCGCCTGCAATTCCCGTCGTAAACATAGGCGACAGGGTGAAAAAAGGCACGCTGATTGCGGAAGCATCCGGCGCGATTTCCGCAAACGTGTATTCTTCCGTGTCGGGCACGGTGTCAGATATCCGCGATATAGTAAACGGGCTTAACCAGAGACAAAAACACATAATAATAGACAACGATTTTACGGGCGAAGAAGAGTTTCTTCCGCCTATGCCAGACTTTGAACCGCAGTCTATCGTAGAGAGAATACGGCTTGCGGGCATAGTGGGCTTGGGCGGCGCAGGCTTTCCGACGGCAGCAAAACTAACGCCGAAAACTCATCTCGACACGCTTATAATAAACGGTGCGGAGTGCGAACCCTATTTAACCTGCGACTATCGGCTTATGATAGAACGCACGCAGGAGATATATAAAGGTATAAAGTACGTAGCCCGCGCTCTGAAAGTTGCTAATATCGTAATCGGTATAGAAATAAACAAGCCGCTTGCGATAAAAGCGTTTTCGGAGTTTTCCGACTTAAAAGTGGTGGCGCTTAAAAAGCAATACCCTATGGGTTCGGAAAAGCACCTTATCTACGTCTGCACGGGCAGAAAAGTGCCCGTCGGTAAAATGCCCTTCGACGTAGGCTGCTGCGTTCAGAATATAAAGACGGTACTTGCCGTTTTCGACGCGATAGAGAATAACCGCCCGCTTACCGAAACGCATATCACGGTCAGCGGACACGGAATAAAAAACCAGAAAAACCTTTGCGCCCCGATAGGCACGCCCTTTTCTTCACTTATAGAATACTGCGGCGGAAAAACGGAAAACGCCAAGAAGATAGTGGCTGGCGGACCTATGATGGGCAAAGCGCTAGTAAGTCTTAATCAGTTCGTAAGAAAAACCGATTCGGGACTTTTGTGTCTGACCGATACCGAAACTTCGACGGATAAGCCGACTAACTGTATAAACTGCGGGCTTTGCGCGCGCAAATGTCCTATGCGGCTTATGCCTATGTATATAGAAAGTTTTGCGATGAGCGGCAATTTCAAAGAGGCGGAACGATACGGCGCGTTAAACTGCGTTGAGTGCGGGCTTTGCGCTTACAACTGCCCCGCCCGCCGCGCGCTGGTACAGAGTATATCTATGGCAAAAGCCAAGATAAAGGAGATGAAAAATGGAAAATAATCTTATTTACTCTTCTTCTCCGCACATAAAAGCCAAAAGAACCACCCGCAACATAATGATAGACGTGTGTATAGCCCTTATTCCCGCAACGGTTATGGGAATAGTTTATTTCGGGGCTTACGCGCTTCTTCTCGTTGCCCTCTCCGTGCTTTCCGCAGTAGCGGGCGAATATATTTACCTTTTAATAATGAAAAAGCCGTTAAGGGAAATAACGCGGGAATTCGACTTTTCGTCGGTAGTATCCGGTATGCTGATAGGCATTACGATAGGCACGAATTATCCGTGGTATTCGCCGATTTTCGGTAGTCTTTTCGCGGTAATAGTCGTAAAAATGCTGTTCGGCGGCACGGGCAAGAACGTCGTTAACCCCGCAATAGCCGGCAGGGTGTTTATGTTCATTTCCTTTCAATGGGCGGTGGGCGCGTGGCTACTGCCTAATCTCGGCAGCGTGTACGGCGAAACGGTAATTTCTTCGGCGACCGCGGTAGTGGACACTTCAAGCGGTATCGTTCCTAAACTTTCCGTTCTCGATATGCTACTCGGAACGGGTATGCAGGGCTGTATAGGCGAAACCTGTAAACTCGCGCTGCTTGCCGGCGGCATATACCTTGCCGTAAGAAAGGTTATAAACCTTATTTTCCCGCTCATATATATAGCACTCGAAGGGCTTACTACGGTGGCAATCTACGGTATTGATTTCGCGCTGTTTTTGCCGTCTATCCTGTCGGGCGGGCTGATACTCGGCGCGATCTTTATGGCGACCGACTATACCACTACCCCGAACACTCGGCTCGGCAATATAATTTACTTTATCGCACTCGGTATTTTAACCGCGGTGTTAAGGTTCGCGACTAATATGGAAACCGTTTCTTTTGCGATACTGTTAATGAATTTAACCGTGCCTTTAATCGACAAGTTTATATTGAACAGACCTTTCGGCTATAAAAAACAGATTAAAACCAAGGGGGAAAACAAATGAGTTTTTTTAAAACCGCTTGGTTTAAGTGTATAGCCTGTCTTTTGAGTATAGCGGTAATTTCGGGCGCGCTGCTCGCCGTATTAAACGACGCGTTAGCCGTTTCCCCCGAAATGCGCACTATGCGTGCAATCAAAAAGATTTACGGCGAAGAAAAGGAATATTCGGTAGTTTTGGATATAGACAGCAAAGACGATACCAAAAACACCGCAATCGTTTACGACGGCGTAGGTAGCGTAAACAAAATCTACGAAATAGATAACGGCGATATTTTGTTTCAGACGACGGGCTACGAAGGTTATAAAAACGGAACTATAACCCTTTGGATACGGACGGCGAAAACGGGCAACGACTATTCGATAGAAAAGGTGATTTTGGAAAAATACGAAAAGCAAACGCTTATGAGTAAACTTACGGGCGACTTTTATAACGGATTTAAACTTATCGACGCGACGGCGGCGTATAACGACGGCAGCCTTTTCACCGCAAGGGATAAGACTGCGGAAAACTACAACCCCGTGTCGGGCGCGACCTATTCCGCAAACGCGGCGTGTAATGCCGTCAACTGCGTGATAAGATATTTAGGGGAAAACGGGGGTAACGCATAATGAAAACCGATTTTAAGAAAATTGCAAAAGACGGCGTTATTTCGTCCAACCCCACATTAAAATTAGTTCTCGGAACTTGCCCCACCTTGGCGCTGACAACCGCGGCTATGAACGGTATCGGTATGGGGCTTGCGGTTACTTTCGTGCTGATATTCAGCAACGTTATAATTTCGCTTATGCGAAAAGCAATACCGAAAGAAGTGAGAATACCCGCGTTTATACTTATAATCGCTACTTTCGTAACCATCGTGCGGCTTGCACTCGATTACTTTTTGCCCGACATTTACGAAAGTTTAGGGCTGTATCTTCCGCTTATCGTCGTTAACTGCATTATCCTCGCGCGGGCGGAAAGTTTCGCAAGCAAAAACGGGGTTTTAGCGTCGGCGGCGGACGGGCTGTTTATGGGCGTGGGCTTTACTACTGCTTTAACCCTTATGGGTACGGTGCGTGAAATTTTAGGTAGCGGCGCAATATTCGGGCATAAACTTTGGGATTTCTCAATCGGATTTTTCTCTTCCAGCGCGGGTGCGTTCTTTACCTACGCGGTATTTATCGCGCTGTTCGCGTTAATTACCGATAAATGTTCCGAAAAGTCCAAGCATAAAAAGGCGAACGACAAAATAAAGGAGAACGCGTAATATGGCACAGTTTTTAATGATTATAATTTCCGCGGTATTCATAAATAATTTCGTCGTCGTGCAATTCTTGGGCATATGTCCGTTTTTGGGCGTAAGCAAAGACTTTAAGTCGGCACTCGGTATGGGGATAGCGGTATGTTTCGTTATGACTTTGACCTGCCTTATCACCTACCCCGTCTATACTTATATTTTAGTGCCGCTGGGGCTTGACTTTATGGAAATAATAGTGTTCATTTTCATAATAGCCTCAATCGTGCAGATGATAGAAATGGTATTAAAGCGTTTTTCGCCCACCCTTTACAGCGCTATGGGAATATATCTTCCGCTTATTACGACTAACTGCGCGGTATTAGGCGCTGCGGAACTCGTAATAGACGGCGGACAGATGGCGTCTCTTCTGGGAATTACGGCGGCGGAAATGAATATGGGCTACGCCGTTCTTTACGGCTTGTTTGCGGGCGTAGGGTTCACTCTTGCCATAGTGCTTATGAGCGGGCTGCGTGAAAAAATCGCCCGTTCAAACGTGCCCAAGCGATTAAAGGGCTTTCCTATCGCTATGATAACGGCGTGCTTTATCGCTATGGCGTTCTACGTGTTCACGCTTATATAGGGGGTTTTTATGAACAACTTACTTGATAAAATCAATTTCACCACCCTGTTTACGGTCGTAGGTATAGTCGCGGCGATAGCGGTGCTGTTCGCGGTGCTTATCGTACTCGTTTCCCGCTTTACGGCGGTGAAAACCGACGAGAGAGAAGAAAAGATAAAGGACTTGCTTTCGGGCGCTAACTGCGGCGGCTGCGGATACGCGGGCTGCGCGGACTTTGCAAAAGCGGTGTTAGAAGGCAAAGCGGACTTTTCCGCCTGCGGACCTACCAGCAAAGAAAACAAACTTAAAATTGCGGAAATTTTAGGAACGGCGGTAAGCAATAGCGAAGAAAGGGTTGCTTTCGTGCATTGTAGCGGCGGCACGGCTTGCGCCGATAAATTCGACTATATAGGAAATAGCGGTTGCGACTTTAAGTGCGCCGTAGGCGGCGGCAATAAGGCTTGCCCGTTCGGCTGCTTGGGCGACGGAACTTGCGCTTCCGTATGCGAATACGGCGCTATAAAGGTTATAGACGGCGTGGCGGTAGTAGATAAGGAAAAGTGCGTTGCCTGCGGAAAATGCGTTAAGGCTTGCCCCAAACATATTATAGAATTATTACCGAAAAATATTAGGGTACTTGTCGCCTGTTCTTCTCTCTTTAAGGGGAAAGACGTGTTTGCGGCGTGCAAAAACGGCTGTATAGGTTGCGGCTTATGCGCTAAATCCTGCCCCGAAACGGCGATTGAAATGGTAGATAATCTGCCGAAAATAGACTACTCTAAATGTACGGGCTGCTTAACCTGTGTAAACAAAAGCCAGGAAGTCCAGAGAGCCGTCCTCCTTGCGCCGCTCCGCCAGTTCCGCGGGCATATCGCTGTATTCAATGATCTGAAGACGTCCGCCGGAGAGGCAGAAGTTCCCGAGCTTCTCATAGGGATTC
>JAFZYZ010000116.1 GCA_017615975.1 Clostridia bacterium | reverse complement strand
TTTCTTTAGCGGAAACGTCGATTACCTGCTTGCCGTCGTAATATCCGCATTTGGGGCAAACCTTGTGGGAAGCCTTTAATTCGTGGCATTGCGGGCATTCCGAAAGATTAGGCGCGGAAATTTTCCACTGCGCGTATCTCGTATTCGTTCTCTGTTTAGAAGTTTTACTTTTCTGTACTGCCATTTCTCTATACCATCCTATTTAGTTTCGCATTTACACCCGCCGTCGTTTAAGTTAGCGCCGCATACGGGGCAAAGCCCTTTACAGTCGTCCCTGCACAAAAACACCACGGGTATATTTATTATCACAACGTCGTCGACAATCTTTTTAAGGTCGATTTTGCCGTTTACTATCGGGTATCCGTCAGAAGTTCCGCAACTTTCGCAAAATTCCGCCGTAAAAACCTTTTCGGTATCTTCAAGACATCTCGTACACGCGCCTTTAAGGGTGAAAACCGTTTCGCCTTCCACTTCCGCCGTGCCGTCTGCCGCAAGATATACCCTGCCTTGAACTTTCACGGGAGAAAGCATTTCAACTTGCGGAATATCCACCGCAATATCGGTATCGTATTCGAAGAAAAAATCCGCTTCGGTCTTACCGCTGCGCTTTATAGCGTTTAAGTCTAAAATCATACCGCGAACCCGAAAATACCTTTTTGCTTAAATATCAGCCTATCAAGTATAAACTATTTACGCCTTATTGTCAACGATTTTAAATAAACTTTTCTTTAATTCAGGCTTATTTCGCGGTTAAAATCTTGGTTTCACGCGCGATGGAAAGTTCTTCGTTGGTCGGCAGCACTATTATCTTCACCTTGCTGTCGTCGGTATTTAAATAACCGATACCCGAAGAATATTCTTCGTTCTTTTTATCGTCGAACTTCGCGCCGCAGAATTCCATATTCTCCATAACCATCTTGCGGACTCTATAAGAGTGTTCGCCGATACCGCCCGTGAACACGATAGCGTCAACCCCGCCTAACACCGCAATATAACTTCCGACGTACTTTTTCACCCTGTACGCCACCATTTCGATTGCAAGTTTTGCGCGTTCGTCGCCCTTTTCCATTGCCTCGGTGCAGTCGCGCATATCGCTGGAAAAGCCGCTTATCCCCAGCATACCGCACTTTTTGTTTAAGTAGTTTACCACTTCTTCGGGTTTAAGCCCCACTTTTACGCGGAGATAATCCACCGCCGCGGGATCTATGTCGCCGCTGCGCGTGCCCATAACTAAACCTTCTAATGGGGTAAAGCCCATAGAAGTATCCTGACACTTGCCGTCCTTTACCGCGGAGATAGAAGAACCGTTGCCGAGATGGCAAACTATAATCTTCGCGTCTTTCTTGCCTAAAAGTTTAATGGTTTCTTCGCTTACGAACTTATGCGAAGTGCCGTGGAAACCGTATTTTCTTATCTTGTATTTATCGTACACTTCGTAGGGAATACCGTACATATAGGCTTTCGCAGGCATCGTCGAGTGGAAAGTCGTATCGAAAACGGCTACCATCGGCACGCCTTTCATAACTTCCCTGCAACTCTTGATGCACGCGATATTGCCGGGCATATGTAAAGGCCCTAATTCCGCGTTCTTTTCGCAGATTTTAATAACTTCGTCGTCGATAACTACAGACTGTTTGAAATCTTCGCCCGAGTGGAGAACCCTGTGCCCCACCGCGCCGATTTCGTCCACGCTTTTAATAGCGCCGTTTTCCTTGTCAAGCATTGCTTTAAGGACAAGTTCCATCGCTTCTTTATGCGAAGGCATATCCTGCTTTATAACCGTTTCCCTGCCGTCCGCGGTTTTCTGCGTAAGCACGCCGCCCGTAAAAGTAATTCTTTCGCAAAGACCTTTGGCGAGTACGCTTTCGTTTTCCATATCTATAAGTTGATATTTAAGTGAAGAACTGCCTGCGTTTATAACTAAAATTTTCATAGATATATTTTCCTTATATTTTTTTCGCTGAATTATTCCGCTTGAAGTGCGGTTATTGCCACGACCGCCACCACGTCGTCCGCGCTGCAACCGCGGGACAAGTCGTTTATCGGTTTAGCAAAGCCCTGACAGATAGGACCAAGCGCCATATATCCGCCGAAACGTTGCGCAATCTTGTAGCCGATATTGCCCGCGTTGATGTTCGGGAATATAAACACGTTGGCGTTGCCCGCTACCTTAGAGTCGGGTGCTTTTAACTTGCCGACTTCGGGAGCGGTAGCCGCGTCGAACTGGAATTCGCCGTCCAAAATAAGGTCGGGCGCGTTTTCCTTTGCGATACGCGTCGCTTCCTGCATTTTCGGCACGGACTTAAAATACTTGTCGTCGTTGCCGCTGCCCTTGGTCGAGAAAGAAAGCATAGCGACGCGCGGTTCTATGCCCGCGATATTCTTTGCAGTTTCCGCCGAAGAAATAGCGATATCCGCAAGTTGGTTTGCGTCCGGTTCGATATTTATAGCGCAGTCGGCAAATACCGCAACGCCGTCCGGATTATATTTGTGGGGCGCGGGTGCTATCATAATGAAAGAACTCGACACCGTATTTATTCCCGCCGCCGTCTTAATTACCTGCAGTCCGGGGCGAAGAGTGTTCGCCGTGGAGTGGCAAGCGCCCGAAACCATACCGTCAACGTCCCCCGCTTTAAGCATAAGCGCGCCGTACATTGCATAATCCTTTAATATAGCGGCTTTTGCCTGATCTACGTCCGCGTATTCGGGAAGCCCCGTCTTCTTATTTATCTTGCCTTCTCTCGCCTTATAAAGCATAGCGGCGTAATCGCCCGTTTTAGCGAAGGTGTTGGGATCGACAATATTTACGCCCGTAAGATCCACGCCCGCATTGTTCTTTTCGATTTCCGCTTTATTGCCGAGAAGAGTTATGCGCGCAAAACCTTCTTTAACGACTGCTGCCGCCGCCGCGACAACACGCGCGTCTTCCCCTTCGGTTAAGACCACGTTCTTGTTTTTTAACTTTGCTCTTTCTTTGATCTGAGATAAAATATCCGCCATAAACGCCGCTCCTTTTTGTAAATAAAAATTCGTTTGGACTTTTTTGAGAAAATGTTGTACAATATATACACGAAAGACTTTTCCGCGTCCTTAACCATTTTACAACTTTCGGACGAAAAAGTAAATTATTTCGGGGAGATTTTTATGAAAATTTGCGCTACCGTAGCCGAATACAATCCCTTTCATCTGGGGCACTTAAAACATATCGACTATATGAAAAACCAACTCGGTGCGGAACGCGTCGTCGTTTTGATGAGTGGGAATTTCACCCAGCGCGGCGAACCCGCCGTTTTAAACAAGTTTATCAGGGCGAAACAGGCAATAATCGCGGGGGCGGACGCTGTAATAGAACTGCCCACGGTGTTCGCCACGGCGAACGCCGAAACCTTTGCGACCGGCGCTATTAACCTTTTGGACGATCTGGGTGTGGCGGACGGACTTTGTTTCGGCGTGGAAAGCAGAAAAAAAGAAGAGTTTTCGGCACTTGCGTCCGCTATGCTTAACGAAACCAAAGAATTCAAAAAAATCCTTAAAGGGCATTTGGAAAAGGGCGTTTCCCTGGCGAAAGCCAAATTTCTGACGGTAAAAGAGTTAAGCGGCGACAAGTTTTCGGAAGAACTTATGATGCTACCCAACAATATTTTGGGGCTAGAATACACCAAAGCGCTTATAAAAAGAAACAGCCGTATAGAGACTTTCCCTATGCTGCGTGAAGGCGACCATAACAGCCTTATCTTCAAAAAAGGCATAACCAGCGCAAAAAGTATCCGCCAGAAGATACGGGAAGGCAAACTTAAAAAACTCAAAAAAAGCCTGCCGCCCTACGTTTACGAAGACTTAAAGCCCTACCCCTTTGCGTTCGACAAGATAACGGCTGCGGCACTGATTTCCGCGGGAAAAGAAAAACTCGCCGCAATTTCCGACTGTACCGAGGGCTTGGAAAACCGTATAAAGGCACTTGTTAAGGACAATAAGAATATAGACGCGCTGGTGGATAAAATCGCCACTAAACGATACACCGCCGCGCGTATTCGCAGGATATTTATAGCAAATCTTTTGGGAATTACGAAAGATTTTACCGACGAGTGTTTAAATTCCCGACTTTACGCCAAAGTGCTTGCCGTAAATTCCGATTGCAAGGATATCATCTCTATTATGTCCGAAAAAAGCCGAATACCCGTTATCACTCGGAAAAGCGATACTCAAGAACTTAAAAAGACGGCGCTTGAAAGTTTCGAACTCGACGTTCTCGCAAACGATATGTATAATCTCGCAACAGGCGAGAATACCAACGAAAACCAAATGATAATTATATAAAAAATCACGCCCGCGAAAGTACACTTTCGCGGGCAAATAAATTTTTATTCCTTTTAAAGCGTTTCAAGGGGTGTGGGGAGAATCGCAACTCCCCACGCCTTTTTGCTACTTTTTCAGCATTGAAAAAGTAGAGATTAATACATTCCGCCCATACCGCCTGCAGGCATTTGCGGGGGTTCGGGTTCTTTGATATCCGCAACCACCGATTCGGTAGTCAAGAACACGCCCGCTACCGACGCGGCGTTCATTAAAGCCGAACGGGTAACCTTGGTCGGATCGATTATGCCGCTTTCCACCATATCGGTATATTCGTTGGTAAGCGCGTTAAATCCGTAATTCGGTTTATCCGCCTTTAAGATTTCGTTTAAGATAACCGCACCGTCAAGTCCTGCGTTCGCCGCTATCTGTTTAAGCGGGGCTTCAACTGCCTTTAACACGGTGTTAGCACCCGTCTTTTCGTCGCCGGAAAGCCCTTCAGCATACTTCTTTATAGCTTTTATCGTACTGATGAGCGCGATTCCGCCGCCGGGAACGATACCTTCCTGTACCGCCGCTTTGGTAGCGTTAAGCGCGTCTTCTATACGGAGTTTCTTTTCCTTCATTTCGATTTCGGTAGCCGCGCCCACGTTGATTACCGCAACGCCGCCCGCAAGTTTTGCAAGGCGTTCCTGCAATTTTTCCCTGTCGTAGTCGGAAGTCGTTACGTCTATCTGCGCCTTTATCGCCTGTTTTCTGGCTTCTATAGCCTTGGGATCGCCCGCGCCGTTTATTATCGTCGTATTGTCTTTATCCACTTTAACAGAACCCGCTTTGCCCAGCATATCGAGCGTTACGTCCTTAAACTCGTAGCCGAGTTCGGAAGAGATTACCGTGCCGCCCGTTAAAATGGCTATATCTTCAAGCATAGCCTTTCTTCTGTCGCCAAACCCAGGGGCTTTAACCGCAACGCAGTTAAGAACGCCTTTGAGTTTATTTACTACGAGTGCCGCAAGCGCGTCGCCCTCCACTTCTTCCGCTATGATAAGCAAACGCAGTCCCCGTTCCACTATCGGGTTAATTACGGGCAGGATTTCCTGCACGGACGAAATTTTCTTATCGGTGATTAAAATTACCGGCGAATCAAGTACCGCTTCCATCTTGTCGGTGTTGGTTACCATATACGCAGAAGCGTAGCCCCTGTCGAACTGCATACCTTCTACGGTGGTGAGTTCGGTTTTCATCGTCTTGGACTCTTCTATGGTTATAACGCCGTCTTTGCCCACTTTTTCCATCGCTTCGGAAATCAGCGCGCCCACTTCCGCGTCGCCTGCGGAGATTGACGCAACCTGACCTATCGCGTTCTTATCCTTAACCGGCTTGCTGATGGAGTGAAGTTCCTTAACCGCCACGTCCACAGCGCCCGCGATACCCTTTTTAAGCATAACGGGGTTTGCGCCCGCCGCAACGTTCTTTAAGCCTTCCCCTATCATCGCCTGCGCCAGTATTACCGCCGTCGTCGTGCCGTCGCCCGCAACGTCGTTAGTCTTGGTCGAAACTTCCTTAACGAGTTGCGCGCCCATATTCTCGAACGCGTCTTCGAGTTCGATTTCCTTGGCAATCGTCACGCCGTCGTTAGTGATTAAAGGCGCGCCGAATTTCTTGTCCAGAACAACGTTCCTGCCTTTCGGACCTAAGGTTATTTTTACCGTATCCGCAAGCGTATCAACGCCCTTCTGAAGCGCCTTTCTTGCGTCTTCGCCGTATTTTAACTGTTTAGCCATAATTATTACTCCTTATATATTATTCTACAATCGCCAAAATATCACTCTGGCGGATGATAATCAGATTTTTGCCGTCCACTTTGAATTCCGAACCCGAATACTTGGAATAAAGCACCGTGTCGCCCACTTTTACCTGCATGGTTATTTCCTTGCCGTCAACTATCCCGCCCGGGCCTACGGCAACGACTTTCGCCATCTCTTGCTTTTCCTGCGACTTGGACGGAAGTATAAATCCCGTTCCCGTCTTTTCTTCCTGTTCGATACTCTCGACTACCACTTTGTCGAACAATGGTTTAACCGTCATATATTATCCTCCGAAAAAATTTATTACTCGTTTAGCACTCACTACTTTCAAGTGCTAATTTCTATTATATACGGGAAAAAGAATTTGTCAATAGAAAACGACGGTTTTTTAAAATTTTTTTCTTGCGAACGTTTATAAAAACCGTAATTTTTGGCGAAAGAGCGCCCGCGGTTTTGAAAAACCACGGGCGCGAAAAATCAGCGTTATATCACCTGGAATAAAAACGGATATTTATTTAAGATAAGTGTCGATATTTTTTCTGCGTTTCGGTTCGCAAGTTATGCCTATCCCCAACTTTTTAATGGTTTTATCGTCAACGTGAGAAAGCATAACCGTGGAGTGGAACTGCGCGCCTTTAAGTTTATCGAGTTGCTTCAAAGCGTGCGCCGCCGTCG
Organism: Clostridia bacterium; assembly: GCA_017615975.1. GTDB lineage: Bacteria > Bacillota > Clostridia > Christensenellales > Borkfalkiaceae > UBA1259. The sequence goes on along the minus strand of JAFZYZ010000116.1, from coordinate 9,986 downwards.
GGTTGGTAACTGCTGATACCGCAAGCGATAGGAGTATTTCGTCGGTATGAAGCCTCGGGTTAGAACTGCCCATATGTTCCACTTTAAGTTTCTGGATAGGTTCTATTACAGCGGAAGATATAAGCGGTATGCTGTCGTCTATTCCGCCCAACACTTTAAGCGCGTTAAGCAGCGCGGCGGCGGAAGCGCCTAAAAGTTCGCCCGTCTTACCCGTTATAATGCGCCCGTCGTTAAGTTGGATAGCCGCTGCGGGCAAGCCCGTCGCCTCTTCTTTTTTAAGCGCGGCGGCAACTACCGCCCTGTCGTTTATTGTGATATGCATCTTCTGCATAAGTATATCTATCTTGGTTTCCGCGTCCTTGGGAATAAGCCCTTTCATTACGTCAAGCCGCGCGGCGTAATATCTGCGGATTATTTCCTGCTTGCTTGCCTCCGCACAGACTTCGTCGTCCACTATGCAGTAGCCCGCCATATTTACGCCCATATCGGTCGGCGATTTGTACGGCGAACTGCCCATAATCTTGGAAAGCATAGCCGACAGCACGGGGAATATCTCCACGTCGCGATTATAGTTTACCGCCATTTTACCGTACGCTTCCAAATGGAAGGGATCTATCATATTTACGTCGTCAAGATCGGCGGTCGCCGCTTCGTACGCCACGTTTACCGGGTGGTTTAAGGGCAAGTTCCAGATAGGAAAGGTCTCGTATTTAGCGTAGCCCGCTTTAACTCCGCGTTTGTTTTCGTGATAGAGTTGGGATAAACAGGTCGCCATTTTGCCGCTACCGGGGCCCGGGGCGGTTATAACTACCAGCGGACGGGTGGTTTCAACGTATTCGTTTTTGCCGTACCCTTCTTCGCTGACTATCTTTTCCACTTCCGAAGGATAACCTTCTATCGGATAATGACGGTACACTTTCATACCGAAATTTTCCACCCGCTTTTGGAAGGCAACGGCGGAAGGCTGTTCCGCAAAGCGCGTAAGCACTATGCTGCCGACGTAAAATCCGCGAGTACGGAAAATATCCACGAGCCTTAACACTTCTGTATCGTAAGTTATACCTAAATCGCTGCGCGTCTTGTTCTTTTCAATATCGTTGGCGTTTATGGCGATAACTATTTCCGCTTTGTCTTTAAGTTGCGAAAGCATCTTTATCTTACTGTCCGGTTCAAAACCTGGCAAAACTCTCGACGCGTGATAGTCGTCGAACAGTTTTCCGCCGAATTCCAGATACAGTTTGTCGCCGAACATTGAAATTCTTTCCAGAATTTTCGCCGACTGCATTTCAAGATATTTTTTATTGTCGAACCCTATTTTCATAAGTATATCCCCGCCAAGATTATAAGACGAGTTTCGCCTCCCGTAATTTGTCAGTAAACGCGCTAACGTCCGCGGCAGCGGTTTTTTCATCCACTTCGTACTCGGATAAAAGCGCTTTTATAAGGTCTTCTCTCTCCGCACCCTTTTCAAGTATCTTCCATAAAAACGCGCCCGTCTCGTTAAGATTGACTATGCCGTTGAAATTCTTTACCGCTTCGCCTACCGCTACCACGATAAAACTGCCGGCTACTTCGCGCAGAATAAACCCGTCCTTTATTTTCATATTTCTATCCTTTTATATTTTATTTTCCACCATAGCGCGGAACGAAGTTTTTGCCGCTTCCGTCGAAATATCGCATTTAAGCCTATAAAGCGGCACGGAAGACAGCAGTTTATCAAGTATGAAAAACAGATTGTCCAACTTTTCCGTATCTTTAGGTCTTATCGTCTGGTTCATAACCACCAAAAGCATATCTTTCGGGGTAATCCGACGAATTTCGTTTTCTTTGCCCTGCCTTATTTCACATATCGCCGCAACCTTTGCGCGAGTGTTGGTGTCCAAACGGTGCTTGCCGTTCCAAGGCGTGCCGTAAACGTAGAACTCGCCGTCGATATAGCGTATTATCGGCTTGTCGTCGTTTATCATAACGGCTCTATCGCCAAGCATTTCCCGCCAAAGCCTTGCGTGCGTGGACTTGCCCGTTCCGCTTGGTGCGGTGAAAAGATAGGCTTTCCCGTCCACCGCCACCGCGCTGCTGTGAAAAATTATGCCCTGACGGTATGTTAAGATATAATCGCAGAGTTTACGAAACAGCGCGAGACTTTCAAGGTAGTAATCGGGAAAATTTTCCGCGCCCGCCGCCTTTTTTTCGGCGTCTACGTCCGCTTTGTCCATAACGGCGGTAAATTCAGGCGTATCACCGCCCGAATACAGGTATTTTTCGCACAATCTTGCGGTATAGCCGTATATAAGTTGGGCGTCGAAAACAACGTCCGCTATTTTATATCTCGGCACGGAAAACACCCCCCCCCTTACCTAAAAAACCGACCTTTTATATTTTACCAAAGGTAAAAATTTTTGTCAATATATAACGTTGCTTTTCAGGACGAATTATACTATAATTAAATTATCTGATTTTTCCGGGATTATAATTCGGTGAAGTAATGAAAAGTTTTGTTAAAAACCTGTGCCTAAAATTCTGCGCGGGGATTATAACGCTTATATTGCTATGTTCTGTCGGGTGCGGCAATGCGGCGGGCGAACAACGGCATTTTACCGCGTTTAACAACGTGGATATAACCGTGCAGGCACGCGGAAAAGCCCTGACGGACGGCGCGGTGAACCAAATAAGTAGGCTGCTTAAAGACCTGAACGCGGAATTTTCCGCAACGGTAGCGGACAGCACCGTGTCCGCCATAAACGCCGCCGCTGCAAATTGCGGCGTGGAGATTTCCGAACGGTTTAAATTCGTGGCGGACGCTTGCGGCGAAATGTACGAATTTACGAGCGGCAAATTCGATCCGTCCGTATATCCCCTGTCGGTTTTATGGCAATTTTCGCCCAACTATCCCCTTCCTAACTTTTCCGTGCCGACGGACGATATAATTACAGAGACAAAAGCGATTGTCGGCTATAATAATTTTACTTTCGGCGAAACTGCGGCTACTAAAAGCATTGACGGCGCGAAAATAGACTTCGGCGGGGCACTAAAAGGCTATGCCGCGGATAAAATCGCCGAGATTATGAAAGCGGACGGCATAGAAAGCGGCTACGTAAACGTCGGCGGCAGCAGCATTTATATTCTTTCCGTAGATAACCTTTCCATAAGACACCCGAGAAAAGACGGCACTATTCTGTCGGTTAAAATAAAAGAAAACAACCTGTCCGTTTCAACTAGCGGCGATTACGAAAAAACTTATACGGCGGACGGCAAAATCTATTCGCACCTTATAGACTCGTCAGTCGGTCGCCCTGCGGAAACGGGGGTTGCAAGCGCGACCGCTATCGGGAAAAACGGATTAAAACTAGACGCGCTGACTACCGCGCTGTGCCTATTCGCTCACGACTTTGCCACGCCCGAAAACGGCGACCTGTATAAATTTATACAAAAAATTATAAACAGCGAAGAGTTTAGCGGCGTGCAAGTTTTCGCTGTGTGCATTGACGGAGAAGAAAAACAGATTTTGACTAATAAAAAACAGGGTGATGATTTCACCCTGAACGATAACGGATACAGAATAATAACCGTGTGCGCTTAAATTTTTACTTGCCGCTTTCGCCCGCACTTTCAGCGGGCGTTTTTATTGAAACCGCACGCGGGTATTTTTTTAACTGTTTTCTGAAAATTATTTTTGCCAGCAGCACGCAGACGGGTATAAAAATCTTTTTGTAAAGCGCAATCTTGCGGCTTTTTTTAATGTTTTGTGCGTCAGTTTTAAGATAGTGTACTATTTTAGAAACGGCGCAATCGTTTTTATAGTCGCTATGCAGAATAAAATGAAGAATACCGATAGAATAGCCCGCGCGCATAACTTTAACGTAAGGAATAACGGACGCTAAACTTTGGTCGCTTTCAAGTTCGCCCAAAACCGCGTTTATGTTGATATAGATATCGTTGCGCTTTTCGTTAAAGCCGCTGTGCATAAGGCTGCTTTTGTGTTGCAGATAAACGTAAGTTTTAGCGCCGTAAAACACCGTCTTTTCCGCGCGCATAAGATACTTGCAGATGAAATAGGATTCTTCGCCGTATCTCGTGCCTTCCAGAAACCTTGCGCCGCTCTTTAACATAATTTCCGTGCGGTAAATTTTATTGAGTAGTAAAAAGTCGAATACTTCCTGCGAAAAATACTGCGTAAGCGCCTGCGTTCTGTCAAAAGCGCGCACCTTTTTCGCACGGGGTTTAAGCCCGAAATCAAACCCTTCGGCCTTCTTACCCGCCATACGCCTTATAGCGCATACCGCCATATCGGCGTTTTCTTCGCATAAATGTTTAACGAGTAGTTCAATATGATTAGCGCAGATAATATCGTCCGCGTCGCAGAAAGTAAAAAATTCGCCCCTTACGGCGTCAAGCCCCTTGTTGCGCGCGGAAGCCACCCCTAAGTTATTGCCTGATACAACCGTATGTTGCGGACGGGAAGAACAATATTCGTTAAGAACTTTAAGCGTGCCGTCGGTACTGCCGTCGTTCACGAATATAGCCTGAAAATTCCTATAAGTCTGCCTGTCAAAACACTTAAACAGCGTAGGCAAAAACCTTTCTGCGTTATAGCACGGAATTATTACGGATACTAACGGTTCTGACATTAAAACCTCTTTTAACGTTTTCTTTTGGGAAAAAGCCTATGCACCGATTTGCACTGTTTTCCGCTATTTTGCCAAGCGGTGCGTTTATTGTTTTTTAAAATTATAACCCATAACGGTTTTTTTTGCAACCTTTAAAACGATAAAGAAAGATTCACCCCTGAAAATTATTTAAAAGAAGCGCGGTAAGCGTGCGTTCGGTTGCGGATTTTCTGTCGAAAATAATTTTACCGCCGCCTATTACCACTATTCTGTCCGCCAGCATAACCGTTTCCTTTACGTCGTGCGAAACCAGAATAACGGTCTTGCCGCTCTCTTCACGCAAGCGCTTTATCTGCCCGATAATAGAGTATTTAATAGCCAAATCGAGATTGACAAGCGGTTCGTCCATTAAAAGAACGGGTGCGGGCGAACAAAACGCGCGTAAAATAGCCACTCTTCTCGCCATACCTGCCGAAAGATCTTGGGGGTATAGATTTTCCGTACCGCTTAAACCCACGCTTTCAAGCATAGATTTTACGTCCGCGGATTTATTGACAAGCAGAATATTATCTTTTACGGTAAGATGCGGCACTAACCTGTCCCGCTGAAACACCATAGAAACTTTATCCGCGCCCGTTATTTCCCCTTCGAAACCGGTAAGGCGCGCTATCGTATTTAAAAGAGTGGTTTTGCCCGAACCGCTTTCCCCTAAAATTACGGTTATGGCGTTTTCTTCTACGTCAAGATTAAAATTTTCGAACACGGTTTTGTCGCCGTATCTTTTGGTGATGTTTTTAAGGCTTATCATCTTTTCACCGCCTTTTTAGCCCAAAGCCCGAACAGAAACTCTATAATAAGCCCCGTGATTACAGTGATAAGCACTAAAGCAAGCATCGTGGGAATTTCAAAATAGATTTTAGACGTGTTTAGAAGATAACCCATAGAATACGCCGTTTGCGCAAGCACTTCGGCGGCGACCATAAGTTTAAGGTTAAGGGTAAGCCCCGCCCCCGCCGCCGCAATAAATTCGGGTGCGATTTGCGGGAATACCACCTTCGTAATCCTTTGGTAATTTTTTACACCGAACACCTTGCACATTTCGTTTAATTCTTTATCTATACCGCAAAGGGCGGAATAAAGATTATTGTAAAGCGTGGGAAATATAACCAGCATAGTAACGATAACGGGCGCTATTCGGGAATTCGTCCAAACGATTAAAAGCAGAACTATAGCGATAGTGGGAAGCGCACGGATTATAACGAGTAGGGGGCTTAAAAACCGCTTTGCCTTTCCCGATTCATATGAACAAAACGCTACGAAAAACGCTAAAATGTAAGATATTGAAAATGCGATAAAACTGCGCTTTAACGTGCCTAAAAAAGCGCGGTAAAACTCTGCGCTTTTAAATAATTCCAAAAGCGCGGTAAAAGTTTCGCCGACCGTAGGCAGTATATATTCGCTATCCACCGACCGCGCCGCCGCCGCCCACAAAACGACGACTGCGGCAACGGAAATTATCGGCAGAAGGAAATTTAAAATTCTATCGCTGTTTTTCATAACCCGTTATGCAAAGAACTCGTCGGAAACGGCTTTTGCCGCCTGCGGCACGATGGATATTATGTCGTTAATATACGCGTAAACCGCCGCCTTTGCGTCCGCCGCCGATTGCCAACTTATCTTGCAATTATCTATAACCGTACCGTTAAGGTTTGCGGCGGAAAGCGAAGGGGTAAGCCCTTCTTCCAGCACGCCGCTTATCGCGTTGACGGCAAGGGCGACGTTTTCTTTTACCCAACTAACAGCACCCGCGATTTTACCGCCGAAACTTGCGATAATATTCGGGTATTTTTCGATAATACTGTTTTTTATCATTACCACAGCCTGCGGATAGGCTTTTGTTTCCGCGTCGTAAAGTTCCTGCAAATCGAGTGCGTAATGATACGAACCGTCTAAACTCGTAAGTTTATTCGCCGCGGGTTCGGGGACAAGCCCCACCGTTATATCGCCTCGCCTTAACGTCGGAATAAGTGCGGATGCGTCAGCAAAATACTTTAAAGCGACCTTGCCCGAAACTTCATCGTCGGACACTTCGTATTCTATACCGTTTTTATTAAGTACCGCCTTAAATGTAAGGTCGGGAACGTTGCCCTGTCCGATAACGCCGACGACTTTACCTATTAAGTCCTGCACGGTCAAATTCTCTTTAGCCATTATATAAAGGTTGCCGTGCGTGATAACGCCCGCCATTTTATACTTGTCGGAAGAGTTTGCTTTGTACAGTTTACTTGCCGCGTTTACCGGCATTATTATTATATCGCCCGTGCCCTGCGTCATAACCGTTCCGATATTCGCCGCCGCCACGACGTTATATTCAACCGCCGTATCCGTACCGAAACTTTCCTTATCGTTTATAAACTTTGCCACGGAAAGGGCGGGCGCACCGTCCGGCGCGTAAACGGTTAAAACGTTTGCATCCTTTTTGCCGCCGCAGGCTGAAAAGGCGAACACCGTAAGTGCGGATACCATACTTAAAACAAGTGCGATAATTTTCTTCATATTCTACTCCTTATATTGTGCCCCTTTTAACCAAAAAGAAACTCCCTTCGCATAGCAAAGGGAGGGACGTAAATCAATAAGGCATAAACGCCTTAAAGTTTCTGAAATTTCTCCCCTTTGCCGTTAGGTTATACCCTTTCGGTTCAGGCTTATCGTCTTTATTATAACGCAACAAAGCGCGAAAGTCAAATAAAAAAGTCAGGCTTTATGCGCTTTAAGATATTTTTCACGCGTGGCAAGCCCGCCGCGGATATGCCGTTCGTCAAGATTTTTACGCAGAACCTTTTTAACTTTATCAAAAAGCGCCCTGTCGATAAAATACAGCCGTTCGGATACGTCTTTATGCACCGTAGATTTGGAAAAATGAAAAACTTTCGCCGCGTCTCTCACCGTCGCGCCCGTGTCGGCAATATACTGCGCTTCTTTAAGCGCCCTTTCAATAAGGTCTTCACGCATCGTATTATCCCCCGAATTAAAAGAATAATACATTTTATGCGCTTATTTTTGCATTTATGCCTTTATTCGACCGCTATTTTCCTTCCGTTGCCGCGGCAATCCGTTCCCGCGCCGTCTTGCTTAAATCGTGCGAAGAACTCTCTTTTACCGTTTCCGCGTCTATCACGCCTAAAACGTCCACGAAAACCACCGTCTTTTTCCACGGCGCTCTTTCGTGCACCTTTTCAGAACCCCTTATTCCGACTACGACGACGGGCACTTCCGCCTTTTGCGCAATCTTAAACACCCCGTCGTGAAAGGGCAGCATATTTACGCTTTTACTTCTCGTCCCTTCGGGATACACCCCGTAAGACACTACGCCGTCTTTAATAAATTCCGCGGCGCGATTTATGGTTTTTATGGCGTTTTTGGGATTTTCTCTGTCTATCGGCAGATATAAACACTTTCTTGCGAATTTGCCGAGAAAGGGAATTTTAAAGTTTTCGGGCTTTGAAATAAACGCTATTTCTTTAAGTTTAAGCCCCACAACCGTTATAATCGGATCGAAATCCGAACGGTGATTGCCGACTAACAGGAATTTACCCGAAAGGGCGGCAAGTTTTTCCCTGCCGCTTGCAACTATCTTTACGTGTGAAAAAAACAGTATCAGCCGCATATGGTATGCGATTACCAAACGGTAAAACCGACTTGGGCGTTCGTATTCTTTTTTTAACACCACCGCGGAAATAACGATTAAAAACAGGACGTGCAACAAAGCCACGCCCAAAACGGCACAAACTATTCCCAAAGCCACGTATAACGCTATCATCTTTTATCCTTTGAACCCGCCCGTTATAATCTTTCCGTCTGTAATTTGGAATAAATTTCCTTGTATTTGTCTTTATAGAAAAGTTTAGTTCCGCTTGTGGTAACGGCGGCAGTACCCGCGGCAACCGCTTCTTTTAATATCTCACGCATAGGCGCGCCGTTGTATATCCCTACGCACGCGGCGGCGACCATACTATCCCCCGCGCCCACCGTGGAATTAACCGCGACCGACGCGCTTTTACAGTAAAAACTGTCTATGCCGTCGGTAAGCACCGCGCCTTCCGTGCCAAGCGACGCCAAAACGTATTTAACGCCCCTTTCGAAATAGTTCCGAGACGCCGAAATAACGTCGGTAAGTTTTCTTATCTTAACGCCGGAAAAATTTTCCAGTTCCTTAACGTTGGGTTTTACCATAAACAGTTCGCGCGCGGAAAGTGCGGAAAGGGTGTTCGCTTTTTCGGCGTCCACCACCACTTTTACGTTCGGCGAAAGATTTTTTATCACTTCACCGTAAAAGTCTGCGCTAACCCCCGTGGGCAGACTGCCGCTCATAACCGCTATGTCCGCGTCAAAGGACAGCGCCTTTGCCTTTTCCGCAAGTTGCGCCTGCTTGTCAGGACTTACCTGTTCGCCCACGTCGTTTATCTCCGTAAGCATAGACCGCTTGTCGATTATCTTATAGTTTACGCGCGTATTGCCTTCGCAGGAAACGAAATCGCACTTTATACCTTCTTCGGTTAAAACGTGTTCGAAAGTACGCTGCTGGTTTTTAAACATAAAGCCCGTGGCGACGCAATTTTCGCCCAAACGGCTTACGCCTATCGCCACGTTAAGCGCTTTGCCCGAATAAGTTTCCACTTTACCCTGTATGCGGTTAAGCATACCTACGTTAAGGCTTTCAAGTTCGATAGTGCAATCGATACTTGGGTTCGGGCAGATAGTAAGTATCATAAATTATCTCCGTAAACGCGTTTTTTTTAATTAAAAACGCCCGAAACCATAATACAACAATTTCGGTGCGTTTTCAAGGCTTTTATAAAAATTTACCGATATAAGGCTTAATAATCTTCAAAGTCTATTCTCATATCGTCGTCAGAACCCTCGTTTTCCGTAAACCCGTACGGCGCAAGCGGCGGCGGGCAGGGCGGCGGGCAGGGCGGCTTGGGCGGAGAAGGCTTTTTCGGCGGCGGAACGCAGCCCGATTTCCCCTTGCCCGTGTTTATATCCACGACCGACGGCTCTACCGTATCCACGTTCTTCACGTTGACGAGTATTACGTCCCCGCCTATCCTGATTATATGCTTTTCGTCTATAAAAATTTCGTTTTTGCACCACAGCCCCAAAAAACCGCTGCGCTTTTTGTCGCAGACGACTATTCCTTTAAGAAGCCCGCACGGAAACTCTATTTTTAAGTCGGTAAGTTTGCCGAAAGACCTGCCGTCCGCAATATTCACTACGTCGCGCTTTCTCAGTTCTTTATACGATAATATCATAGTGTATATTATGCAAAAACTGTTTGTCCTTATTACAACGCGAAAAATTACCCGTTTATAATAAACG
>JAFZYZ010000115.1 GCA_017615975.1 Clostridia bacterium | reverse complement strand
TTGCGCCGCGGCGGCTTTGTCGTTAAAAATTTTTAATCGGGGTGATAGTATTTTTTGCGGTATTCTATGGGTGTGCAGCGGTTGTATTCTTTAAACAGTTGATTAAAGCGGTAGGGGTAGTTAAAGCCGACTTCCTCGCTTATCTCGGTTATTTTGAGTTTGGTGGTCGTAAGGTAGAGTTTGGAAAGTTCCAAACGTTTCATATTGATATAATCGGTAAGAGTCATACCGAGATATTTTTTGAACACCCTGCAAACGTAGATATAGTTATAGTTAAATTCCCGTTTAACCGCGGGAATACCTTCTTTAAGGAAAGGCGGTTCGACGAGTTTTTGCAGTAGCGTAAACAGCCATTTGGGATAGGTGCTTTCTTCTATGTGGTCGGAAAAATATATATACCCTAAAATATGCGCCAAAAAACTGTTTATTATATACGGTCTGAACGGTTCTACGTCGGGCGACATATATTTTATAAAGGTAAGCGTTTCTTCCGAATTCTCAATCTGGTGGCTTGTAAGTTTAAAATGAAATGGTTCTGCGCCGAAATTGATTTTATCGAACAGGTTTTTATCCAGATAGTCGCAAGCGTTTTTAAATTTTTGTATAGGAATCATAATGTCGCGGTGGGTGCAAGCGCCCGTCCGCCCGAAATGGTGAATATCGTTTGGGCGCAGAATAAACGCGTCGCCTATTTCCAGCGTTTGTTGCCGATTATTGCAAAAGTGAGAAATCTGCCCTTCGGTAATATAAAAAATCTCGTAAAAAGAGTGAGTGTGTATAAATTCGTCTTCTCCGAACGTTAAATGCGTGGCTAAGTCCTGATCGTTTACGGCAAAGGACAGAGTTTTTATGCTTTTTTCCATTTCTTCTCCTTTTGGTGGAATTATAGCATAAAAACGGGGTAAAGTCAATTAAAAAGTTTACGTATAATGTAAAATGGTTTATAAGCACTATATACAAATAAAAATCGGTGTGCTACAATTAAGAAAAAAATAGGGGAAACGCCCCCGTTTTTAATCAACCGAATTAAATATTTTCATTTAAGGAGATAAAAAATGAAAGTAGCAACCAAAAAAGTTTTATTAGGCATACTTGCCGCACTTTGTGCGGTGTGTATCGGCGCGTTCGTTGGCTTTTCGCTAAATAGTGCGAAAACCGTTAACGCCGACCAGACTGTTAAAGACGTTACGTTCACGAGTTTTAATTCTACGTGGAACAATTACGATTATACTCAGGGCGGTTATACCAAATATTCGCTTTTACAGTTTACGGGCGGTATAAACAGCGGACATCACGGTCAAGGTATGGATATGAGCAATCTGACTGCGAATACCACCTATACCGGCAGCAACAATACTTGGAATTTCATTTCTTCAAGTCTTGTATTCGGACCGAACGTTGCAAATAACAACTGTATTGTGTTCCGCACGACAGTTCAGCCTGAAACGGGCGATACCGTAACCATAAAAGCGGGCGCTTGGTTTATAACGGGCGGCGAGGCGGACGAAAAGTACGTTATAACGGACGAAATAAGGTTTCGCTTTAACGGTACTGCTTGGGTAAAACTTACGCCGTTTACTTTTACGGGCAATGTAACCTGGAACGGTAGAACATATATTGCCTGTTATGGGTTTGAAGCAAGCACTGTCGTTAACACGGGCGCTTTCGCGTTGCTTGAAACTACGTCTGCGCTGACTGACGATTATACGACCAACCTTGCGGAAAGCGATACTGGCAACGGTATATTATTTAACGGCACACCGCTTTCCGAAATAAGCGGTTCTGCAATCGGCGTTTACGCTGGGCAACTTATAGTTTACGTCCACGGTAATTTGTCTGGCGTAGTCCAGATTTGTGAAGGTACTGTTATCGGGAACAAATACGTGTCGGAAGACTATTATTTCGTAGTTGTCAACAAAGTTTGGGGGCAAGCGATGACTGCGGCAAACGACGTATCCTTTTCCACTTCCGGTACGGGTTTGACGTGGAACGGTGCTAATAGCGGCGGTATGGAACTTGGCGGCATAGCATCCGGCGTACCCTCAAGCGGTACTTGTTCGCTTATAAACGTAACGGGCACGCCTTTGGGTAGCAGCGACACGGTACAAGCGAATCTTAAATACGCGCCTACCGGCAAAACGATACTTTGCGACGGCACGCCGCTTTCTGACATAGAAGGCGCTGTTATAGGCGTATTCGTAGGGTATCTGTTCATCTATATCCCCGGTGAAGACTGTATCATAACTATACAGGAAGGCACGGTAATAGGAAAATCTGATTATAAAGTTGATCAAGATTATACGTATCACTTTAAGAAGGGTAGCGGCAACAGTTCGCTTTGCTGGCTGGTTGATTTCGATTCTAACGGCGGTACGGTGGTAGAAAGCGTTTACGTTCATAACGGCGCTACCGTTTCTGAACCCACCGCACCCACGAAAGCGAACGTCGGCGATACGTCTTATACTTTCGCCCACTGGGAAGACGAGGGCGGCGACGAATTCAGTTTTTCGACGGCTATTACCGCTAACACCACGCTTACCGCTACTTGGACGGAAATTGTAGTTGAAGAAAAAACTTTCGGTGGATTTAACGCAAGCGAAAATAACCTTAAAAATGGATATGGAGAGTATTATGCGACGAGATTGTGTTTTACTACGGGTGTAAACTCGGGCGGCGCAACGGGTGCGGATTTCAGCGACTTGATTGCAAAATCAACTTACAGCGGCAGTAGCAATACTTTCGGTTATGCGCAAGGCTGTATAAGATGGGCGGCAGGAAATAAATCCGACTCTGTATTTAATTTTATCTATTTATGGACGGCAAGCGCGCCTGAAGAAAACGATACTTTAACTATAACCGCAGGCGCTTGGTTTAAAACGGGCGGCGACGGTAATAACGACAAATACGTAATATCGGACGATATTTCTATCATTTTTAACGGTGAAACTTGGGAAACTCTACCGTCTTTCTATCTGTGGGATTCGAGAGATATGTCGCTGATAAAGCAGGTTGCCGAATCGAAGAGCGGCAGTAATTTCGTTTACACTATGCCGACCAACCTTTCTTACGACGGATATAAAGTATTCGGCTTTGCTATCACCGATAACGAGGTTGAATATTTCTATCCCGCGGGCGGCACGCATACTTCTGAAAATAATAACCTTTCGGTAACCGCCATAATCGGCACTTTCGATATGGTAAACGGTGCGTCGGTAAGAATAACCACTGCGGAAAGTAGCGGTATCAGATGG
>JAFZYZ010000114.1 GCA_017615975.1 Clostridia bacterium | reverse complement strand
GTTGCCGATTTCCTTGCCCCCGTGTTCGGGTTTTTGGGAATACCTAAAGAACTTACCAAGTTGGTTTTAATAAAGCCCTTTTCGGGCAGCGGCTCTCTTGCCACTTTATCCGAAATTTTTAAGCAATACGGCGCGGAAAGTTATCTCGCGCGGTGCGCTTGCGTTATATACGGTTCGAGTGAAACGGTGTTTTACGTCGCAAGCGTGTATTTTGCAAACGCCAAAACCAAAAATCTCATTAAACCCATAGTTATATCGCTGTTTGCGTCCTTCTGTTCCTGCGTGTTCGCCTGCTTTATATGTAAATTTATGTAAACAAATTCCGCCCGCGCTAAATTAGCGCGGGCGGAATTTGTTTGTTTTACCCTTTATTAAAATATCTTTTTGGTTTTATCTTCTTCCACCACTTTGGCGGCGAAATCAGCGAGAGTGAAAGCACCTATATCCCCGTCCTTTCTGTGGCGCACGGAAAGGGTTTTTTCTTCCTTTTCCTTATCGCCGACGATAACCATATACGGGATTTTTTCCATCTGCGCTTCACGGATTTTGTAGCCTATTTTTTCGCTTCTTATATCCGTCTGCGCCCTTACGCCCGCCTGCCTTAACCCTGCCGCTATCTCTTCGGCGTAGTCTATCGTTCTGTCGGTCAAACTCATTACGCGCACCTGTTCGGGGCATATCCATAACGGGAACGCACCCGCGTATTTTTCTATAAGAAGTGCCAAGGTTCTTTCGTAGCACCCGATAGAAGAGCGGTGTATTACGAACGGATACTGCTTTTCGCCGTTCTCGTCTATATAAGTCATATCGAAAGAGTGCGCCGCCGCAAAGTCAAGTTGAATAGTTATAAGCGTGTCTTCTTTACCGTACACGTTCTTTATCTGAACGTCGAGTTTCGGTCCGTAAAACGCCGCTTCGTCATCCGCCTCAACGTAATCTATGCCGATATCGTCCAAAATCTTTTTCATTAAGGCTTCGGTCTCGTTCCACGCCTTGTCGTTGTCGATATATTTCGCCTTATTACTCTTGCCACGTTTACTGAAACGGAAACTTACGTCTTCTTTCATACCCAAGCAGTCAAGGAAATAATAGGACAAGTCAAGACAGCGCTTGAATTCCCCTTCCACCTGTTCGGGCGTACAGATTATATGTCCGTCGGAAAGGGTGAACTGCCTTACCCTTATAAGCCCGTGCATTTCGCCGCTTGCTTCGTTTCTGAATTCGGTAGCCGTTTCGCTGTATCTTGCGGGCAGTTCGCGATAACTTTTAAGCCCGTTCTTATAAATCTGGTACTGGAAGGGACAGGTCATAGGTCTAAGCGCCATCGCCTCGGGCGAATTTTCGTCCCCGATTATAAACATCTTGTCGCGATAGTGATCCCAGTGCCCCGAAATACGGTAAAGGTCGTTCTTTGCCATATTCGGCGTTTTGGTTATCATAAATCCGCGCTTTTCTTCTTCGTCTTCCACAAAACGCGAAAGTATCTGCAGAATCTTCGCGCCCTTCGGCATTAAAATCGGCAAGCCTTGCCCGATAACTTCTTCGGTCATAAATATGCCTAAATCCCTGCCGAGTTTGTTATGGTCGCGCTTTTTAGCCTCTTCTAACGCCACTAGGTATTCTTCAAGTTCCGACTTCTTCTCAAACGCCGTGCCGTAAATTCTCGTAAGCATCTTGTTCTTTTCGTTGCCGCGCCAGTATGCACCCGTAATGGAAGTCAGTTTGAACGCCTTTATTCTGCCCGTGGACGGAAGGTGCGGCCCCCTGCATAAATCCATAAAGTCGCCCTGCTTATAGAAGGAAATAACGCTGTCCTTCGGCAGGTCGTTGATAAGTTCCACCTTGTACGGTTCGGAAAAATTCTTAAATATTTTAAGCGCGTCCTGCCTGCTGTAAACAAGCCGTTCGATAGGCATATCACTTTTTATTATATCTTTCATCTCGTTTTCGATTTTAGCGAGATCGTCCCGCGTGATGGGCGTTTTGAATTCTATATCGTAATAAAAGCCGTTATCTACGGTAGGACCGATGGCGAGTTTACTTGTCGGGAATACGTTTTTTACCGCCTGCGCCAAAACGTGCGAAGTGGTATGGCGGTACACGTCAAGCCCTTCTTTATCTTTAAGGGTGATGATTTTAACTTCGCAATCTTCGGTCAAAACGTGCGAAAGATCGACGAGTTCGCCGTTTACCTTGCCGCAGACGGCGTTCCTTAAAAGCCCTTCCGAAATGGACTTCGCTACGTCCGCAACCGTAGAATTTACCGCAAGTTCTAAAGTACTGCCGTCGGGTAATGAAATTTTCATAATCTTTTCTCCTTAATATAAAAAATCCTTACGGCTGTCTGCCGTAAGGACGAAATAATTTCCGCGTTTCCACCTTAATTGCCGCAGCCACTTTAACGGCTGCAACCACTCTTTCCGAAATACAGCGTTCGGCACGCTTGCCCAAAACCTAGCGGTGGTTTCAAGTTTCGCCGTTTACGGGTTTTCATCCGCCACCCGCTTTCTGAAAAACTATGCTAACTCTACTTGTCCGCCCATACGGGCATTTAACTGTGAATATATGATATACCCTTTTTACCCGTTTGTCAACTTTTTTTAAGACTTTTTAAATTTTTAAAAAGACGCGTTTTTCTGCGTGAAAAACACCCTGTCGCCGTAAAATTCCTTTAAATACCTTTCGTCTTCTTTCGGCAGCGCGCCGCGGATTTCCACTTCCCCGCAGCCGGACAAAAGCACTTCGCGGATGACGGGCATATCTTCCCCGCCCAAAAGCGCGCACCGCTTTAACCTGCGGTAATAGTTATCGTAAACCTTTTGGTCGTCAACGTACGCGCGCTTATTTCTGTTCTCTATAAGATACACCACGAAATCTTTAAGTTGAGAACCCAAAAAACATTGCGGAATATATTCCACCACGTCTTTCCACTTTTTTTTAAGCGCCTTAAGCCTGAAATTGTAAATCCCGTCTATCGCCACTTGAGTTTCACCCTTAATCCTGTCGAAAGCGTACTTTTTGTCTTCCGTAAGATCTGCCGCTATTAAACTTGCAAGCAGTATCTCCCGTTCCGACCTGTTTAGCCCCGCCGCCTTTATTTCTCGCTTAAAATATTCGTACTTGTAGCCTACCGCTATCACTTCGGCTATTCTGTCCGCTATCTCCGCGTGGAAAATATCCGCGTAATAATCGGGACAGTCGTAGATAAGCGCCCTGCGCCTATCCTGACAGACGCTTACCGCCGTCGCGCCCGTTTTTACGGCGAGTTCGGATATGCAATTCTTTATATACTGCAACCCTTTCGCCCCAAGATATTCGTCGCTGATACAAATTTTAGTCATACTTTTAATAGTTTACGCCTTGCATTGATTTTTATTTACTTTTACGCTTAAAGTTTTTTCGCCCGATCTTGACTTATTTAACCTGTACGCGAGTTTGCCGAGTTCCGAAAACGCCACTATACTCGATGCGGTGATAAGGCATTTTATCCATAAAGCGGCGCACATAGGTGCTACCCCGAACGGCTTATACGCCACCTGCACGATTAAAAGATGAACTAAAAACACCCCGAAAAACGTCGCCACCATTATCTTGTTCCTGCCGAAGTTCTTAAATATGCTGTTTTCACCAAGTTCCCTGCAATTAAACGCGTTGAACAGTTGAAAACTTATAAACAGCGTGAAAGTTGCCGCGCTTTTTTCGGCGGGCGCTGCGCCCAGAAAATTATAAAGATACTGAAACAGCATTATAGCGCCCATATACAACCCGCTTGCAAAAAGCCGCGTAAAGGTCTTTTTATCAACTAAAGGGCTATCTCTTTTAACGGGCTTTAACTTCATAAGGTTCTTATTCGGCGGCTCTAACCCCAAAGTTAAGGCGGGCGGTCCGTCCATTATCACGTTTATCCATAAAAGTTGCAAGGTGTTAAAGGGCGAAGGCAGCCCGAACGCCGCCGCAGCCGTTATAAACGCCAGCGCCGCGATATTCACCGACAGTTGAAAGAGTATAAACCGTTGCAGATTTTTATAGACGTTCCTACCGAACGCCACCGCCTTAACCACGCCCATAAACCCGTCGTCCAAAAGCACCACGTCCGCCGCCTCTTTGGTTATTTCGCTGCCGCTTTTGCCCATAGCAATCCCCACGTCGGCGTGGCGGATAGCGGGCGCGTCGTTTATGCCGTCGCCGGTCAGCGCAACTACTTCGCCGCTTTTCTTTAACGCTTTTACTATTTTCAGTTTGACAAGCGGCGTACTGCGCGCGACTACCGTTATTCTGTTAAGCGCTTTAATAAGGCTCTCTTCGTCCATCTTTTCCACGTCCGAACCGAGTACCGCCTGACGGTCGTCGTCGGCGATTTTAAGTTCCCGCGCTACGGCAAGCGCCGTTTCAAGGTTGTCGCCCGTAAGCATTTTTACGCATATCCCAGCGCTTTTGCAATCTTTTACCGCTTCTAAAACTTCCGGACGCACGGGATCGGCAAGTGCGCAAAATCCGTCGTAAGTAAAAAATTGTCCGTCCGTAAGAAAAGAAAAATCGGTGTTTATCGCCGCCGCAGACTTGTCGCAGTCGAAATGCGCAAAACACAGCGCGCGGCGGGCTTTACTCTGGTGCAGGGATATTGCGGACAGTAGCCCCGCTTTCTGCTCTCTAGTCGCGGCGCATAACGAAAGCACCCTCTCCGGCGCGCCCTTTATATACACCCTTGCGCCCGTCGGCGTTTCCACCGCCGTTATCATATACTTCTTTTCGGAAGAAAAGGGTTCTCTCTTTATAACCTTAAAGCGTTCCCTTAACTTTACCGTCTCCCCGCGCCTGTACGCCACTTCTAACAGCGCGCACTCCGTACCGCTGCCGCGGAAGCGTTCGTTTTTGTCCATCACTTCTTCCGCCGTGGAATTGAGTATGAAATTTTCCACGAGAACCCTTTTAAAATCCTTTTCGGGTTTTACGCAGAAATCGCTGCCGCACACCGCCACTACCGCCATTTTATTCATAGTTAAAGTGCCCGTTTTGTCCGAACAGATAACGCTGACAGCGCCCGTGGTTTCCGTCGCTATCATCTTTTTTATAAGCGCCTTTTCCCCCGCAAGTCGTATCATATTAAGTGCCAGAGAAACGGCGACTATGGTCGGCAGCCCTTCGGGCACTGCCGCTATTATAAGCACTATGCAGGATATAAACAGGTCGGAAACGGTGTCGAAAGACAGCGCACCGGCAAAAATCAGGCGCATAAACGACATCATAAACACCGCAAGCGCGCACGCCGCCCCCACGGCGGTTATGCTCTTTCCGAGTTTGGAAAGTTTGCGGTAAAGCGGAGAATCTTCGGGTATTTCGGTGGAAAGTTCGCCCGCTATTTTGCCCATTTCGGTATCCGCGCCGATACTCGCCACCACCATTGCGCCACGCCCGTTAGATACGAAAGTTCCAGAATATACGCAATTTACCCGTTCCGCAAGATGCGCACCAGCCGCAAGAACTCTGTCCGCGTCCTTTTCGGCGGCGCGGCTTTCGCCCGTCAGCGCAGATTCGTCCACCTTTAAATATTCACTCTCTATAAGCCGCCCGTCCGCCGTTATCTTGTCGCCGCTCTCTATTAAGACGATATCGCCGACTACAAGTTCTTTCTGCGGCACGAATTGAACCTTTCCGCCCCGCTTTACCTTTACGGCAACGCCGTCCGATATACCTTTAAGCGCTTCGAACGCCTTTTCCGAACTGCCTTCCATAATAAGCGTGATGGATACCGAAAGCACCACCGCGGCGAAAATCCCTATACACTCGGTAAAATCTCCGCCGCCCGTTTTAAGTTCTTTACCGATATTCGCGAACAGCGTGATGAAAAAACCGACTACAAGAATGGTCAGCATCGGATCTTTAAGCGCCGAAAACACCCGCGCGAAAAAACTCTTCCGCACCTTTTTATTAAGTTCGTTCTTGCCGAACTTTGCCTGACGCACCTTGATTTCAGCATCCGACAGCCCGTTTTTAGTCGAACCTAATTCCGTTAATACCCTTTCGGCGCTTTTGGCGTGATAATTCATTAAAAAGCCCCCCTTCCTGTAAAAATTATGCACGCTGAAAAGAATATATGATTTTATAAATGGACAAAACGCGCGAATTGTGATAAAATTTTATCGTAAAAAATTTTTATCGGAGTTAAAACCTAACTATGAACGAATTTCTGACGGTAGATATCAAAGGCTTTAAGGCGGACTTGCCTATTTTGGCGCTTCCGTCGGGCGTGAAAATCGCGTTTTTCAACCTGCACGGCGCGCCCGCTA
The DNA here is from genome assembly GCA_017615975.1 of Clostridia bacterium. Taxonomy (GTDB): domain Bacteria; phylum Bacillota; class Clostridia; order Christensenellales; family Borkfalkiaceae; genus UBA1259. The sequence goes on along the minus strand of JAFZYZ010000114.1, from coordinate 473 downwards.
TGACCGAACATTGCGGCAAAGAACTGGCTAAACTTGCTAAGGGTGCGGAAGTGGTTATAACCGCGGAATCTAAAGGGCTGCAACTTGCGCACGTCGTCGCGCGCGAACTTAACCACCCCTTTTACGCGGTGGCGAGAAAGGCTAAAAAACTGTATATGCAGGACGGAATTTCCGTATCTTACGGTTCTTCTATAACCACGGGCAAAGCGCAGGAACTTTACCTGTCTAAACACGACGTCGATATAATCCGCGGCAAAAAGGTGGCGATAATAGACGACGTGGTATCCACCGGCGAAAGCCTTAAAGGGCTGGAAGATTTAGTTTTGAAAGCGGGCGGTATTATCTATAAAAAACTGTTCGTGCTTGCCGAAGGAAACGCGAAAGACAGGCAAGATATAGACTACCTTGCCACTATTCCCCTGCTTTGATTTTGGCGATATTAAAAAAATAACAATTAACGGTAAAAAACTGCG
>JAFZYZ010000113.1 GCA_017615975.1 Clostridia bacterium | reverse complement strand
GGTTTTACTATACCACACCGCAAAACATAAGTCAACGGTTTTTTACAAAATCTTGTAAAATTTTTTTATCTTTACCACAATATATTGTGGTTTGCAATAAAATAGCCCCCGCGCCGATAAGCGCGGGGGCTTAAATTATAACCGTATGTTTTTATTTGGTGCAAGCGGCAACTATTTTCTCCATTTCAGGCAACAGTTTTTCCATATCTTCTACGAGTTTGAACTGCGTTCTTGCCCTGTCAAGATTGTGGTTTTCACGCGAAATTCTAAAATAAGTGTCTCCGTTCAAATGGTCGGTTAAAAACCGCATACCGCACTCGTAAGTCATTAAAATCGCGCTGAACGCAAGTTGCTTTACTTCCGCGTCCGTAATACCGTTCCCTACCGCTTTGAGATAACCTTCGGCAAAAGTCTTAAAAAGGTTTAAGTCGAAGTTAACTCTCGAAAGATCCTTGTCGTCTTCGGTAGAAGTATTGCACCCGAACCTTATCGCGTCGCCGAAATCGTAGCACAAACTACCCGGCATAACCGTATCCAAATCGACGACGGCTATACAGTCGCCCGTTTCTTTATCGAATACCACGTTGTTGAGTTTGGTGTCGTTATGCGTACACCTTACGGGTATTTCGCCGCTACTTAACTTGGAAACTATACGCCCGCAGTAATCTTTACGCGACGACACGAAGTCTATTTCCTTGCGAACGTCTTTCGCCCTGCCGCACGCGTCGCTATCCAACGCCGCGGTAAAGTCGCGGAAACGTTTTTCGGTATCGTGGAATTTGGGAATTATCTCGAACAACTGCGTAGCGTCGAAATCAGCAAGTGCGTTGGCAAAACCGCCGAACGCCTGCGCGCATCTGTAAAATTCCTGCGGTTCTTTAACAACCTGATAAGACACGCCTTCGATATAGCGATAAATTCTGTAATACCCGTCTTCGGTTTTAACGAAAGACTTTCCGTCTTTGGTCTTGATCACGGTAAGACACTCCTTATCGGGATTGCCACCGCGCGCAGCCGTCTTAGCGCGAATAAAATCAGTTACCAGCACGATATTATGCATAAGTTTTTCCACGTTGAAAACCTTATCGTTGATACGCTGCAAAGTAAACTTTTCAGAAGTACCGCAACCGAACGTCAAAATCATAGTGTCGTTTATATGCCCCGCTTTTACAGGACAACACGACGGATTCTGCCCGTCTATGGGATAATTTTTAAGAATTTCGGTTAAATTCATCTCACACCTATCATATATTTTGCGAAAGGGACTATATTATGATACCACATTATACGATTTTTTGCAAACGTTTGACACAGTTTTATAATTGCCGTAAAAATGCCCCCGCGGGAAACCCGCGGGGGCATTCGTGTTTTCGGGATTTTCCGAATTATTTGATTTCGGAGAAATACTTGATAGTTCTTACCATCTGGCTGGTGTAAGAATTTTCGTTGTCGTACCAGGATACAACCTGTACCTGATAGGTATCGTCGTCGATCTTGCTTACCATAGTCTGGGTAGCGTCGAAAAGCGAACCGAACTTCATACCTACGACGTCCGAAGAAACGATTTCGTCGGTGTTGTAGCCGAAGGATTCGGTAGCCTGCGCCTTCATAGCGGCGTTAATGCCTTCCTTCGTGATGTCCTTACCCTTAACCACCGCGATAAGAATGGTGGTAGAACCGGTAGCGGTCGGAACGCGTTGTGCAGCGCCGATGAGTTTGCCGTTGAGTTCGGGGATAACGAGACCGATTGCTTTAGCCGCGCCCGTCGAGTTCGGAACGATATTCATAGCGCCCGCTCTCGAACGACGAAGGTCGCCCTTTCTCTGCGGTCCATCAAGAATCATCTGATCGCCGGTGTAAGCGTGAACGGTAGTCATAATACCGGAAAGTATGGGAGCGTAGTCGTTAAGCGCTTTCGCCATAGGTGCAAGACAGTTAGTCGTGCAGGAAGCCGCCGATATAATGTGATCGTCCTTGGTCAACGTCTTGTGGTTTACGTTGTAAACGATAGTGGGAAGGTCGTTGCCCGCAGGTGCGGAGATAACGACGTTCTTCGCGCCGGCGTCGATATGCGCCTGCGCCTTTGCTTTGGAAGTATAAAAACCTGTGCATTCCAAAACGACGTCTATATCGAGCGCGCCCCAGGGAAGTTCCGCGGCGTTCGCTTTAGCGTAGATGGTGATTTCCTTACCGTCCACGATAATAGAACCGGGGGTTAAAACGGTCTTTCCGTCTTCCGCTAAAACGGCGTCTTTATATTCGACGTTATGCGATCTCGCATAGTTGCCTTGCATCGTGTCGTATTTCAGAAGATGCGCAAGCATTTTGGGGCTGGTCAAGTCGTTGATGGCGACTACTTCATACCCTTCCGCACCGAACATCTGTCTGAAAGCCAAACGGCCGATACGACCGAAACCGTTGATTGCTACTTTGGTGATTTTGGACATTGTTATGTTCTCCTTAAACATTAATTTAATAATTTTCTTTTATATTATAAATTTTTGGCGGATTTTAGTCAATCGTTTTAACGCGATTATTTTAAATTTTCGGGATTTAAGCAAAGTAAATCTTCGGGAACGAACCTGCCGTTTTTACGGATAAGTTCGCCGTCGATATAAATTTCGCCGCCGCCGCAACTTTCTGTCTGAATAAGCACCAAATCCCAGTGCACCGCCGAAACGTTGCCGTTATAGCAGTCGTCGTAGCACGCGCCGGGGGTAAAGTGTATAGAACCCGAGATTTTCTCGTCGAACAGTATATCGCCCATAGGCTTTACGACGTAGGGGTTTACGCCGAACGCGAATTCGCCGACGTACCTTGCGCCCTCGTCGGTGTCGAAGACGGCGTTTATTTTATCTGGCGCGTTGCCCGTCGCGCTTATAATCTTGCCGTCCTTAAAGGTCAGGGACACGTTTTCGTACTTAAAGCCGTTCTGCACGGACGGGGTGTTATAGGTGATAACGCCGTTCACGCTGTTTTTAACAGGCGCGGTGTAGATTTCGCCGTCGGGAATATTGTGGTCGCCCGAACACTTCTTACTGCCTATCCCCTTTATGGAAAAGGAAATATCGGTGTTCGGCGAAATAATGCGCACCTTATCCGCCCTGTCCAGCCTATACTTCAACGCGTCCATAGCCCTGTCCATCTTTGAGTAGTCGAGATTGCACACGTTAAAGTAAAAGTCTTCGAAAGCGTCGGTACTCATACCCGCCTGCTGCGCCATGCCTTGATTTGGATAGCGAAGAATAACCCACTTGGTCTTTTTAACGCGTATTTCGTGGTGAACGGGGTGCGAATAGAACTCGCTATCTATCTGTAATTTCTCACTCGGAACGTCGGCGTTCTCGTTGCAGTTTTCACCGCCCCTTATTCCGATATAAGCGTCCATTTCCGCCATCCGGTATCCGTCGAACTTCGCCTTTAACTTTGCGTATTCTTCCGTTTCGCCGAGAAGGAGTTCTCTGGAAACGCGGTTATCGAAAATTTCCACGAACGGATACGCGCCGACGCTATACGCTTCCTTTACAAGCGCGTTTATAAGCATATAGTCTATGCCCTTGGCTTCGATAAGCACTTTTTCGCCTTTTTTAAGTTTGCAGGACTGGTTTATAAGGTTTTTCGCAAGTTTAACGATTCTTTCGTCTTGCATAAGCGCCCCCTTTAACGGTATTTTTGACTTTTTCCTTATAATGATACAACTTTAAGAAAAGTTTTGCAAAGTATTTTTGGTATAAACGCGAAATAAACGCGAATTTATTTGCAAACGGCGTAATTTTTTTGTATAATAATAAAGGTTCGGGAAAATTCCCGAAAAAAACAGATAAAATTTTTATAAATATTCGGAGGAACAAAAAATGGCATTGGTCAATTCCAAGAAGATGTTTGAACAGGCTTACAAGAACGGCTACGCTATAGGCGCGTTCAACGTAAACAACATGGAAATAGTACAGGGCATCACCGAAGCGTGTAAAGAAGAAAAAGCGCCGGTGATACTTCAGGTCAGCAAGGGCGCAAGGGCTTACGCGAACCACACATATCTCGTTAAATTAGTGGAAGCGGCGGTTATCGAATGTCCGGAAATTCCCGTAGTGCTGCACCTTGACCACGGTCCTGATTTCGACACCTGCAAATCCTGCATCGACGGCGGATTCACGTCTGTTATGATCGACTATTCGTCTCACCCGTTGGAAGAAAACATCGCGGAAACTGCGAAAGTCGTCGAATACGCGCATAAATACGGCGTAACGGTCGAAGGCGAACTCGGAACTCTCGCGGGGATTGAAGACGAAGTCAGCCACGCGGTAGGTTCTTACACCCGCCCCGAAGACGTGGAAAAGTTCGTTAAAGGTACGGGCGTTGATTCGCTTGCCATCGCTATCGGAACTTCCCACGGCGCATATAAGTTCAAACCCGAACAATGCACGGTAAACGAAAAGGGTATTTTAGTACCCCCCGCACTCCGTTTCGATATACTTAAAGAAGTAAGCAGAAGACTTCCAAACTTCCCGATAGTTCTGCACGGTTCTTCTTCCGTTCCGCAGGAATACGTTAAGATGGTAAACGAAAACGGCGGCAAAATGCCGAACGCTATCGGCGTTCCCGAAGAACAATTAAGGGAAGCGGCTAAACTCTCCGTCTGCAAAATCAATATCGACTCCGATTTAAGACTTGCTATGACGGGTACTATCCGCCAGTTCTTCAACGAACATCCCGACAAATTCGACCCGCGCGAATACTTGAAACCCGCGAGAGCGAACATCAAAGAACTCGTACGTCATAAATTAAGAGACGTTTTGGGCTGCGCGGGCAAAGCCGACGAGTGCAAATAAATTTTTGCAGATTTTACGCGGGGGAAAGCGACTGCTTTCCCCCGCGTTTTTGTATTGACAAGGCTTTTATATTAAAGTATAATTTATATAATCTATAAATTTTCGGGGAAAACGATAATGTTTAATATTCTCGTTATAGACGACGACAAAAACATACGGTTTTTATTAAAAGAAGTGTTCGAGGCAGAACATTACACGGTAAAAACCGCCACCGACGGCAAACAGGCGCTTGAAATGCTGGACGGTGAAAAGTTCGACCTTGCGATAGTCGATATTATGATGCCGAATTTAAACGGGTACGAATTTACCGAACAACTCCGTGCGTTCGATAAAGAACTGCCCGTTTTAATGATTTCGGCAAAGCAACTTGCGGAAGACCGCAAAAAAGGCTTTACAGCGGGAATAGACGACTTTATGACGAAACCCCTTGACACCGAAGAACTTGTTCTGCACGTTAAAGCGCTGCTGCGCCGCGCCAAAATAATGAACGAACGCAAAATCGTGATAGGCGACGTGGTGCTTAACTACGATTCCTTTACCGTATCCAAAAACGGTGAAACGCAGGAACTTCCGCAGAAGGAATTTCTGCTACTTTATAAACTTCTCTCTTTCCCCGACAAAATTTTCACTAAAATCCAACTGATGGACGAGATTTGGGGGTACGATTCCGATTCGGGCGAAGAGACTTTGACCGTGCATATCGCGCGGCTACGGAAAAGATTTGAAAACTTTGAAGAATTCGAGATAAAATCCATAAGGGGATTAGGCTACAAGGCGGTAAAAAAAGTATGAAATTCACACTTAAAGGAAAAATACAGAATATAGACCTTAGCAAACGGCTGATGTATATATTTATAGTCAGTTTTGCGTCGGTAATCCTGTTTATAACGGTAATGTCGCTTGCCGCGCTGTATCTGTTTTTAAATTCTGACGCAGCCATATACGAAGACCTTATTAAAGACGGGTTCTGGATAATAGCGGCGTTTATTCTGTCCGGCGTACTCGTCGGCACGGTAATCACGGCGGGCATAAGCAGGCTGGTGCTAAAACCGTCTTGGGAACTGCTTTCGGGGGTAAGAAAACTCGCCGGCGGGGACTTTTCCGTGCGGCTGGAACGCGGCGGTTCTTACGAAATGAAAGAACTTGCCGACCATTTCAACGCGCTTGCAAACGAACTCGAAAACACCAAAATACTGCGTTCGGACTTTATCAACAACTTCTCGCACGAGTTCAAAACCCCGATAGTGTCTGTTAAGGGGCTTGTGGAACTGCTTAAAAAAGACGATTTGCCAAAAACAAAGCGCACCGAGTACCTTAAAATAATAGAAGAAGAACTCGACCGCGTTTCAGATATGGCGACGAATATCTTAAACCTTTCAAAAATAGAAAACCAGAATATTTTAACCGAAACGACCGATTTTAACGTGTCGGAACAAATAAGAAACTGCATTTTGCTTTTAGAAAAAAAGTGGGATAAAAAGAATATATCTTTTCAGTTGGATTTTGACGAATTCACCTATCGCGGCAACGAAGATATGCTAAAGCAGGTATGGATAAACCTTTTGGATAACGCGATAAAATTCGCGTTCACGGGCAGCGTTATCGCCGTTGAAATTGCAAATTCCGACGACTTTTTAACGGTTAAAATTACCGATAACGGCGAAACCATCCCCGAAGAAGAGTTTAAAAACATTTTCAATAAGTTTTACCAGAAAAACAAGACGGCGCAGAGAGAAGGCAACGGCATCGGTTTATCGATAGTGTCGCACATAGTAAAACTGCACCAAGGCACGGTGGGCGTGGAAAGCGAAAACAACCTTACCACCTTTACGGTAAACCTGAAAAAATTTTAATCGCATTTGCACTATATAAAAAGGGCGCAGCAAAACTTGCTACGCCCTTTATTATTAGCCTAAAACAGTACCCCCGTTACTTTTCGTCGGGTTCTAAACTTGCCGCTTCGTCAGCAAGTTCGTCTTCTTCAAGTACCCTGCAAAACTCTTCGAACACTTCGTTAAGTAAGCCTTCGTCTTCTATGGGAAGTAAATCCGCCGTCTCTTCGTCGTCGCCCGAGAGTTCGAAAATTATTAAATCGTCGTCGTCAATACCGTCGATTTTTTCCGCCGGTTCGAACGCCGAATAGTTTTTACCCTTATATTCTATCGTGCCCACGAAATAAAATTTGAGTTTTCTGCCGTCGTCGGCGGTGAGTTCTACGATATCGTCGTTGCAATCGTCGCAGCCGCAATCACAATGTTCGTCGTGAGTATGTTCGTGTTCACACCCGCAATCACAATGGTGCTTTTTGTTTTCTTTATCCATTATTTTAACTCCTTATTCTTTTTATCGTTTAAAAATCCCTGCAAGATATTCGCCGCGGCAAGACTATCTACCACCGCTTTCCGTTCTTCACGGGTTTTGCCCTGAAAAATAAGCGTTTCTTCCGCCTCTACCGTCGTACACCGTTCGTCCACAGCATACACCTTTAACCCCGTAGTCTCTTCAAGTTTTTCTATAAAGAACTTCGCCTTTTCGGTCTGAACAGACGGCGTACCGTCGAAATTCACGGGCAATCCGCACACGAACGCCGTCGCGCACTTGTCCTTTGCCAAATCCGCCATAAAAGCAAGGTCGGTCTTCAAGTTCTTGCGCGAATAGGTCGCAACCGGCAAAGCATAACTGTTGAACGGGTCCGATACCGCCACGCCTATCCGTTTATCGCCGATATCCAGACACAGAAATCTTTCCACGGAAAATATTTTAACATATTCGTTTTTTTTTCGCAAGGCTTTAAATGTAAAAGACGGAAATAAAATCCCGCCTTTTCCATTTTCGTTATTTAGAATTCTTTTTGCTTTTCTTTTTAGTCAGCGATTCGGCTTTTTCCACTACTTGCGCCTGCCCCGCTTTAACCATCTGGCGCGCCTTTACCGAATTAGTCGCAACGACTGCGCCGCCAAGCATACCGAGTGCTACGCCCCATACGAATTTATCGTCCATAATTCCCCCTTTTGCGGGTTAGTATGCGCAAATATTGCCGAATTATGCGTTTTTTGCCGCCTGTTTTGCGCGATAATCTTCTATGGCTTTCTTTATCGCCTCTTCGGCAAGTACCGAACAGTGAATTTTCTGCGCGGGCAGTCCGCCGAGTTTTTCTATCACGATTTTGTTGGTAAGTTTTAACGCCTCGTCAACCGTCATACCCTTTACCATTTCGGTCGCCGTCGAACTCGTAGCGATTGCCGCCGCGCAGCCGAAAGTCTTGAATTTAGCGTCAACTATCACGTCGTTTTCTATCCTTAACGAAATCTGCATTATATCGCCGCAGGTTTCGTTGCCCACCGTACCTATCCCGTCCGGATTTTCTATTTCACCCACGTTTTTGGGGTTTTTGAATACTTCCATTACCTTTTCGTTATACATTTTTTATTTCTCCTTCCGTTTTGAAAAGCGGCGACATCTCGCGAAGTCTGTTTACCGCCTGTTTTAATACTTCCACCGCGTAATCCACTTCTTCCACCGTGTTATGCTTGCCGAACGAAAACCGTATAGAACCGTGTGCCAGCCCTTCGGGCAGCCCCAAAGCAAGCAAAACGTGCGACGGCTCGAGCGAACCCGAAGAACACGCCGAACCCGACGACACCGCTATTCCCGCAAGGTCAAGCGAGAACAGTATGGATTCCCCTTCGATATACTTAAACGAGAAATCGGCGTTTGCGGGCAGCCTGTCCTTTTTATACGGGCCGTTGAGTTTTACGAACGGCACTTCCGCTATCACCCTATCTATAAACCTGTCGCGAAGAGAACTTACGTACTCGAAATTCTTTTCCCTGTCGCGGTCGGCAATAGCGAACGCTTCCGCAAACCCGACGACGCCCGCCACGTTGGTCGTGCCGCCGCGTTTCATACGTTCCTGATGCCCGCCCGTTATTATGCTGTCGATTAAAAGCCCGTTTCTTATATACAGCGCGCCCACGCCCTTAGGCCCGTAGATTTTATGCGAACTCATACTCATCATATCTACGCCTAACTCTTTTACGTCTATTTTTAATACGCCTGCCGCCTGCACCGCGTCGGTAAAGCACAGCGCGCCGTGAGCGTGCGCGATTTTTGCTATCTCTTTTATCGGTTCTATCGTGCCTACTTCGTTGTTCGCCATCATACAGCCGACGAAGGTGGTATCAGGACGGATTATGGACTTTAAGTGTTCCAAATCCACGAACCCTTCCGCGTCCACTTTCATAAAGTCCACGGTAAAACCTTCCTTTTCGAGCGCTTTTGCCGTGGAAAGCATAGCGGCGTGCTCAATAGGGCTTATTATAAGGTGTTTACCTTTTTTCGCGCAAGCGTGCGCCGCCCCGCGAAGCGCCCAGTTGTCGCTTTCCGTGCCGCCAGAAGTAAAATACAGTTCGTTAGGCTTGCAGTTTATAAAGCCCGCTATTTTATCCCTTGCCTCGTCCACCGCTTTAACCGCTTCCCGCCCGAAAGCGTGCTGGCTGTTAGCGTTGCCGAAAATTTCCGTAAAATAAGGCTTCATTTTATTGAACGCCTCCTCGCAAATGGGCGTAGTCGCCGCGTGGTCGAAATAAATATTACGCATTTAACTCTCCTTGTATATCGCCGTCAAGCATTTGTTTTAAAGTCATACCGTCTAAAACTTCGTTTATCCCGTCGTAAAGCCTTTTCCAGACCGCTTGCGAAGGACAACGGCATTTGCCGCCCTTTGCCACGCATCCGATTATTCTCATATCGTCCTCAAGCGCGCGAACGATTTCCCCGATTTTAATTTCTTCGGGCGGCTTTGCCAGAAAATATCCACCGCTTGCGCCGCGGTTTGCGGTTATTATCCCGCGCGCGGACAGCATACGCATTATCTTTTCAAGATATTTTCCCGAAACGGAAATTCGGTTTTCCAACGCGCTTGCGGAAACGGTGCTATCCGGATAGTTTTCCGCCAAGATATGACACGCCATAAGCCCGTAGTGCGTTTTTGAAGACAGTTTCATTTTACCCGTCCTTGACTTTTTTAACCGTAATTGCAACCAAATCGGTTGCAATTAAAAGTATAGTACTATTTTAACCTGTCGTCAAGCAAAAAATACGGCATACTGATACATTTTTTTTATTTTTAAAAAATCTCATAAGTCGCTTAACTTATGAGATATAAAACTTTAATTTTTTTTATCGAAATTGAAAAACGTATCACTATATGCACCTGGATTATATATAATAAGCACCGCATCGGGAGCATAGTCCAATATATATTCCTTAACGCTTTTTTCGTGTTGATACCTTAAATCCAATAACCGTGTTTCGGCAAAACAAGTGCTTAGAAAAGCAGATACAGGCAAAGCAAACGAATCTTTCAGAATCAACACTTTTTTATCCGTCGCACTTTTTCGGTTCTCTATTATTACTTCACTTCTGTCGGAAGAAACATATGATCCAAAAATAATTTCCGATTTTTTGCTTTTTAACTTATTTACATCCGATAAAATCACTTCCTCAAACTTACCTTTATATTGAATTCCTCCACCCCTTGAAATATCTAAATTATCAACTTTACAGATTGTTTTGACATAATCGGTTTCAAATTTAGGATAGATTAAATCAAAATCGTCTCGTCCTGCAAAAAGCCCCCCTGTACGCACCCCTAAAGAACCCAAATAAGACGAAGGAATTACATAATTTATATAATTATCAATATTAAAATATAATTCCGGAATTTTATAATCATAATAATTATTCAACGCCTTGCAAATTTCGGAATACGCCCAAAACGCCGTTTTTATATTCCAATGGTGATCCGTTTTAAAAAACAAATCTGCAAAATCAATGTCTTGTTCTTTATAAAGTATTTGGGAATTTAACACCGTTAAATCGGTGTTATCTTTTAATTGAGAATACAGATAATCAACGTTATCCTTGGACGTGTCGGAAATTTTTATCGGTAAACTAATCTCATCCGCATCGTATCTTGCAGGAGCCTGAAAAAACAACAAGTCCACATCGTTTTGTGTCGTAAACATAGATAAATCGCTAACCGCTTCAGCATATTTATTTAAGATATCTTTATTACTATAATAGTCCGCAAAATTCATCGTGATATTTCCCGACGAATATAACTTGCCATCGCTGCCTATCATTATCGTGTTGTTTGGGTTCGAATCCCAGATTATAGATTTGCCCGACATCTTTTGCAATCCACCGTAAATATCAATGTATTGCTTTCTAAAAAAAACGCCTTCCGTATAAGCGGAGTCAATGCTGTCTATAACGTCTTTTACGTATTCAGACGACAATCTAACGTTTAATATTTTATCTTTATTTTCATACAAACTCTCTAACATCGTATGCCAATTAAACAATAAAGAAAATAATAATGTTATAGAAATAAATCCGACAAAAATAATGGATATTATTCTTTCATACACTTTTTTCATAAAGCACCTAAAAATTAAAATATATAAACGGATTATACGTGCCTTTAACGACATAGACAACAGATACTGCCGCTAAAATTATCAACACTATGATTTTTAAACTCAGTTTTAAATACTCGTTTTTGATGACACGTCCGCACCACGTAACTATCGGCATACAAGCCAAAACGCCAAAAACTAAAATGACTGCATTTTCTTTGATATAAATAAGCGTAATATCCCAACCGCCTGAGCCGAAAGAAAACATCGCCTTAAAATATGTAAACGCCGCCGCAATATTATCGGAACGGAATAAAACCCAACCGAACAGGACTAAAATCAATGTATATAAAACGCCGAAAACTTTCGGAACGCTGTTTAATTTTTTGCCGATTAATTTTTCTATTACTATAAAACAGAAATAATATAGCCCCCAAACGATAAAAGTCCAATTTGCGCCGTGCCACAATCCTGTCAACAGCCACACTATAAATAGGTTCAATATCATTCTCGGTTTTTTTACACGGCTTCCGCCAAGCGGAAAGTAAACGTAATCTCTAAACCAAGTTCCCATAGATATATGCCATCTGCGCCAGAATTCGGAAATCGACCTTGCGGTATATGGATAATTAAAGTTTTCGTTAAACTTAAACCCGAACATTTTGCCAAGCCCTATCGCCATATCTGAATATCCCGAAAAATCAAAAAATATTTGAAGCGCATATGCGATAGCACCAAGCCATGCCATCGAACAGGCAAGCGTAGTTCCGCCAAAGGCGGTATCGGCAATAATAGCAAGAGAATTTGCTAAAATAACTTTTTTACTTAAACCGAAAATAAATCTTGCCGTACCTTCTGAAAAGAGTTCGTAAGATTCTGTTCTATTGTTAATTTGGTCGGCAACCGTTTCGTATCTGACGATAGGCCCTGCAATAAGTTGCGGAAAAAATGAAATATAAAGACCGACATACAAAAGATTTCGCTGTACAAGGTCCTTCCCTCTATAAACGTCGATAAGATATGACATAGCCTGAAAAGTGAAAAACGAGATACCGATAGGCAGGCTAAATCCTTTGATTAAAAGATTTGTATTAAAGATTAAATTGAGATTATCTAAAACAAAAAGCAAATATTTAAAAACAAATAAAATTCCTACATTATAGACAATACCTAGCGTAAGCCATAATTTATTTTTCCCACATGCGGTTTTATTTATCCTAATCGCACAAAACCAATTAACAACAATTGTCGCTAACATTAAAAGAACGAATATCGGTTCTCCCCATGCATAAAAAACTATGCTTACGATAAAAAGAAATATGTTCTGCGGTTTTCGTTTCTTTCTGAAAATAACGAAATAAAATAAAAAAACTATCGGAAGAAAAGCAAACAAAAAAATGCTTGAAGAAAAAACCATCTCGCTCCTTAATAATATGATTGATATGTTTTAAATAAAAAACATGTCGACAAATCTGCGTTTACAGATGTCAACATGTATAAAAATTTTAATCGTCTATGTCTTTTACAAGGTCTAAAACCGCTTTGATTTCTTTTGCCGCCCTGTCCATCTGCGCTTCCGTATGGGTTGCCATATAACTTGTACGGATAAGACTGCTGCCGACGGGAACTGCGGGCGATATGGTAGAATTTACGTACACGCCGCGTTCGAACAGCATTTTGCAGGCGATAAAGGTTCTGCGGTTAAAGTAGGTATAGATAGGAATAATCGGCGTATTGTCGCCGCTATCGCGAAGAGCAACGCCCAAGTCCTTTAATTTATTGCGCATATAACTGCTTATATCCGCAAGACGTTTAACCCGTTCCGGTTCTCTTTTAAGTATCGAAAGCGCCGCCCTTGCCGACGCTACGCTTGCGGGGGTAATGGACGCCGAAAAGATGAACGGGCGGGAATTGTGGCGAACGTATTCGCAAACGTCTTTCCTTGCCGCCATATAGCCGCCGAGACTTGCGAGAGATTTGGAAAAAGTACCCATATAGATATCCACTTCCTTCTCCAAGCCGAAATGTTCCGCCGTGCCCCTGCCGTGCGCGCCCAAAACGCCCAAGCCGTGCGCGTCGTCAACCATAACTCTCGCGCCGTACTTTTTGGCAAGTTTAACAATCTCCGGCAATTTACATATATCGCCGCCCATACTGAACACGCCGTCGGTTACTATCAGTATCCCCGCCGTGTCGGGTACGGTCTGTAATTGCCGTTCTAAATCTTCCATATCCGAGTGATTGTAGCGCAGCATCTTCGCAAAGGAAAGCCTGCAACCGTCGTAAATACTCGCGTGGTTTTCCTTATCGCAGAGAATATAGTCGGTTCTGCCCGCGATTGCGGAAATTATGCCGAGATTGCTCTGAAAACCCGTGGAAAAGGTAACTACGTCTTCTTTACGTAAAAATTCGGCAAGTTCTTTTTCGAGTTCGACGTGAATATCCAAAGTGCCGTTCAAAAACCTGCTGCCCGAACACCCCGAACCGTACTTTTCGATAGCCTTTATTCCCGCTTCCATAACTTCGGGATGAGAAGTAAGCCCCAGATAGTTGTTAGAACCTATCATTATTATGTCTTTACCTTCCATAACGACTTCGGGTGCTTGCTTGGTTTCAAGTTTATGAAAATAGGGGTAAATGCCCGCCGCTTTCATTTGTTTAACGTATTCGTACTTTTCGCATTTGGTAAATAAATCCATAAAGAACCTTAAAACGCTGAAAAATTTTAGTACGCCCGCCGCAAAAAACTTAAACCGTTTCCCGCACACGGATATACGGGAATTATTCTACCACAATTCCATATACTTGTCAATAATTTTAACGCCTTACGCGTTAAAGCGCAGTATACCGTTTTTTTCACGCAAAGCCCTGTACAGTCTTGCGTTTTCGCCCTTTAAAACCGCTATCTCTTTTTTGAGTAATTCGTTCTCTTTTTTAAGCCTTTCCGAAAGTCTATCGGCAAGGGTATCTATCTCTTTTTTAAGCCTTATTATCACGAAATCTTTCGCAGGAATAACCTTATCTTTATTATCGCAACCGTAAGTTTTCATACTCTACTCCTTAAAATCCGTTTTTTAAGGTATTGACATACAGCGGCGATTTTATTCATAAAATAGAAGGAAATGTATTTTTATTTTTTCTGCGACTTTCCCGCGGTGATAAAATTTCAGGGCGTAATCTTCGGAACGGTGAATAAGTCGGTAAAATTCTGCAATTTTGAAAAACCGTATCCATTAACCGAAATCTGCCCGCTTATGGGCAACGGCACGGGGTTTGCCTTCTATTTAGACGACGAGTTTTTAAGCAACCCGCCCGAAAACGCGACTATAACCGACCTTAAAGGCGGGTATTTTATACGCTTAACGAAAACCGAACATAGCGGCGGGTTTTCCGTTATAAACCAAGCGAAATTCCGCGACGCAACGATAACGGTGTTTACCGAAAACGGCTGCAAAGTTTCTTTAGAAACGCAGACGGGCTTTTTTGCCGAAACGCTTGCCTTTACGCCACTATCCGCCGAATTTACGCGCGGTGAAGGGGTAAATTCCAACCTTATTTTCGCCACGCTACCCTGTGCGGACAAAAAAATACTAAAAGTTTACGGAATAAAGGAAAACGCGCTTTTGCTTTCGACGGAAACGGACGAATTCAGCATAACCCCAACGGGCTTTACCTGTACGGAAAGACTAAAAGATATTGCAAAGCACGAAATTTTACACGAATATTTCTATTCGCACACCGATTGCGCTATAAAAGAACGCGCAAAAAGCGTTAAGGCAAGCGAGAGTTTCGACAGAGAAAAACTTCCCGAAAGTCTTATACCCTACGCCTTTTGCGAAGAATTTTTATGCGGCGGAGATTTTAATTTCTACCTTTCGGAAAGCGTTAAGGAAAACGCCGATAAACTGGGCGGATTTTTCGGGGAATTCATAGGAATAACCCCACCGCCGGTATTCAGAAACCCAAACGAAATAGGTTTTATATATAAACTTGCGGAACGCAAGTATTCGGTGGAATATTTTACTTTCGATATTTCAGGCGGCAAAATAATCGGCGTCAAAAACACGTAAAAACGGGGCTTGAATTCAAGCCCCGTCGGTTTTTTATACCCGATTTATTTTACTTTAATCGATTTAACTTTCGCGGTAATTTCGCCGCTTACAGAATTCGGAATCCTTACCGTCCTATAATTATAACAAACGAGTTGGTTTCCTTCCGCTTCGAACACCGTATCCCCGTTATAAGTCTTATTATCAGCGTCGTACCCCGTGTCGGCGTCAGCCCAGTCGGATTTTAATGCCGCGTGGAAAGTAAGATCGCCGTATTCGCCGGTATAATATATAACGTATTCGGTATAGTAGTCGGAATTAGAGAAAATAGTGGTCAGCGCGCTTATCGCTTTGGCGTTCGCCGTATCTTCGGTATCGTACTGTGCGAACACGCAGAAATAACCGTCATAAGAACTTATCGTGGCAGTAGGAATATACCAGGTAGCCCTGCCGCTGTTTCTGGCGTTGCTGCTTGCC
>JAFZYZ010000112.1 GCA_017615975.1 Clostridia bacterium | reverse complement strand
GCCGCCGATTTTTATTATAATTTTTTATCAGTTGTTTACGTAAACCTCGGTTAACGTGAAAACTAAACTACCCATCTTTACAACGTTTCCGCCGCTATATACGAAAAGCGGTTTTGCAAATTTAATCGGCAGGGCAAGGTTATCAAGTTCGCCGTTGTCGCCCGCGGCTTTTGCCTGCACGTTTACGGATTGTGCCCAGCCTGCCGCGTTGGTGGTGTTTTTGCGGTATTCCAAGGTGTTGTAGGTTATAGGCTTATCGTCGATAACCGTAGGCACGCCGTTTTTAACGTAGGATATAGTCATATTCTCGCTTGCGCGTTTAACGTTGGTTATTTTAAGCGGGGTGGGATCGTTATACGCTGCCGATACGACGGGTATTACCGTATTATCTTCTTCCGCAAGGCTTACGCCGCGCAGCGCGAATAAAAGTTCCGCGTTGTCTATTACCGAACGGAAATCGTAATCGATTGTGTCCGTTTTCGTTTTAGGTTTAATGCCGTCTATATTTTGTTCGTCGATCTTATATTCGCGATAAGTTAGAGTTTTAATATACTCGTCTTTATTGTAAAGGGTTGTATTTGTACTTTCTTCCACGGATATTTCCGTTTTATCGCCGGATACTGAAACGACGCAGTACTGAGATTCTTCTTCCGTATAAATAGGCGCGAAAGACATATCCGCCGCCGCTATATACGCCGAAGTTTTAATAGTTTCTTCGTGTTCGTAATCGCAGGCAGCGCCGTTAAGCGTCAGGAATTTTAATTTTACCGAAAACATCGTGGTGAATTTATATACCGTAATATCCGATTTAATATCGCTTTTAATTTCCGCAAGTTCGCTTGGCAACGCAATCTTAAAGTCAGAACCGTAATATCCTTCTTCGTATTCAAAGGTAAAAAACTGATCCAGCCCCGCGTCCTTTTTGAAGTTTGAAAGATAATCGGCAGAGTATTCCACGCTGTAATTCAGCGTTTCGGTATAGTTTGCCGAAGGCTTGTTTCCGCCGCTGAAAGCGCTTGAAAAGGCAAGCGTTTCGTCCCCCGAACAGCCTGCGCAGGAACAGCCGTAAAGCACCGCGCACGCGGCGGTTATAAGCGCCGTCAGGAAGATAATAAATTTACGTTTCATAATGTATCCGTCCGAAATTAAACTTTATTTGAGATAATTTTACCATAAAAGAAAAAAATTGTAAAACTATATCGTCAAAATCCACAAAAAGTTTACCGAATATGTTAAAATAAAAAAGATATGAAGGCAAAACTCGTTATAACCGATTCCCGTTTTAATATTTTTCCGCTGCTTGTAGGCGAACTAAAAGGCAGGGCGAACGATTTAACGCATAAGAATTTTATTTTCTGCGAAGAAAAGTTATCGCTTATGGCGGAACGCGCAATCGCCGCGGCGTTTTCGGGCACGCTTAATACCGAAGTGTATTCTTTCGGCAACTTTTTGCGCGCGGCAAAACCTAACCTTTCGCTTTTGTCCAAAGAAGGTTCGGCTATGGCGATTAAAAAAATCCTGTCCGAAGTGCCCCTTTACTGTTTTAAAAAGGACAAAAACAACCTTTCAACCGCGCTGTTCGAACTTATCAGTCAATTAAAAAGCGCTAAAATTTCGCCCGAAGAATTAAAGTTTGCCGCAGAAAATACCGACGGCATACTGTCCGCTAAACTTAAAGACGTGGCGGAAGTGTACGCGGCGTACGAAAAATATATGGCGGACAATAATCTTTTGGATCAGAGTTCCGCGCTGTCGCTGCTGCCCGAAGTTATAGCGAATAATAAAGAGATAAAGGGCGCGCGCGTGTTTATAGTCGGCTTTTCGGGCTTTACCGTACAGTTAAGGCAGGCCATTTTAGCGCTTTTATCCCGCGCGGAGTGCTGCACGGCTATTTTAACTGGCGGCGAAAACACTTTTGCTTTCGTAAACGAAGCGGCGGCGGAATTTAGGTCGCTGTGCGCCGCCGCCGGCGTTTCCATTGCCGAAAAAACCGTTTTAAGCGATTATTCCGCGGGCGGAAAAATTATAAAAGACGGGCTTTTCAATCCGCTTTATAAATCCGCGTTAAGCGTGGGCGGTAAAAAGCCGAAAGCCTTCTTTCTTGCCGCTAAAAGCGTTAACGCCGAGGCTGAAAGGATTGCCGAAGTGATTAAACGCAAGGTAATGGACGAAAATTTACGCTATCGCGACTTTACCGTTATAATTAAAGACGGCGACGAATACAAGGAAGCGATAAAGCGGCATTTTTCCCTACTCGGTATCCCGTATTTTCTGGACGCGAAAAGAAAAGCGGAAAATTTCCCAGCGGCAACGCTTGTGTTTTCCTATTGCGACTTATTTATACGCGGGCTTAAAATCCCCGTGCTTTCAGCGTTTTTTAAAAATCCTTATATCTCGTCTGATAAGAATTTTACAGACAGGTTCGAAAACTATCTTTATAGGTACGATATTTGCTACGATAAATTCAAAAAGCCGTTCGTTTATCCCGCGGACGGGGAAGATCTTGCGCGCTTTAACGAGTTCCGAGAATATATCCTGTCCTTTTTAGGCGGATTTGACGTGCGCAGTCTTTTGGACAGGCTGTTAACCGACGAAAAGACAGAAGACCTTTCCGCTTACCTTACCGAACTTAACGAGAACGAAGACGCGGAGATAAACCGCCAGTCGGCGAAGAAGATAAAAGACCTTATAGCCGAAATGAAGTTCGTTTTGGGCGACTTTAAGTACCAGCCGTCGGAATTCAAATCGCTGTTTGCAAGCGGTACGGCGGCTATGGAAATCTCGGTTATTCCGCAGTATAACGACGCGGTGTTTATAGGCGACTTTAAAAGCGCGGCGGCGGCGAAGGCAAAGTACCTGTTCGCCGCAAACCTGACGGGCGACGTGCCTGCGTTCTGCGAAGACGTTGCGCTACTTTCCGACGGGGATATAGACGCGCTGGAAGAGATAAAATTGCTTGTCGAACCCAAAATCCGCGTGGTAAACCACCGCGTACGGGAAGACGCGGCGTTGGGGCTTTCGGCGTATCAGGACGGGCTGTATTTATCCTATCCGCTGTCTGACTTTACGGGGTCGGCTACGGTTAAATCGGAAATCCTGACTTTTACCGAAAAGTATTTTGCGCTGTCGAAATTCCCGCCGCACGACGGGTATATAACGGAAAAACAAGGTATGCGCACCTTTTCCCGTGATTGCGGGCGGTTTGCGGGGCTAACCATAAACGACTTTTCGGTGCAAAGCGGATTTTACGCGGCGACTATCGGCGCGCCCGAACGCATAGTAAACTACGCAAATAAGGAAATAAAGATACGGTTAGACGGCAAAACGGGCGCGCTTTTGCGTGGCGTTGCGTCTCCCACGGCGATAGAAGACTACTACGCCTGCCCTTACCGTTCCTTTTTAATACACACGCTTAAAGTAAAGCAGCGCGACACGGGCAAGGTGAACGCCCTGTCCGTAGGAAATCTTATGCACGAGATATTCCGCGGGTTTATCGCGCGCGTGGAAGAGGCGACGGACGAAGAGAAGTCCGACGCGCTGTTCGACAGCGTTAAGGCGGACATTATTAAGAAGGACGAGTACGCTAAGTTTGACGACGCGGAAAGTTCGTTCAGTTTAAGTCTTGCCATTAAAGGGTGCAAAAAATACTGCTATAACCTTTCGCGCTGGTATTTCTCGTCGGCGTTCCGCCCGCGCAAAAACGGGCTGGAAGTTAAGTTCGGCGACGGCGTTAAGAAAAGCGAAGGCTATCCCGCGGTAAGCCTTTCGGGCGGGAAGGTCAGGCTGTCGGGTAAGATAGACAGGGTGGACGAGTGCGGGGATTATTTCCGCATTATCGACTATAAAACGGGCGGTTCGGAAGTCTTGGACGATAAGATTTTTACGGGTGTGAAACTGCAACTGTATCTCTATTCTCTGGCGATAACCGATAAGACGCTTTCGGGCGCGTACTATTTAAGGGTAAACGACGACTATAAGAAAGAAAGCGAAAAAGCACCGCCCCTTGCCGAAGGCAAAACCGCCGCCGAAGACGGGTGCGTTTCTGAAAGCGAAAAGGAATTCGTGCCGATAAGCGGCAAGAACGAAGCGGTGAGCGCCGCAACCCTTTCCGCCGTGCAAAAGTACGTTCGCGCTATGGCGGAACAGGCGGCGGAACAGTTAAACGAGGGGGTTATAGTGCCTTCGCCGTACAGCGGGACTTGCGATTACTGCGAGTTTGCACCTATGTGCCGCGGCGGGCTTACGCCGCGCAAAGTGTCGGGAGTTAATACGGCGTTTATAGCAGAAAGCGCGAATACGGTTGCGAATACG
>JAFZYZ010000002.1 GCA_017615975.1 Clostridia bacterium | reverse complement strand
CGTTTGCGGCAACTTTTTATGCGTGTTTTATACATTATATAATAATAGACGCAATAACGGATATTATCCGAACGCCTTAACGCCCTTTCCCCGCAGTCTTTTAACGGCAAAGTAGAGCGGAATACCCAGCGCGTACAACCACACGCTTTGGGTAAGCATAAATTCGCCGAACATCGTCCAGTACGCCTCCATAGGAGTTCCCGCGTCGCCCAGAATAATAACGAAGGGAATAACGATTGCGTTAAAAAGCACGGGCGGAATACCGCCTAAAATAGCGGAAAGAAGGTTGCGGCGGAATAACAAACCTATCATAAAGGTAAGAATTGCGGCAAGCAGAGTGGTAAGACTTCCGAAAGCGATATCGTATATTCCGTAGCCGGACAAAAGGTTTGCAAGCGCGCACCCAACGAAAAGTCCCGGCACGGATTCTATAAAGAATATAGGCAACATACATAACGCTTCCGCAGGGCGGACCTGCAAAGGTCCGTACGCCAAATCGCCGAAAACCCAAGTAAGCGCCGCGTATAGCGCCGCAATTATGCCTGCACGGGCAAGCGCGCGCGTAGGAAACGCCCTGCCGTTTTTTTGTTTTTCCGCAAATTTATCCATAAAAAACTCCCCGCTTCGGCAAACGCCCGAAACGGGGAGTACAATACTCTCTCTGTCGGTTGTTTTATAGAAGTGTTTGCCGAAAACCTTCTTATTTATTTATGGTTTTATTGTACACCGTTAAGGGCGCAAGGTCAACCGTTTTTTTACAGAATATCGCAAATTTCGGCGTTTTTTAAAATTTTACGCAGAATTTCGCTAAAATCGTTGACAATATTCGGATAAAGTTATATATTATTCGTATAAAAAATAAATAGAGGCGCAGTCTTTATGACAAACGCGGGACGGGGTGAAAAGTTTCCGCGCGGGAAAGGAAAGATTGCCGAAGACGGAAATTTTACCCCGAAATTTTCGGTCTGGGCGTAAACGGAACACGTTTACGACTGTCGCAGGGCTTATCCCCGCGTTGCGCTATTAAATACCAAAGATGAAAAATCACGGCTATTTAATGGCCGTGATTTTTGATTTTATTTTAAGGAGGCTCTTATGAGCGGAACTTTTTGGGCATTCGTGCCCGCGTTAGTAGCAATAGTTTTGGCACTCATAACCAAACAAGTCTATCTTTCGCTGTTTGTCGGTATCTTCGTCGGCGGCATGTTTTACGTCGGTGGCAATCCCGTAGACGCGATGGATACTTCTTTTCAGGTTATGAGTGAAAAGGTAGGCGGCAACGTGCCTATTCTCGTATTCCTTGTAGTTCTCGGAATATTCGTCGTGCTTATGCAAAAGTCGGGCGGCGCTAAATCGTACGGCGAGTGGGCACAGAATCGCATACGCAATAAGCGTGGCGCGCTTATTGCAACGGCGGGACTCGGATGCCTCATCTTCGTTGACGACTACTTTAACTGCCTTACCGTAGGTTCGACGATGCGCCCCGTAACGGACAAGTTTAAAGTTTCTCACTCTAAACTCGCTTGGATAATCGACTCCACGGCTGCGCCCGTATGTATTATCGCGCCTATCTCTTCTTGGGCGGCGGCGGTTTCGGGCGAACTCGGCGGCGACGGACTGATTGCGTTTATATCGACTATTCCGTTTAATATTTACGCCGTGCTTACTTTGATAATGGTATTCGTATTCTGTATTTATAAAATAGACTTCGGCAAAATGAAGAAAAACGAATACGCGGCTGACTTTTTAGACGACCTTAACGCAGGCGAAACCGACCTTCCCACCGACGAAGATAAATCTATCGTCGCAAACCCCAAAGGCAAAGTCCGCCATCTCGTTATTCCCGTTATAACGCTTATAGTTTTCTGCGTTCTCGGTATGATTTATAACGGCGGGTTCTTCCACGGCAGAAACAATTTTATAGACGCGTTTTCGAGTTGCGACGCAGGACCTTCGCTTGCAATAGGATCTACCTTTGCATTATTTGTCATCGGTGCTTACTATATGATAGCGAAAGTCGTTAGTTTTAAGGACATAATGGAAAGCATCGTTCAAGGCTTTAAGTCCATGACGCCCGCAATACTGATTTTAGTTTTTGCTTGGACCATTTCCGGCATTATGGGCGCGAAAGGCGGTTATCTTGACGCGCAACAATTCGTTCAAGAAAACGTCGCGGGACTTTCCGTACAATGGCTGTTCCCCGCGCTGTTCTTCCTGCTTGCTTGCGGCATATCCTTTGCAACCGGAACTTCTTGGGGCACGTTCGGTATTTTGATTGCCATCGCCACGACTTTGCTTGGTGAAAACACCAGCACTCTTGCCGTGCTTACCGTCTCGGCAACGCTTGGCGGCGCTGTGTTCGGCGACCACGTTTCGCCCATTTCCGACACTACGATACTTGCTTCCGCAGG
>JAFZYZ010000111.1 GCA_017615975.1 Clostridia bacterium | reverse complement strand
GCAAAACGTTTAGTTTTGCCGCCGCTTTTTTATATTT
This sequence comes from Clostridia bacterium, assembly GCA_017615975.1. GTDB lineage: Bacteria > Bacillota > Clostridia > Christensenellales > Borkfalkiaceae > UBA1259. The sequence goes on along the minus strand of JAFZYZ010000111.1, from coordinate 4,110 downwards.
CTGCCGTACAATGCGAATAAAATTGTAAATTATGCGCATAAAAAACACATAAACCCGATAAAATTGCATAAAAAATAAAATAATTTTGATTTAATGCATATAAAACGATTGACTTTAACGAACGGGTTAGTTTATAATAAAAACAAATCAGATAAGGGGAGACCGACTATGAATAAAATTTTTATCGACGGCAGCGCGGGGACTACGGGGCTTAATATAACCGAAAGGCTAAAAGCCCGTGCGGACCTTAAAGTTTCGGTACTTCCCGAAAATTTACGGAAAGATAAGTACGCGAGAGAGGAAGAATTGAATAACGCGGACGCGGTTATTCTGTGTTTGCCCGACGACGCGGCGATAGAGGCTGTGTCTATGATAAAAAATCCGTCGGTTAAGGTGATAGACACGTCCACCGCGCACAGGGTAAAAAGCGGCTGGATTTACGGTTTTCCCGAAATTCAAGGGTATAGGGAAAAAATTGCGGCGGCAAATCGCGTTGCTAACTGCGGTTGCCACGCGAGCGGATTTATCGCACTCATCTTTCCGCTGATTAAGGCGGGGATAGTGGATAAAGACGCGCTGTTATCCTGTTTTTCGCTTACGGGATATACGGGTGGCGGCAAAAAAATGATTGCCGAGTACGAGACGGATAAGCCAGAACTATATAACGCGCCGCGCGCGTACGGGTTAAATCAGACGCATAAACATCTTCCCGAAATGCGCACGGTTTGCGGATTGAAGAATTCGCCCTGTTTCTGTCCTGTCGTAGCCGATTTTCCGCGCGGTATGGAAGTTATAGTTCCCGTGTTTGCAAAAGAGATAAACGGCGGGATAAACGATATAAAAGAGTGTTATAAAAAAGCGTACGGCGGAAAAGTGGTGAAGTTTGCGTCGGAAGAGGAGAACGAGTTTTTATCTGCGGGTGCTTACGCGGGTAAAGACTGTATGGGAGTTTCCGTTTACGGCAACGAAGAACGGATTTTGCTTACGGCAAGGTTCGATAATTTAGGCAAGGGCGCTTGTGGCGCGGCGATACAGAATTTGAACTTAATGCTCGGCGTTGAAGAAACGACGGGGCTTGTATTGTAAATTATAGGAGATGGGTATGGAAATAATTTCCGGCGGCGTGTGCGCCGCGCAAGGGTTTAAGGCAAGCGGCGTGCATTGCGGAATACGCAAAAACCGCACTAAAAGGGATTTGGGGCTTATATATTCTGAAAAAGAGTGCACGGCGGCAGCGGTTTATACTTCTAACCTTGTCAAGGGCGCGCCGCTAATAATTACCGAAAACAATATTGCGGACGGTAAGGCGCAGGCGGTTATCTGCAACAGCGGGAACGCCAACACCTGCAATAAGGGCGGCGAAAAGGTGGCGGAAGACACCTGTAAAGAGTTAGGCAAGGCACTCGGAATTCCGTATAAAGATATTATAGTTGCGTCCACGGGCGTTATCGGGCAGCCACTCGATATAGCCCCTATTAAAGTAGGTATTCCCGAACTCGTAAAGGGCTTATCGGAAAGCGGTTCTTCGCTTGCCGCGGAAGCCATTATGACTACCGACACCGAAGAAAAGGAAATAGCGGTTAAGTTTAAGATAAACGGCAAGACTTGCAGGATGGGCGGAATCGCCAAGGGCAGCGGTATGATACACCCTAACCTTGCGACTATGCTGGTGTTTATAACCACCGATTGCAATATTTCCGACAAAATGCTGAAAAAAGCGCTTAAAACGGACGTGCAGTCCACCTTTAATATGGTAAGTATCGACGGGGACACTTCCACCAACGATATGGTGGCGGTGCTTGCTAACGGTATGGCGGGCAACGAAAAGATAGATAAAGACGGCGAAGATTTTAACGAGTTTATGAAAGCGCTTAACACGGTAAACGTGGCGCTGTGCCGCAAAATCGCCGCCGACGGCGAAGGGGCTACCAAACTTTTAGAGTGTAAGGTTTACGGCGCTAAAACGCTTGAAGACGCTAAAAAGGTGGCAAAGTCCGTCGTGTGTTCCAGCCTGTTAAAAGCGGCGATGTTCGGTGCGGACGCAAACTGGGGCAGGGTGCTTTGCGCAATCGGGTATTCTGGGGCGGACGTGGATATTAACTGTATCGACGTGGCGTTCTTTTCTGACAGCGGTATGATAACCGTGTGTATGAACGGCGTGGGTGTGGATTTTTCGGAAGAACTTGCCAAAAAAGTGCTTTCGACAAACGATATAGATATTATAGTGCGGCTGAATCAGGGGCAGTATTCCGCGACGGCGTGGGGGTGCGATTTAACCTACGATTACGTTAAAATCAACGGGGATTACAGGACTTAAAGTTTAATTTTAGGGTAAAGAATTTCGGAGTAAATTTATGGATAAGAATTATTCGAGTTTTCAGCGTGCCGAAGTGCTTACGCAGGCGCTTCCGTACATAAAGAACTATACGGGCAAAATCGTCGTCGTAAAATACGGCGGCAACGCTATGGTTAACGAATCTTTAAAAGAACAGGTTATGGAAGACATAGTGCTTTTATGGCTTATCGGCGTAAAAGTGGTGCTTGTCCACGGCGGCGGACCTGAGATTTCCGAAATGATGGAAAAACTCGGCAAGAAAGCCGAATTTGTGGACGGGCTGCGGATCACCGACAGGGAAACGGTTGATATCGTGCAAATGGTGCTTTCGGGCAAAGTCAATAAGTCGCTTGTCAACTTTCTGGAAATGAAAGGCGGCAAGGCGATGGGCATTTCGGGCATAGACGGTAAACTTATAGAGGCGCAGAGTAAAGACGAAAAGTTAGGTTTCGTCGGCGAAATTACCAAAATCAACATAGAACCGGTTTTAGACCTTTTAGGCAAAGGCTATATTCCCGTTATATCGACCGTAGGGTGCGATAACGACGGAAACGCGTATAACATAAACGGCGACACGGCGGCGGCGTTCATTGCAGGCGCGCTTAACGCCAAGCGGCTTATTATGATGACGAATATCGCGGGCGTGTTAAAGGATAAGGACGACGAGACGAGTATTATTCCCGAAATATCAGTCTCTAAAGCCGCGGAACTAAAAAAGACAGGCGTAATATCGGGCGGTATGATACCCAAAGTCGATTGCTGCATAACGGCGATAGACAAGGGCGTTAAAAAAGTGATAATAATGGACGGAAGAGTTCCGCATTCCATACTGACAGAACTTTTGACCGACGAAGGCGCGGGAACTATGTTTGTAGGCGATAAAAATGAATAATATACGAGAACTCGATAATTTATATATTGCGAATACTTACGCGCGGTTTCCGATAAATATCGTGAAAGGCAAAGGGGCTTACTGCTACGACGATAAGGGCGTAAAATATATAGATATGGGCGCGGGGATTGCGGTAAACACCTTCGGATTTTCGGACGCGAAGTGGAAAAAGGCGGTAATAAGTCAACTTAACGCCTTTCAGCACACTTCTAACCTTTATTATTCCAAGCCGTGCGCGCTGCTTGCAAAAGCGCTGTGCGAAAAGACGGGTATGAAAAAGGTGTTTTTCTCAAATTCGGGCGCGGAAGCCAACGAGTGCGCAATAAAGGTGGCTAGAAAGTACGCCGCCGACAAGTACGGCAAGGACTATTACAATATAATAACCCTTAAAAACGGCTTTCACGGCAGAACCATCACCACGCTTGCGGCGACGGGACAGGAAGTTTTTCATAAGAATTTCGCACCATTTCCCGACGGGTTTTTGTACGCGGGCGCAAACGATACTGGCGGCGTTAAAAAACTTATTGACGACAATAAAGTAGCGGCGGTTATGGTGGAGTGCGTGCAGGGCGAAGGTGGCGTAAATCCGCTGTCAGATGAGTTCGTGAAAGAAGTTTACGCGCTGTGTAAAAAAAAGGATATACTTTTTATAACCGACGAAGTGCAGACGGGCAACGGCAGAACGGGTAAACTTTACGCGTATATGCATTACGGAATAAAGCCCGATATAATAACCACCGCTAAAGGTCTTGGCGGCGGGCTGCCTATCGGCGCGTGCATAATGGGCGAAAAAACGGAAAAGGTTTTAGGCTACGGCGATCACGGTTCTACTTTCGGCGGCAATCCCGTCGCGTGCGCGGGCGCGCTTAATATTTTAGACAGG
>JAFZYZ010000110.1 GCA_017615975.1 Clostridia bacterium | reverse complement strand
GAAGACCGATAGCAAGCGGGAAATCCACTATAATTATTCCCGTAATCAATATAAGGCATTCGTAGTATTCCGAAATGGGCGCAAGTTTAACGAACCCAAGCATAGGCAGTCCTAAGAACACCGTTATCAGGAACACGCCTATAAGCGCCAAAGCCGTCAGAGAAAGCAGAACCGTTCTGTATTTATTAAACGGCTTGCATATAAGCGCAAGGTTGATAAGTCCCGAAAAAGTCAGCGCGTACACGCATAAAGTCTGATACACGTCGTCTGCGTATGCACCGCCGAGTATCATTTTGAATATTTCCACCACGCCTACGCTTAACACCATCAAAAGCGCACTTGGCAGAGATTTTTTGATAACGTAGTTCAAAAATCTGCCTTCCACTCGTGATTTGTTTGGTTGCAGGGACAGGAAGAAAGAGGGAATACCTATTATAAGTATTTCCAGAAGGTTCATCTGTTTAAGTTCGAAGGGGTATTTTTCCACGAACGGTAGCCACAGGGTAATGAGTGCCACCAGCATAGTGAAAAAGGTTTTCATAAGGTAAAGTGAGGCGGAACTCTGTATATTATTGATTACGCGCCGCCCTTCGAACACCACGTTCGGCATATTGTTGAAATTATTATCAAGCAGAACGATATGCGCAATATTTCTCGCCGCGTCGCTGCCGGACGCCACCGACACGGCGCAGTCGGCTTCTTTTAACGCAAGCACGTCGTTTACGCCGTCGCCCGTCATTGCGGTAGTGTGTCCCGCGGCTTTCATACTTTTTACCAGTATCGCCTTTTGTTCGGGCGAAACCCTGCCGAATACGGTGTATTGCAGAGCGGCTTTTTCCACTTCTTCGTCCGAAAGCCCTTCTAAACTTATATATTTATCGGCGTTTTCTATGCCTACTCTTGCGGAAACTTCGGAAACGGTTATCGGATTGTCGCCTGAAATGACTTTTACCGCCACGCCGTTATCCTTAAACCACTTTACCGTCGCAAACGCGTCTTTTCTTATGTTATCCGCAAGCAGAATAAGGGCAAGCGGGGTAAAGCCTTTCGGCAATTCGTCGTTTACCACCTTGGAATTGCTGTGCGCGAATATCAGCACGCGCAGCCCAGAACAGGCGTATCCGTTGATTTTCTCTTCGATCTGCGAAAAAGTCTTTTTATCTAGTACGAATTCCGGTGCGCCCAGCGCGTACACGCCTTTACCTTGAAATTCCACGGCGGAAAGTTTGCGTTTGGAATTAAAAGGGAACTGTGCCGTAGCCTTAAAGCCTATCTCCGTGCCGAACCGTTCTTTAAGGGCTATCGCCGTCTGATTTTTATCGTCCAAAGTGCCTAATAGTGCGGAGATAAGAGGGGAAAGTTCGGTTTCGCTTAAATCGGTAAGCGGCACTAGTTCTTTAACCGTCATATTACCGTCGGTTATCGTACCCGTTTTATCGAAACACACCGTATCTACTCTCGCCAGCATTTCCAGCGAATATAAATCCTGTATAAGCGTGTCGCGCGCCGCGAGTTTTATTATACCTACTGCAAGCGCAAGGCTGGTTAACAAAAACATACCGCTCGGTATCATACCTATAACGAGAGTGGAAGTTCTGTGTATCGCTTCGGTTAATTCTATATCGTGGAAAACGGTGGATTTTACCATATACGCCGCGGCAATCGGGATTATTATGAAGCCTAAAATCCTGATTATGAGTTTAAGCGCTTCCATAAGTTCCGAGTGCGGTTTTTTGTATTTTTTCGCCTTTTCGGAAAGTTGTTGAACGTAATTGTCCTTGCCGACTTTTTCGGCAATAACCAAGCAGCCGCCGGCGACTATAAAACTGCCCGACAATAGACTGTCGCCTGTTTTTTTCTTTATCGGCACGGATTCGCCCGTTAAAACGGACTCGTCCACTTCGACTTCGCCTTCTAAAACTCTGCAATCGGTCGGCACTTGGTTGCCTATGGAAAGTTTTATAACGTCGTCTAAGACTATTTCGTTAGGAGAGATTTCTTTATCTTCTCCGTTCCTTACGACGGTGGTGTTCTTGCCGGATAAAAGGGAAAGGTTATCTATACACTTTTTCGCGCGGATTTCCTGACTTATGCCTATAACGATGTTCATAAGATAGACGGATACGAACACGAAATCAAATATTCCCGCGCCGGAGAATATAAGTGCTATAACCACGATAAGCCCTAAAAGGTTAAAAAAGGTGCATATATTGCTTACGAAAATGTTAAGATAGGACTTGGAATATTTTTGCGGAGTCTGATTAGTCAAGCCGTCTTTTACGCGAGATTCCACCTGCAAATAAGATAGCCCCGACTGTGCGGTCGGGGTAAATCTTTCCGGTGGTTCTTTTTGTAAAATCGTTTTAATTTTTGGCATATAGTACCTAAAACGTTATTTTATAAAATGATGTTTACAAGCCGTTTGGGAACGATAATAAGTTTTTTAATGGGTTTGTCGCCTATTTCGGCGGAGAGTTTTTCGTCCTTTTTGATAAGTTCTTTTATGCCGTTTTCGTCGATATCGGCGGGAACGATCATTTTCGTACGCATTTTGCTGTTTATCTGCACCGCGATTTCCACTTCGTCAAGTATAAGTGCCTTTTCGTCGCATACCGGATAAGAAGAACGGAATACAGAATCCTTTTTGCCCAAGATTTCCCAGATTTCTTCCGAAAAATGCGGGGCGCAGGGGGCTAAAAGTTGTATAAATTTAGTAAAGCACTCGGTAAACACGGCGTTGTTTTTGTTTTCAACCAGGTCGTATTTTGTCAGCGCGTTCAAAAGTTCCATAAGCCTTGCTATCGCCGTGTTGAAGGAGAAGTTTTCCATATCTCTGTCCACGCATTTTATCGCGTAGTTGGTTGCATACAGTAATTCTTTCTCTTCTTTGCCGATATTATTCGTAGATTTAGCGGGATGTGCGCCGATTTTTAACGCCGTGCGCTCCACACGGTCTAAAAATTTGATAATGGCCTTTATGCCGTCGTCGCTCCAAGGTCCGCCTTCGGTATAGGAAAATCCGAACATAAGGTAAAGCCTTAAAGTGTCCGAACCGTATTTTTCCACGTACGGATCGGGGGCGATTATGTTGCCCTTGGATTTACTCATACGCATACCGTCCGGCCCTAAAATAACGCCCTGATGAACGAGAGACTTAAACGGTTCGTCAAATTTTAAATAACCCATATCGCGCAACGCTTTGGTTATAAACCTTGCGTAAAGCAGGTGCATACAAGCGTGTTCCGCACCGCCGACGTACTTATCT
>JAFZYZ010000109.1 GCA_017615975.1 Clostridia bacterium | reverse complement strand
TAAAACCGGGCAGGGTATTGTTCGAAATGTCGGGCATAACCGAAGAACAGGCAAAAGAAGCAATGCGTCTTGCTGGACATAAACTTCCTATCAAAACGAAGTTTGTTAAAAAGTCGGATCTTACGGCGCAGGAAATTAAAGAAGAAGGCGGTGAAGGTTAATGAAAACGAAAGAAATCCGCGAATTAACGGTAGAAGAATTGAATACCAAATTGAAGGACTTAAAGGAAGAACTTTTTAACCTTCGTTTCCGCCACGCGATAGGGCAACTCGAAAATCCCGCGTCGCTTAACTCTTGCAAGAAAGATATTGCTAAAGTTAAGACCGTATTAAGGGAAAAAGAACTTGCGGCGAAGTAGGAGTAGGGAATTATGGAAAGAAATTTAAGAAAAGAAAGGGTAGGGATAGTCGTTTCCGACAAGATGGATAAGACGGTAGTCGTTGCCATCGAAGAAAGATTTAAGCACCCTCTTTACAAAAAGACGGTTAAAAAGACTCATAAATTCAAAGCGCACGACGAAACCAACGCCTGCGGAATAGGCGATAAGGTTTTAATCGTGGAAACGAGAAAACTTTCCAAGGACAAGAATTGGAGAGTTGCCGAAATTATCGAGAAGGCTAAATAAGGAGACGCACTATGATACAACCATTTACGAGATTGAAAGCGGCGGACAACTCCGGTGCTAAAGAATTGATGTGTATTAAGGTTTTGGGCGGATCTTTCAGAAGAACGGGCAACATAGGCGACGTAATAGTTGCTTCCGTTAAGACCGCAACCCCCGGCGGCGCTGTTAAAAAAGGCGACGTGGTTAAGGCGGTTATAGTGAGAAGCACCAACGGCGTAAGACGTCCCGACGGTACTTACGTTCGTTTCGACGACAACGCGGCGGTTATTATCGACGCGCAGAAACAGCCGAGAGGAACGCGTATCTTTGGGCCGATAGCGAGAGAACTTCGTGATAAAGATTATATGCGTATTATTTCTCTTGCGCCCGAAGTGTTATAAGGAGTACTGCAATGAAAGTCAAAAAGAACGATACGGTTTTAGTTTTAACCGGAAAGGACGCAGGCAAGACCGCAAAGGTTTTGGTAGCGCTTCCGAAAGACAATAAGGTGGTCGTTGACGGGATAAACGTGCAGAAAAAGCATAAGAAAGCCCGTAGCGCGCAGGAAGTAAGTTCCATAGTTAATCAATCGGGTGCTATAGACGCGTCCAACGTTATGGTAGTATGTCCTGCTTGCGGCAAGGCGACGAGAATCGCTTACAAGACCGAAGGTGATAAAAAAGTTCGCGTTTGCAAGAAATGCGGTTCGGTTTTAGACGCCGGCAAAGAAGCCAAAGAAGTCAAGAAAGCGACCAAGAAAAAGACCAAGAAAGACGCCGAAAGCGTCGAGGCTAAATAGGACGGAGGAAAGGATAAATGGCAGAGATGAACAGAGTAAAAGAACTTTACTTAAAGACGGCTGTACCCGCGCTTATCAAGAAGTTCAATTACAAGAACGTAAACCAAGTTCCCAAACTCGTCAAAATTACTATTAACTCCGGACTCGGCGACGTAAAGGACAACGGCAAGAGTATTCAACTCGCGCAGGAAGAGTTAAAACTCATATCGGGACAGAAGCCTATTCTCACCGCGGCTAAAAAGTCGGTGGCGAACTTCAAGATAAGAGAAGGGCAGAACGTAGGTATGAAAGTTACTTTAAGGGGCACGAGGATGTACGAATTCTTTGATAAATTCGTATCCATCGCTCTTCCCAGAGTGCGCGACTTCAGGGGTGTACCGACCAAGTCTTTCGACGGAAGAGGAAATTACGCTATGGGCGTAAAAGAACAACTTATCTTCCCCGAAATTTCCTACGATCAGGTGGAAAAAATCAGAGGTTTCGACATCTGCATAACCACCACCGCTAACACGGACGAAGAGGCGAAAGAGTTGCTGTCGCTGCTCGGAATGCCCTTCGCTAACAAGTAAGGGATTAAAGGAGTTAAAAAATGGCTAAAAAAGCAATGATAAATAAGCAGCAAAAACCTGCTAAATTTTCTACCAGAGCCTATACGAGATGCAGCATTTGCGGTCGTCCTCACGCCGTTCTGAAAAAATACGGTATCTGCCGTATCTGTTTCAGAAATCTGGCATATAAAGGTCAGATTCCGGGCGTTAAAAAGGCCAGTTGGTAAAGGAGGATACTGAAATGACAGACGTTATTGCGGATATGCTTACACGGATAAGAAACGCTCTTTCCGCGAAGCACGAAACGGTTGAAATTCCCGCGTCGAACACCAAAAAGGCGATAGCCGATATTCTTCTTAAAGAAGGCTACGTTTCCGAAGTGGAAGTTATCGACGGGGTTCAGGGCACGATTAAGATTACCCTTAAATACGACGGAAAGAACAAAGTTATTTCCGGACTTAAAAGGGTAAGTAAGCCGGGACTTAGGGTTTACGTCGGAACGGACGAAATCCCGCAGGTTTTAGGCGGACTCGGTATTTCTATTCTTTCCACGTCCAAAGGTATTATGACGGGGAAAGATGCGAAAATAGCGCATCAGGGCGGCGAAGTTCTCGCCTACGTATGGTAGGAGGTTTATTATGTCAAGAATAGGTAATGCACATATAACCGTTCCCGCCGGCGTATCGGTGGACTTCAAGGACAACGTTATCACGGTAAAGGGTGCGAAAGGCACTCTTACGCAGGCTTACGATCCGATTATCACGCCCACTATGGAAGGGAACGTTATAATCTTCAAGCGCGCTAACGATTTAGGACCTACCAAGGCTAAACACGGGCTTTACAGGGCTTTGACCGCTAATATGATCAAAGGCGTAACCGAAGGCTACACCAAAAACTTACAGGTAAACGGCGTAGGTTGGAAGGTTGCAAAACAGGGCAACAAAATCGTTCTTAACGTAGGATTTTCGCACCCCGTAGAGATTGCCGAAATCGAAGGTATCAAACTTGATTGTCCTTCGCAGACGGAAATCACGGTAAGCGGTATCGACAAGGAAAAAGTCGGTCAGTTTGCCGCTATGGTAAGGGGCGTAAGAGAACCCGAACCCTATCACGGATACGGTATCAAGTACGCTGACGAAGTGATAGAACGTAAAGTCGGTAAGGCCGCCGGCGGTAAAGGCTAAAATTTAAAGGGCTTTTAGTGGCCGCTTATATTCAGGCGGCTGCCGAGTGCGTTTAACGGAACGCGAAAAGTTATTAAATAGGAGTAAAAAAATGATCGGCAAAATCAACAAGAATCAGGACAGATTAAAAAGACATAAGAGAGTCAGGGCGAAAGTCAAAGGAACGGCTGAAACCCCCAGACTTTCGGTTTACAGAAGTCTTAACCATATTTACGCGCAACTTATCGACGACGTGGCGGGCAACACTTTTATAACCGCTTCCACTCTCGATAAAGCGATAAAAGATACGCTTACCGATAAGGATAAAAAGGCGCAGGCTTACGAAGTAGGTAAACTTCTCGCTAAAAAGGCAAAGGAAAAAGGTATCGAAACGGTCGTGTTCGACAGGGGCGGATATCTTTACACGGGCAGGGTGGCAAGCCTTGCGGACGGCGCAAGAGAAGGCGGCCTGAAATTCTAATAAGGAGATTCGAATATGGCAAGAGATAATAACAGACCGCAGAGAAGAGCGGAAGAAAACGACGGATTAGTCAAAAAGACCATTTCCATCAACCGTGTTACCAAGGTTGTTAAGGGTGGTAAGAATATGAGATTTGCGGCGTTCGTGGTAGTAGGCGACGGCGCTGGCAAAGTGGGTTGCGCACTCGGTAAGTCCACCGAAGTTCCGGAGGCTATCGATAAGGCGACGGCAAGGGCTAAAAAGAATATGAAGCCCGTATCTCTGTTAGAGACGAGTATCCCGCACGGAGTTATCGGTAAATTCGGCAGCGCGTCGGTTCTTATGAAACCGGCTGAAGAAGGTACCGGCGTTATATCGGGCGGTCCGGTTCGTGCGGTTATGGAAGCGGTCGGCATCACCAACATCAGAACTAAATCCCACGGGACGAACAATCCGATAAACGTCGTTAAAGCGGCAATCGCGGGACTTAATTCTTTAAGAACGGCGGAAGAAATCGCGGTTATCCGCGGTAAATCCGTACAGGAAATCAACGGTTAAGGAGGCGCGTTATGGCTAAAAAGAGTGATCAGATAAAGATAACGCTTGTAAAAAGCACTATAGCGATTCTTCCCGCGCATAAGAAAATCGTCAAGGCTTTAGGGCTTACGAAAATCAATTCGTTTAAGGTTTTTGAAGCGAACGACGCCATACTCGGTATGGTTGCAAAAGTCAATTATCTTTTGAAAGTCGAAAACGTTTAATTTTCGGAAGATAATCAAGGTTTAAGGAGTAATCACAATGAAAATAGGTAAATTAAGCCCCGCAACCGGTTCGAACACGCCCGCCAAAAGACTTGGCAGGGGAATAGGTTCGGGACTCGGCAAAACCAGCGGTAAAGGTCATAAAGGTCAGTGGGCAAGAAGCGGCGGCGGTGTTCGTCCCGGCTTCGAAGGCGGTCAGATGCCGCTTATCAGACGCGTACCGAAACGCGGTTTCAACAACCATTTCAGAAAATCGTACAGTATCGTAAACCTGTCGGTTTTGGATACCTTTGAAGCGGGCGCAGTCGTTGATATCAACGTTCTCGCGGAAAAAGGACTTATTAAGTTGGTTAAGGACGGTATAGGTCTTAAAGTTCTCGGCAACGGCGAACTTAAAAAGGCACTTACCGTTAAAGCGAACGCTTTCTCGGCGCAGGCAAAGGCGGCGATTGAAAAAGCGGGCGGCACGGCGGAACAAATCTAACCCCAAAGATAAGGAGGGTAAAATGTGGCAGACGATAGTAAACGCGTTTAAAATTAAGGAAGTAAGAAGAAAAATTCTTATTACCATAGCGCTTTTATTCGTTTACAGACTTGGTTGTTATATCCCCGTACCGGGAATAACAAGTTTCGAAGGTCTTGAAAACTACACCTTTTTACAGATAATGAGTGGCGTTTCGGGCGGCGCGTTGCAATACGGCACGCTGTTCGCAATGGGTATCGGACCGTACATCAACGCGTCGATTATTATTCAACTGTTGACTGTCGGTATTCCCGCGCTGGAACGTTTAAGTAAACAGGGCGAAGAAGGTAGGCGCAGGATAAACACCTATACGCGTATCCTTACCTTGATACTTGCGGTAGCGCAGGCAATCGGTATTCTGGTAGCGTTCAAGGGTTCGATAAATTTCACTTATCTTTTCGGTGATAGCGGGTTTTTGAAGACGTTAAGTTATATTTTCCTTGTACTCGTATATACCGCAGGCGCGGCGTTTACGATGTGGCTGGGCGAAAGAATTACAGATTACGGCGTTTCGAACGGTATCTCGATGCTGATCTTCGCGGGTATTTTATCCACGGCGGGCACTTCGCTGCTTAACACTTTCAAGGATTTATTCGTTCCCGCAACGGCTAACACCGCGGCTTGGTCTTTAATCGGTTTCATTATAGCGGCTGTCGTAATATTCGCGGCAATCGTTACGGTGGAAAGTGCGGAACGTAAAATTCCCGTTCAGTACGCGAAACAGGTAAAAGGCAGGAAGATGTACGGCGGTCAGTCCACGCATATTCCGATTAAGGTAAACTCTTCCGGCGTTATGCCGCTGATATTCGCGTTCGCGATATTGAGTTTCCCCGATCTTATTATGAACTTGTTCGGACTTTCTACCGACAACAGTTCGTTCTATAGATGGTGGCACGATTATATGGGTACGGGCAGTTATCTCTACACGGTAGTGCTTTGCTTGTTTATACTGTTCTTCTCGTATTTCTATAATCAGATACAGTTTAACCCAGACGATATCAGTAAGAGTATTCAGGGGAACGGCGGATTTATCCCAGGCACACGCCCCGGTAAACCTACCGCAGACTATCTGAAAAAGATTTCTAACAGAATAACGCTTTTCGGTGCGATATATCTTGCCATCGTGGCGTTAGTGCCTGCACTCGTGTTTAAGGCGATAGGCGGACAAACGCTCGTCAACGTGTTCAGCGCAACGGGACTTCTGATCGTCGTTTCCGTCGCACTTGAATTCGATCAGGCGCTTACTTCGCAAATTATGATGAAGAATTACAAAGGGTTCTTAAAATAATGAAAGTTATATTGCTCGGCGCGCCCGGTAGCGGGAAAGGAACGCAAGCCGCACTTATTTCCAAGGGGCTTAATATTCCACATATATCGACGGGCGATATATTCAGGGACAACATTAAACGCGGTACTGAACTCGGCTTGAAAATAAAGGCGATAATCGACGCGGGCGACCTTTGTCCCGACGACTTGACGATAGAAATCGTTAAAAACAGATTATCCGAACCCGATTGTAAAAACGGTTATTTACTCGACGGGTTTCCGCGTAATACCTATCAGGCGGTTGCGCTTGACGGGTTCGCCGCGCCCGACAGGGTAATAGAACTCGCAATTCCGCTGGAAAAGTTAGAACACAGGCTTACGGGTAGGCGCGGTTGCTTAAAATGCAAATCTTCTTTTCATATCGACTTTATAGGCGACAGAAAAGATTGTCCGCATTGCGGCGGCGAGTTGTATGTAAGAGAAGACGACAATCCGACTTCTGTTAAAGAAAGGCTTAACGTTTACAGGGAGCAGACCGCGCCGCTTATCGAATATTACGATAGCCAAGGCAAGTTGTTTGTCATAGACGCGGATAGACCGATAGAACGGGTGTTCGACGGGATAAGAAAGGTTTTGAAATGATAACGCTTAAAAGTCCTGCGGAAATCGAGTGTATGCGAAAAAGCGGGCGTTTAACGGGCGACCTATTAAAATATCTTGAAAAAGAGATTAAAGTGGGTATGTCTACCAAGGCGCTTGATAAACTTGCTTACGAATATATAACGTCATTCGGCGCTACTCCGTCCTTCTTAAACTATGCGGGCTATCCCGCGTCAACTTGTATATCGATAGACGACACCGTGGTTCACGGTATTCCGTCTGACGATATAATCATCAAAGAAGGGCAGATAGTAAGCGTGGACGTAGGCGTTATATTAGACGGCTGGCAGGGCGACGCAGCGAGAAGTTTTCTTATCGGCGAATGCAGCGAAGAAAAAGTGAAACTCGTCAATATCACGAGGGAGTGCTTTTTTAAGGCAGTAGAAAACTTATGCGACGGTACTCCGCTCGGCGATATCGGGTATAAAGTTCAGACGCACGCGGAAGCCAACGGATTTTCGGTGGTTCGCGCTTTGACAGGACACGGAATAGGCCGTGAGATGCACGAAGATCCTTCCGTACCGAACTACGGCAGAAAGGGCACGGGCATCCGTCTTAAAACGGGTATGGTTATAGCGATAGAACCTATGATCAACGCGGGGACGTTCAAAGTCGAGTTTATGAGAGACGGTTGGACGTGCAAAACGCAGGACAGAAGACCTTCCGCGCACTATGAAAACACGGTGGCGATCACCGATAGCGGTGCGGAGATATTAACTCTGTAAATACAAAATAAAAATCAATAGGAGGATAAAGTTTGTGTCAAAAGACGACGTAATCGAAACCGAAGGCGTAGTCGTGGACGTATTGCCCAACGCGATGTTCAAAGTAAAACTGTCCAACGGACATATAATAACGGCGCATATTTCGGGCAAACTTCGCCAGCATTACATTAAAATAATACTCGGCGACAGCGTGAAACTCGAAATGAGCCCGTACGATTTAACCAAAGGCAGAATAACTTGGCGAAGCAAATCTTAAAGATATAAACTAAATTCCAAAGGAGTAAATAAAATGAAAGTCAGACCATCTGTAAAACCTATGTGCGATAAGTGCAAAGTAATCAAGAGAAACGGAAAAGTAATGGTAATCTGTTCCAAGAACAAGAGC
>JAFZYZ010000108.1 GCA_017615975.1 Clostridia bacterium | reverse complement strand
GCGATTTTACGTTGAAAGCGCCACTCGCTTTCGACAATCATAATATACAACTTTCGACAAATTTTGTAAAGCGTTTTAACCCCGATTTTATCAAAATTTTAAAAAATTTTTTAATACGTTTTCGGCATTAAAAAACGCCGAAAATTTTCGGCGTTTTTTAATTATTCACCCTTGAAGGGGAGTAAATCTACTAATCTCGCACGCTTGATTGCGGAAGCCAAAAGTCTTTGATGCTTCGCGCAAGTACCGGTCATACGACGGGGCAAAATCTTACCGCCTTCAGTTATATACTTCTTCAAAGTATTAACGTCTTTATAATCGATACTTTCCGCTTTCGCCTGACAGAACGCACAGACTTTCTTACGCGGAATACGCTTTACGAATTTTTTGCCGCCCTTTTCGTTTACGGCAGCACCCGCTTCGGCATTTTCAGCCGCAGGCTGGGCTATATTGGTAATTTCTTCCATTTAAATATTCTCCTTAAATTATGATGCCCCGCTATATCAGAACGGAAGTTGATTGTCGTCAATCGCTTCCAGTTGCGGGCGTTCGCGCTTGATTTGCGCCGGTTGCGCGTCGTCGTCGCCGCTTTGCGCGTTCTTAGGAGTTAAAAACTCCACTTCGCTTGCCACGACGTCGGTTACGTTGCGCTTGATACCGTCTTTATCTTCGTAAGAACGGTTTTGGAGCGAACCTACTACGGCAACTTTATTGCCTTTTTTAAGATATTTCCCGCAATTTTCCGCCCTGCCGCGCCATACCGTTATATTGAAAAAATCAGTTTCACGCGTTCCGTCGCTGTTGGCGTAATCTCTCGATACAGCAATCGAAAATCTGCATACTGCAACCCCGTTCGGAGTTTCGGAAAGTTCAGGATCTCTGGTTAAATTCCCTATGAGAATAACTTTATTCATACGTTTTCTCCTAAAAATCAGATTTTTGTAATCAGTCTTCTTACGATACCGTCTGTAATGCCTGCCACACGTTTAAGTTCGACGACGAGTGTCTTTGCCGCTTCAAACGTCATTAAAACGTAAAAGCCTTCGGTCTTGTAGTTGATGGGATACTGCAATTTGCGTACTCCCCAACGATCGGTTTTTTCTACCGAACCGCCGTTTGCAATAACCAAATCTTCGAACTTTTTGATGATACTCTCTTTCGCTTCATCTGCTAAATCCACGTCGAGAATATACAGCATTTCGTACTTAGTCATAATTTTTTACCTCCCGGACTTAATCGGCTTGAGACTTTTGCCCCAAGCAAGGTTTCTGTTTTCCGCATACGCCAAGCGGAAAATCTGAATTATCATACCATAAATAGCGCAAATTGTCAACGCTTTTTAAATAATTTTAAGATAGTGTCGCAATATAAGACTGTATTACCGGATCTGCTAATATCGCTATTATTTCCTGTAATGAAAGCGCTTTAACGTCATTACTTAAACCGGCAGTATCGTCCACAAGCCCCGTATCGATAAGTTGTTTTAAAGTAGCGTTCTTGAATTTCCTTGAAAATCCCGAACTAGAACCCGACTGCAAGTCTTGTATTTTCATATCGTCCACGACGTACTTGTACGGATTACCGTCAGCAGGGTCTTTATATCTTGTTATAACGTTATCGTTTGCGTCGTATTCCGCGGTATCGAAACAAAGTATCAGCCAGATACCGGCATTATTTTTAAGATAATAATCGCCGTCAGCATTATACTCGAAATATAAAGGTTTGCCGTCTGCGTCGTCTACCCTGTTAAATCTTCTCGCCCCTACGGGAATTTCCGTACCGTCTTCGATTTCAACGAACACCGTTTTGCCGTAAACTTCGTACAGCGAAAGATTATTAAGCGCATCGCCTATCTCGCTTATTACTATGTTCTGCTCCTGAAGGGCAAGCAGAACGCTGTTATCGTTTAAGTTCACGTCTTCAAGCACGGTATTTAAGTGAATATTACTCGGCGTGAAAGAGGAAAGACTGTCTAACGTTATATTGCCGTTCTTCTCTTCGTCCGTTGCGCCCGAAACACCCGTCGCGTCGCGCAATATCTTATAAAGCGTTTCGTTCGTTGGATTATCGTATTCATCCTTGTCGGGCAAAACGGTAGTCAGGTGAATATTAGTAGGCGTAAACGAGGAAAGACTGTCTAACGTTATGTTGCTATTCTTTTCCGCATCCGTTGCGCCCGAAACGCCCGTCGCTTCACGCAAAATGTTATACAGGGTTTCGTTCGTTGGATTATCGTATTCATCCTTGTCGGGCAAAACGGTAGTCAAGTGAATATTACTCGGCGTAAAAGAAGTAAGGCTGTCTAACGTTATGTTGTTGTTCTTTTCTTCGTCCGTTGCGCCCGAAACGCCCGTCGCGTCGCGCAATATCTTATAAAGCGTTTCGTTAGTCGCCGCCGGTAAAACGGTAGTCAGGTGGATATTAGTAGGCGTAATCGTAGATAAATTGCTAAGCGTTATATCGCTCGGAGTTGACGCGCCGTCCACAAGATCCACTAAAATGTCGTATAAATCGGGGTTATCCGCTGCGGGTAAAACGCTCGTAAGTCTTATCTTTTCCGTGTTGAAGGTCGAAATATCCTGTATCGTTATTTCGTCGTAGTCTTTTCTCACCACTTCGCCGCCGACGATGGTTTCGGTCAAATCCTGTAAAATATCGTACAGCATTTTGTTTGTGGAAGGATTGTACGGCATTACGTCGTTTAAGCAGATTGCAGAAGTATCAAAGTTTTCGGGTGTAAGATCTTTAAGTAATATTGCGCCGCCCGTACCCGTGCCGTTTACCGCCGATTTAAGTATCTTATTCAGCGTATCTTCTTCGTCCAAATCCAAAACGGTATCAAGAGATACGTTGTATATGTCTATATTCGACAAATCGCCTATCGTTATAGTGTTCTTGTCGGGCTTCGTTTCGCCTTCCACCGCTTCGCAAAGGATATCGTACGTATCGTCGTCAAGCGTCAGCACGTCTTTAAGTTTAACGCTGTTTACGTTAAACCCGCTACCCGTTAAATCTGCGATAGTTATTGCGGAAACGGCTTTATCGTTTAACGCGCTGCTTAACACGTCGTACAACTTTTTGGTATTATCGCTTGCCGAAGCGTAAGTGCCCATAACCGTTTCAAGCCTGATGTTTTCTATATTGAAAGTCCCGCTTGTCAAATCTTCTATCGTTATCGTGGAAACGGCTTTGTCGTTCAACGCGCTGCTTAACACGTCGTATAACTGCTTAGTATTATCGTCCGCCAAAGCGTATTCGCCGACGACCGTTTCAAGTTTTATCTTTTCGATTTTGAAACTCTCCGACAAATCGCCTATGGTTATTTCGTCGTAATTCTTCCTGACTATTTCGTTATCTATTTCCTTTTCCGTCAAATCCTGTAAAATTTCGTAAAGTTTTTCGTTTCCGCTGTCTTTCGGCATCACGTCGTTTAAGCATACCGTATTGATGTCAAACCCGTCTTTTAGGTCTTTGACTTTCATATCTTCGCCGAGAATTTTTACCAACGTTTCGTTATCTGCGTTAAAGGTTTCAAGCAGAGAAACGATTTTCAGCCTGCCGAACGCGTCGTCAACTATATTCACAAGTTCGTCAAGTTTAACTTGCGCAAGCGGCGGATAATAAACCGTTTCCGTGCCTTCGAACTCTTTTGTCGGCGTGCCGTCGTCGTTATATACGCGTTCGTACTTTTCGCCGTTTAAGTAATAATATTGCTGCGCGTCAAACCCTTCCGCCGTAGTGTCCATACTCGCAAACGTACCTACTTCTTCGGCTTCGCTAAACACGCTCAAATTCCCGAAATCGCCAAGCATACTAGTCCCGCCGACGCTGTCTAAAGTCGCTATAACTTCCACGCAGTCCCTGACCTTATCCGCAACGCCTTCGTCGCCGAATTTTATCGCGTTTAAGTCGTCTACGTGAATATTGATGATATCGCCCACCGTCTTGCCGTCGCCGATATCGGTATCTTCAAGGTCTTTAAGGGTTTTACCTATTATCGGGAAATCCGCAAAGCCGAGTTCTCCGTAATTGCCCGCCGCGTATTTTATCGCTTCAAAAAGGCTTTTATTGCTCAAATCTTCGCTGACGTATTCGCCGCTATTTCCCGTAATAACGCTGATCGGAACTACGAACGCCGTAGCGGCAATCGCAACGGGCAAAAATATCACGCCCAAAAACCAGATGAACAAATTTTTAAAAAACCTACAACGGGCGATACGCGCGTTATGTTTAGCGCGGCGCGCCATACGGCGATCCCTTAACCGTTTCTTTCTCTCTTCTTTTTCGCTCAACTGAACGTTCTCGTTATTTTCTTCCATAACAATCCTTCTCTAAAATAAGTTTTAACATATATTATGATACTACCGCGCGTTAAGTTTGTCAAGTACTCGCCGTAAAACCGACAAAATCCGCTTCCGCCTGTTTTTCAAGCGCGTTAAACTCGTTAAACCTCGGATTATCCACGGCGAATAAAAACAGTTTTTTAAGTTCTTCGCCTATCGCCCTACCCTTAAACCCTATCTTTTTAAGTTCTTCGGCGGAAATTTTAAGATCTTTTAAGGAAAACGGCGTACCGTCCGATTGCATCTTATCCAGCAGCGTCTTCCATCTTTTTACCGTGGGGCAGACGGAAAAATCGTCTTTCCCCGCAGAGTAGTCGGCTTGTTTTAACTCAATAAGCGCGTCGATAGCCCAAAGATTTTCCGCTATAAACCGCCGAACCTTAGCCTCGCTTTCGTCGCACTTTAAATCGAACATATGCCATCTGACGAGAAAAGCCGTTTTTTCCGCCGTAGCCTTATCGGTTTTAAGCCGCCGCAGTATTTCGCGGGTTATGCGTTCTCCTTCCTTTTCGTGCCCCGTATAAGTACCGAAGTTAAGTTTGCAGCAGGGCTTGCCGACGTCGTGAAATAGCGCCGCTAAGCGCACGCCCTTATCGGCGTATTTAAGAGTTCTTAAAGAGTGCGTTAAAACGTCGTACTTATGAAAGTCCGCCCGCTGTTCCATACCCCTGCCCGCGGTAATCTCCGGAAACAGTATATCCATAACGCCCGTTTCTTCCATTATTTTAAAGCCCGTGTAATGCCCTTGTTTATCCGAAAAGGCATACTTTTCGTCGGATAGAAGAATTTTTTTGATTTCTTCGTAAATTCTTTCGGGCACTATGTCGCGGATATTATCGGCGTAAATTTTAGCACCCGTAAGCACCTTTTCGGTCGGCGTAAAATTAAGTTCCGCGGCAAATCTTGCAAGGCGCAAAAGCCGAAGTCCGTCGCTTTTAAATACCTTTTCAGGTTCTATTACCGTATCGAGGATTTTATTCCTAATATCCGAAACGCCGCCGAGAACGTCTATTATTTCGTCGTTTTTAATATCGTAGTACACGGCGTTGCACTTAAAATCGCGGCGAACGGCGTCAAGCGCTATATCTTCGGTAAACGCCGTGCCCGTAGGAGTATGCCCCCCGCCGACAGCGTAAACGTCCGTTCTGAAACGGGTGTATTCGTACTTCCTTTCTCCGTCCGATATTACCGCCGTACCCGTACGCTTATACTCCGCAACTACGTTAAACCCGCAATCTTTTGCCGCCCGTTTTATTTCTTCCGTGCTTAAAGCCGCGGCGATATCCAAATCGCTGCTTACCGTTCCGTCTATTAAGAAATTTCTGACGTACCCGCCCACCGCGTACAAAGGTTTCGGGCAGAGCGCCGCAAGTTTTTTTAAGTTTTCGGGAATAAATATACGCATTTACCTATATTGTACCATAAACACGCGCTAATAAGTTGTATTTCTCGACTATTTGTTGTAAAATTATTGCAAAGGGATTTTTATGTTAGATTTTATAGTAAATCCGCTTGCCGGCGGAAAAAAAGGCAAAAAAATAAAACGCACGCTGTCCGTAATTGAAAACAGACTGCAAGCGTGTGCTATACCTTACGCCTTGCATTATACGGAATATCCGAGACACGCAACAGAACTGACCGCAAGTTTAATAGAAAACGGCGCGACGGCGATAATCGCAGTCGGCGGCGACGGAACGCTGCACGAAGTTATAAACGGATTTTCAAATTTCGACAGAGTGGCTATGGGTGTTATTCCCTGCGGCACGGGCAACGATTTTGCCAGCGCCGTAAATATCCCCGAAGATCCGATTAAAGCGCTGGAAATAATATTACAAAATAAACCGCAGTTTACCGACTTTATGCAGATGCCGACCGTGCGCGGGTTAAATATTATAGGTATGGGGCTGGACGTGGACGTTTTGCGCCGATACGAAAACTGCAAGAAAAAAACCAAACTGACCTATACCACCTGCCTTATTAAAAGCCTTTTTAAGTTCGGGTATTCGGAATTCGACGTGATAGCGGACGAAAAGAAGGAACACTACCGTTCGATAATAGCGGCGGTGGCTAACGGACACAGGTACGGCGGCGGCATAGCCATCTGCCCGCCGGCAAACCCTGCGGACAAACAACTCGATTTCGTTGCAATGAAACAAATAAAAGGGCTTAAACTTATAGGCGCGTTTTTAAAACTCAAAAAGGGCAAAATCCTTACCCTGCCCCAAGCCGTGCATTTCACTACGCAGAATATAAAAATAATCCCGAACGGGCATTACACGGTACAGGTTGACGGACAGTTGTACGAAGATATTCCTTTTGACGTAAAAATCGTATCCGACACCCTGCGCTTTTTCAGGTAAACATTTAAAATAAACTAACCCCCGCACGCTAATATAGCGCGCGGGGGTTTTATCTTTAGTATGAATACCAAAAATTAAAGGCTTTCTAAATACAGCGCGGCGGTGGTGGCGGCGATTCCGCCGTCAGCAACCGCGGTTATAACCTGCCTTACCGCTTTGGTTCTGCAATCGCCCGCAACGAAAAGTCCTTCCGTCTTGGTTTTGCAAGTTTCATCGGCTATGACGTAGCCTTCTTTATCCAAATCGACTAAATTGCTGAACGCCTTGTTATCGGGTATCTGCCCTATCGCCACGAATACGGCGGGGATTTCGTGCCTTTTAATATTCCCGTCTTTATCCTTATACTCCACCGCTTTAAGTTCGGTGTCGCCTATAAAGTCCTGAACGGCAACTTCCTTCACCCACTCCACGTTATCTTTCGCGAGTGCGGCTTTCTGCAACGCATTGTCGCCGAAAAGTCTGTCGAAAAGCGTATATAAATACACCTTTTTGCAGTAAGAGGAAAGTAGCAGAACGTATTGCAAAGCGGTATTTGCGTCGCCTATTACCATAACTTCCTTGTCTTTATAGAACGCGCCGTCGCAAATAGCGCAGTAATACACGCCTTTTCCGACTAAATCGTCCCGCTCCGACTTGGTGCGAAGATGTTTATGCTTAACGCCCGCAGCGATAATAACGCTTTTCGCCTGATATTCCCTGTATTCGGTCTTAACGGTGAAAACCCCGTCCGCCTTATCTATGCCCACGACTTTTTCTATCTCGAAATCAGCACCCAAAGCCGTTATCTGTTCGAAAAGGTTGTCCGCAAACTCTTCGCCGCTTATCGCTTTTATGGACGGATAATTTTCCAAGCGCGGAGACGTTGCTATCTGCCCGCCTAAACTTTCGCTTTCCAAAAGCAGTACGCTTTTACCGTTGCGCAAAGAATACAGGCACGCCGTCATACCGGCAGCGCCGCCGCCTACTACTATTATATCGTACATCAGTTGACACTCTCTATATACTTTCTGATTTCGCTGGCGTTATCGTAAGCGCGAACGGTGTCTCCGTCTGGAACAAGCAGCGTAGGCGCTTTTTTAACGCCGTACTTTAAGGTCGTTTCTTTATCTTCTTCCGCGTTTATCGTCGTGTACTTTATGCCCGCTTTATCAAGCATCATTTTACTCGTCTTGCAGTTGGGACAACCGTTTCTCGTAAACAGTACGGGAACGGATAAAACGTCCGCTTCGTCCACCTTTTTAGTGCCGCAGTTTGCATCGCAAGCAACGGCTTCTTTTGCGCTGAAATGCGAATTTGCCACGTCGTACACCTTTCTGTCGGCAAATTCCGCACGCTTACCGTCGTTCCAGTTCTGAACGGGGCGGTAGTAGCCGGTAATTCTGCTGTAAACTTCGGTAGTCTTGCCGCAGATAGGACATTTATAAACTTCGCCGGCAATATACCCGTGATCGGCGCAAACCGAATAGGTCGGCGACATAGTATAGTAGGGCAATTTGTAGTTTTCTGCGATTTTTCTGACGAGATTTGCAGCCGCCTTCCAGTCGGGAAGTTTCTGCCCCAAGAAGGCGTGGAACACCGTGCCGGAAGTATAAAGCGTCTGCAATTCGTCCTGAATATCAAGTGCCGAGAAGATATCTTCGGTAAACCCTACGGGCAGGTGCGAACTGTTGGTATAGTAAGGCGCTTTGTCCGCGTCCGACGCCGTAATGATATCGGGATAACGCTTTACGTCGTGCTTTGCCAAGCGGAAAGAAGTCGATTCCGCGGGCGTTGCTTCTAAGTTATACAGGTCGCCGTAAAGTTCCTGATAGTCGGAAAGTTTATTGCGCATAAAGTTAAGCACGTTTTTAGTGAAATTCTGCGCTTCTTCGTGCGTCAAATCCTTGGCTACCCACTTTGCGTTGCGGCATGCTTCATTCATACCGACAAGCCCTATCGTGGAGAAGTGGTTTGCAAACGTGCCGAGATAACGCTTGGTATAAGGATAAAGCCCCGCTTCCAAAAGTTTGGTTATAGTGTCGCGCTTAACCTTTAAAGAACGCGCCGAAATGTCCATAAGGTGCTTTAATCTGTCGTAGAATTCGTCTTCCGTCTTGGATAAATAGGCGATTCTCGGCATATTGATGGTAACCACGCCGACAGAACCGGTGCTTTCGCCGCTGCCGAAGAACCCGCCCGATTTTTTGCGGAGTTCCCTTAGGTCAAGGCGCAGCCTGCAGCACATACTTCTGACGTCAGACGGTTCCATATCGGAATTTATATAGTTGGAAAAGTACGGAGTGCCGTATTTTGCCGTCATTTCAAACAGCAGTTTGTTGTTTTCGGTCTCCGACCAGTCGAAATCACGGGTAATGGAATAAGTAGGAATAGGATACTGGAATCCCCTGCCGTTAGCGTCGCCTTCTATCATTATTTCGATAAAGGCTTTGTTTACCATATCCATTTCTTTCTTGCAGTCTTTATATTTAAACGGCATTTCCTTTCCGCCGACAAGCGCGTTCATTTCCGCAAGGTCGTTAGGCACCGTCCAGTCCAGCGTTACGTTGGTAAACGGAGACTGCGTGCCCCATCTTGACGGGGTGTTTACTCCGTAGATAAAGGACTGTATGCACTGTTTTACTTCTTTATAGGTAAGATTATCCGCTTTTACGAAGGGTGCAAGGTAGGTATCGAACGACGAGAACGCCTGCGCACCTGCCCACTCGTTCTGCATAATGCCCAAGAAATTGACCATCTGATTGCAAAGGGTGGAAAGATGCCCTGCGGGCGAAGAAGTTATCTTGCCAGGAACGCCGCCCAAGCCTTCCTTAATGAGTTGGCGAAGCGACCAGCCCGCACAATAACCGGTAAGCATAGACAAATCGTGAATATGAATATCCGCGTTGCGGTGTGCGCTTGCTATTTCTTCGTCGTACACTTCGGACAACCAGTAGTTAGCCGTAACCGCGCCCGAGTTGGAAAGAATAAGTCCGCCGACAGAGTAGGTAACCGTGGAGTTTTCCTTAACGCGCCAGTCGGCAACTTTCAGGTAATCGTCAACGACCTTTTTGTAATCGACGACGGTGTTTGCGATATTACGGACTTTTTCCCTTTGTTTACGGTATAAAATATAACTCTTGGCAACGCTTACGTAGCCCGCCTGAATTAAAACGACTTCCACGCTGTCCTGTATATCTTCAACGGAAATAACGTTATCTTTTATCTTCTCCGAAAAATTAGCGGACACGCGCAGAGTAAGCATATTAAGAATATCTGCGGTATAATTTACCCCGTTGGCGTTAAACGCCTTGGAAATCGCCGTGGAAATTTTACTCATATCAAATTCCACTAATTTGCCGTCTCTCTTTTTTACCTGAAACATTTTCTTTCTCCTTCCCTTACGTAAAAATCGGTATGGTTTTACTATACCACACCGAACAACATAAGTCAACGGTTTTTTACAAAATATTGTAAAATTTTTTATCTTTACCACAATATATTGTGGTTTAACATAAAAAAGTCCCTTCCGCCGATTTTGGCGGAAGGGAACGGTTTTTAAGTGTTTAATCCGTTTTACATATCAAGTACACGACAGATTTCTTTATTCATAATCATATAGATTAAGTCGAGAACCCACACTATCCACCCGAAGAAAATACGCACTACCATAGCGACGTATTTGCCTTCCTGAAATCTCGTAATTATTCCGCATACCCAAGCGGTTATAGGTATAATAGCGAGAATTAAACTAACGATGTATTCGAGACCGAAATAGTCTTTCTTTGCAGCCATCAACGACACCCCCTAAAAAAATTTTATTGTTAAGTTTATTATACATTATATTTAGAGTGTTGTAAATAGAAATCCAAAATTTTTAAAATAATATTTTTTGCCGCAAACCTACTAATTTGTTTGCAATTTTAGAATAAATATATTAAAATAGTTGTTAGACTGCTATCAGCCGCTAGCCTTAAAAATAATAAATAAGATTTATCTTATTTCAAGTTAAAGGGCGTGCGAAAGAGATAGGGTTCCCGAAAAAGATTG
>JAFZYZ010000107.1 GCA_017615975.1 Clostridia bacterium | reverse complement strand
CCAGAGTTCCGCAAGTTCCACCGCGCTGCGCATTAAATTGCCCGAATACTTATTAAGCATCTCTTCAAAGCGTTCGGAAAGGGTAAACGCGTCCGCCACCGAACCCGCAAACCCGAAAATAACGCTGCCGTTATAA
This sequence comes from Clostridia bacterium, assembly GCA_017615975.1. Classification (GTDB taxonomy): domain Bacteria; phylum Bacillota; class Clostridia; order Christensenellales; family Borkfalkiaceae; genus UBA1259. The sequence continues at coordinate 2,245 of JAFZYZ010000107.1, read as the reverse complement.
ATTCTCCTCACCTTTACGGCGTTGTTCTTAAAGATTATCGACTGCGACATAGTTACCTGTCCGTCGCCCGCAATCGCCGTATGCCCGTCCTTTTTGACGGCGCATATCGTCGTCCCCATAAATTCGTTCATATATATCTCCTTAATTGATTTCGTTTATAAATTCTTTTACCGCCGCGAGACTTCTTTCCGCCATACACCGCTTTTTCTCTTTTTTATCCCTGACGGGAAGGGGCGGCAGTATGCCGAAATTCGCGTTCATCGGTTGAAAGTTCTTGTTCTCCGTAGTAATATATCTCGCAAGCGCGCCTAAAACGGTGTTGTCGGAAATAAGTATTTCCTTTTCGCCATTTAATTTCCTGTACGCGTAGATAGCGGCGAGTAGCCCCGCGCCCGCACTTTCAACGTACCCTTCCACGCCCGAAAGTTGCCCCGCAATAAATATATTCGGGCGGACTTTCAGGGAAAAGTCCGGATTTAGCGATTTAGGCGCGTCGATAAACGCGTTCCTGTGCATCACGCCGTAGCGCAAAAACTCGGCGTTTTTCAGGGCGGGTATCATAGAAAACACCCTTTTCTGTTCTCCGAATTTCAGGTTGGTCTGAAAGCCCACCATATTGTACATAGTGCCCGCTTTATCTTCCTTTCGAAGTTGCAGCGTAGCGTAAGCCCACCTGCCGGTTTTGGGATTATCGAGCCCCGCGGGTTTTAACGGTCCGAACCGCAAAGTATCTCTGCCACGCGCCGCCATAACCTCCACGGGCATACACCCCTCGAACACGTCCGACTTTTCAAACTCGTGCAAAGTCGCGCGTTCAGCCGAAATCAACGCGTCGTAAAAGGCGTCGTACTCTTCCTTATTCATAGGGCAGTTTATGTGGTCGCCGTCGCCCTTGCCGTACCTGTCGCCCTTAAACGCGCTTTCCATATCTATACTGTCCGCGGAAACGATAGGCGCGGAAGCGTCGTAAAAATACAGCGCGCCCGCAACGCCCCTTATACTTTCCGCAAGCGGCGCGGTGGTTAAAGGTCCGGTCGCTATTATCGTAAGCCCGTCCGTCGGGACTTCTTTTATCTCTTCGGAAATAAATTCTATATTAGAATTAGCCTTTATTTTTTCGGTGATATACGCCGAAAACTCTTCGCGGTTTACGGCGAGTGCGCCGCCCGCGGGAACTTTCGTGCGTTCCGCCGCCTCCATCGTGATAGAACCCAAAAGCCGCAGTTCTTCTTTAAGCAGCCCCGCCGCGTTGCCGAACATGTCGTTCGACTTTAACGAGTTAGAACAGACGAGTTCCGCAAACTTTTCCGATTTATGCGCGGGGGTAAACGCGTTGGGCTTTATATCGTAAAGCGCGACTTTTACGCCGCGGTTTGCAAAATAATTCGCCGCTTCCGCACCCGCAAGCCCCGCACCGATAACGCTAATTTTCATTTTTAACGTATTTGCACGATTTAGACGAACACTTGACCGTCTTACCGACTTTAATAAGGTACGCGCCGCAGTCGGGGCATTTTTCGCCCGTGGGAATATCCCAACTCATAAAGTTGCAGTTAGGATAGCCCGAACACCCGTAGAATATCTTGCCCGACTTTGCAGTCATCTTCTTGGTCGGCTTGCCGCATACGGGGCAAGTGCCTTCGAACTTTTCCGGCGCTAAACTTATCGTGTTTTTGCACTTGGGGTAATTAGAACAGGCAAGGAATTTACCGAACTTGCCTTCCCTTTCCACCATAATGCCGCCGCACTTGTCGCAAATTCTGTCGGTGGGTATCACCGTTTTTTCGTTTACGGGTTTTATATTCTTGCACTTCGGGTAGTTGGAACAGGCGTAATAATTGCCGTACCTGCCGCTTTTTATTATCATCGGCGCGCCGCACTTGTCGCACTTAACGTCGGTAATGCGTGAGGCTTCCAACTGCTTTTCAAACGGGGCGTAGAACTCGGCTATCAGTTTATGCCAGTCCTTACCGTTTAAGCCTATGGCGTCCAAATCGTCTTCCATCTTTGCGGTAAAGCCCACGTTCATAATGTCGGGGAAATATTTTACCAAAAAGTCGATAAGCGCATAACTTATGTCGTTGGGAACGAGATATTTTTTGTCCTTTTTAACGTATTCCCGCTTTTTGTCGGTAAGTTTCGCCATAATGGTCGCGTAAGTCGAAGGTCTGCCTATCCCCTTATCTTCCATATTCTTGATAAGCGTCGCTTCGGTGAACCTTACGGGCGGCTTGGTGAACTTCTG
>JAFZYZ010000106.1 GCA_017615975.1 Clostridia bacterium | reverse complement strand
TTTTATTGTTTTTATTATATTCCTTCAAAGATATTCATATTGCGAAGTTCGGGGTTTTCAATGGTATCGGTAATGGAAAAGGCGTGCGTATCGAGATTATTGCAGGTAGCGGTGGTGATTTTCTGCGCCTTAAACTCGTCGGTGATAATCGTCGCTATGTCCTGTATTATTTCCCGCTTTTCCGCCGCTTCTTTACGGGAATTGCCGAGTTCGGTTAAGCCCGTCAGCGCAAATTCCAAATCGGAAAGCACTTGTAGATCGCGCATACCGCGGTATGCCCACTTATAAAAGGGTTCGTAAACGTTGTTTAACAGGTAAATGACCGAAACGGCGTGTTTTACGAACTCGAAAAGCGCAAGGCTTGCCGCGCCCGTTTCGCCCCGTTTAATCAGCCGTTCGTAGTTGTAAGTGCCGGATTGCGCCATTACCGCCGCGTGTGCGGAAATCTTTTTGCGCCGTATATCTTCGGGATAGCCCTTTTTAAGTTCTTCACGCACAGCCGAAAATTTACCCAAATCGTCGCGGTACACTTCGCCGGAGATTGCCGCCCGTAGCGACGGGGCGGGGGTATAAAGCCAGCGTTTTATGCTGTCTGGCGCTGTGGGTGCGCCTAAAAGTTTGGTGTAAAAGTCGTCTATCACAATAACGCCGCGCCTGTTCCCGCCCGCGGGGGATACCGTCTGCCGTTTTACGCCCATAAATTCTTTGGGTAATTTAGCGTAGGCGCGTTCTAAACGAAATCCGTACTCCCGTTCGGCCTTTTCGGTTATCCATAAGCAAAAGCCCGCTTCGAAATCGTGATCGCGGGAAAGTTCGTCGTCGTAGCCCAAGCACTCCGAACCTTCGCCCGCAAGCCCTACGGCGATTTCGCCGAGTTTATCGGCAAATTCCTTTTCAAGCATAGGCTTTCCGTATTGATTGTAAAACTCGCGTGAAAGTTCAAGACCGTTCATAAATTTCCTTTGACTCCTTTTCCATATCGCTTGCGATTTTATCGTACCCGAAATATCTAAAACTCGGCGCGCACTTACTTAAAACGTAAGCATAGTAGCCGTTCCTGTCGTTATTCTCGTCGTTAAGCAGCCCGTAAGCCTTGAAAAGGCAGTCGGTTATCTTGTCCGTTTTGCCCGCCGTCTCGTAAAGGTGCGCTAAATTTACGAAAGTTATCGCAAGGTCGGGTTTACCGTTTTCCGCTTTTTCCATTACTTTTATCGCGTTAAAATAACAGTTTTCCGCCTTGTCGAACTGCGTATCGTCGGTAAGCGCCAACGCGTAATTGTTGTAAAACCCGCCCCACCTTGCGTCGCTTTTATCGAGATGTTTTTCGTAAACGGCAAGCGTTTGTTCGTATAGGGGAAGTGCTTTATCGAACTTTCCGAATGCTTTATAAGTCGTCGCGGCATTTAGATAAACCGTTGCCGCGGATACAGTGTCCGATAGTTCCAACTTGTCGGTAAGATAAAGCGCGCGGTCTATAACGCGGATAGCGTTATCTTTGTCGCCGTTTTTGCGGTACAAGCCCAAAAGTTCGTTTATAACCGAAAGTTCGCCGTTTAAATCGTTTAAAGAAAGCGCTTCGTTTTCCCAGTATTCTAAATGTCTTTTCGCGCCCGCTAAATCGTTTTTATTGAAATATTCGTCCGCTTTTTCGATAACCCGCTTAACGGGAATTCTGCCTTTGGCTACTGCAAGTTCGGGATTGTAAAATTCTTTACCGCCGCATAGTGCGCAGGCGGGTTCTTTGTAATCGAATTCGTCTATCATACTTTTATTTTAACATTAAAACGGCTTTCCGTCAATAGCGGAAAGCCGTAGTTTTTTTAATTAGCATCGCCTTTTCGTAGATATTCGTCGAATAGGCTTTTAAGTCGGCATTTATAGCAAAGCGGTAGGGCAACGACTACGCCCACCGCCGCTTGCAACGCTTCAAGCGGCAATTTTGCAAGCGCGACTTCTATTCTCGAATAGAACAGCACCGCAAAGTATGAATACCCGAACGCCATAACTATAACGCCGATACTGCACCCGATAAGTGCGGAAATAAACGGCTTGTTTTTCATTATATAGTGCGCAAATACGGAAATTATTAAAACCTGCACCGTTCTTACGATTAAAGAAACTATCATTGCTTGCGGGTAGAACAGAAGGTCGCCGAAAAACGCGCCCATACCGCCCGCAACGGCGGCGAAAAAGGGGGTTAAAAGTATTCCCGCCGTGCATATCGCAATATCCACGAGATAAAGGTTGGTAAAGCCAAGCGGAACGTGGAAATAGCACAGCGCCGTCGTCATGGCCATAAGGATAGCCGTAAAAGTTATTTGCCTTACCGTAATTTTCATTTCTTTGCCCTTGACAGATTTTTGAAATTATTATACAATATCTTTTGATAATATTCAATAACCACAAAAGGAAAATTTTATATAACCAGATGATAAACGGAATATTAAAAAAGCAGGGCGTAAAGCCGCTGTACGAAACGCTGTACGAAGAGTTGAAAAAGGATATAATATCGGGCAAAAGGGCACTTGGCGACAAGTTGCCGTCTAAAAGGGCGCTTGCGGAGCGCATAGGCGTAAGCGTTATAACGGTTAGCGCGGCGTACGGGCTGTTAATCGACGAGGGGTATGCGTATTCCAAAGAACGCAGCGGTTTTTTCGTCGGCGGAACTACGGGGGAGCGCGTAGATAAAAGCCGCGCGATAGCGGAGAGTTTGCCGAAGTCCGGAACGGCGGAAGTAGATTTCAGATTTTCGTCTCTTTCCAAGATAATGCGTAAGGTTATCACCGAATACGACCGTGCGTTGCTCGTCAAGCCGCCGGCGTTCGGGTGCGAAGAATTGCGCAGGGCGATATGCGGATATTTATACAGATATCGCGGTATGGAAGTTAATTACGAGAATATAATAATCGGTTCGGGTTCGGAATACTTTTACGGTATGATAGTGGCGCTACTTGGGCGGGACAGGGTTTACGGGCTGGAATACCCTTCATACGAAAAGATAAGCAAGGTAATAGAGACTTCTGGCGCAAGGTGCGAATTTCTTAAAATGGGAGATAACGGAATACTCGGCGAAGAGTTGAAAAACAGTAAAGCCACGGTATTACATATAACGCCTTTCAACAGTTATCCGACGGGAATAACCGCCGACTATCTTAAACGGCTGGAATATATCGCTTGGGCGAAAAGCCGAAACGGGTATATCGTGGAAGACGATATCGATTCGGAATTCGCAGTCGGCGCAAAGCCCGTGGAAACGGTATATTCTTTAAGCGGCGGGGAAAGGGTTATTTATCTCAATACTTTTTCGCGCAGTATCGCGCCGTCGATAAGGATGGGGTATATGGTTCTGCCCGACGGGCTGTTAAAGGAATATAAGAACAAGTTGGGGTTTTATTCCTGTACCGTGCCCGCGTTCGACCAGTACGTTATGGCGGAATTTATCGACGGGGGGCTGTTCGAACGGCATTTAAATAGGATAAGACGCAAATTAAAAGAACAAAATTAAAAAATTTTGACAAAATAGAAAAATCAGTGGTAAAACAGTTGAAAAAATCTTAAAAAGATTATATAATGAAAAAGCGATTTGAGAAAAATCGTTTTTTTCGGGGGTATGGCTCAGTTGGTAGAGCGCCTCGTTCGCAACGAGGAGGCCAGCGGTTCGAATCCGCTTATCTCCACCACAAAAAAACGGCGGTGCTACGGCATCGCCGTTTTTTTGTGCTTGATATGTGTGTGAGAATCGCTGTGCGGGGCGGTCGCCATATGACGGACAGTCCTGACGGACTAAGTCCCGACAGGGGCCCCGTTTACGGGGTGTGTCGGTATCCGCGATATCGGCGCAGCGGTGACGCGATTGACGGCGTAGCCGTAGCAATCGCTATTCCGTCGCTATCACTCCTTACGAATCCGCAACGCCTATTTGTCGCCATATGACGGACAGTCCTGACGGGCGATTTTGTAGCCTTGACATATCTAAATAAGAAGTATTATAATATATAAAAAAGTCTGCGGGACTGCGCGTATGAAAAATATCAAAAAATTATTATCCATTTTTCTTATTTTTATTATATGCTTATCTATAACCGTAAGCGGCGCGGCTTGCGACCTTTCTAATGGCAATATTCATATGCCCGCTATCGTCGAATACGACGAAACGGAATATTTGGACGAGACGGAAGATCAAAGCGATTTCCCCGACAGAATAAGGTTCTACAAATACTTAAACATATTCGATAACGCGCAAAATATCGGTTCGGTTTCGGTAAACAGTCAGGAAATGTTCGCCGCCTATATAGAATACGCCAACTTTTACGCCGTTAAAAAGAAAGTGGGTATAGTTTTTAACTACGACGCTAAAGACTTTAAAGAAGAATACGCCAAGGCGGAAGAACTGTACGAAAGCGGCGATAGGCTTGCCATCGGGTACGAGGCGGCTGTAATGTCTTACGGTAAGTGGGGGTATTACCGCATTAATAAAAGCGCGGCGGATAATCTCGCGACCAAAACTTTCGACGAAGACAGAGAATTCGTTTCAGATCAGGTATCTTACGCGCTTAAAATGGTTGCGCCGAATAAGCGCGACGAAGACTACGACGATTTCAAACTGAACGAACGCACGAAACTCATTACCAACGTAAAAAACAGCGAACAGTTGCGCTGGGCTATTTCTAACGGCTACAATCCGCAATGCGTGGAGGGTTCTGCGGCGGAAAGGGTATTAGAAAGTGCGAAAGCCGTATTGCGCGAAATTGTTTCCGACGAGATGGACGATCTGGCTAAACTTCGCGCTATTTACGAGTGGTTGGCGCTTAACGTTTCATACGACCATCTGGCGGCGCAGGAATTGCAAGCGGATACGGATATAAAAGCGAGTGAATACGACGCGTGGTATGCGGAAGGGGTGTTCGACAACCGCAAAGCCGTGTGCGAAGGTTATGCCAAAGCATTGGTTATAATGGCAGGACTGGAAGGGATACCCGCCATTTTTATAACGGGCGACGGGCACGCGTGGAACAGGGTAATGCTAAACGGGAAGTGGTACGTCGTTGACGCTACGCACGCCGACGTGCACGTTGAAGATAGCGAAATGTTTTCTTACGCGTCCTTTTTGATAACCGACGCGGAAAAAGCGAACCGCGGCTATACGGGGGAACAGTATTCCGACCTTACCGCAACTACGGAATACAACATATTCGATTTTATCACCGTGCCGAACGACGAAAACGATTACGATTTAATAATAGACAGCAAAGCGGAACTGAAAGCGGTTTTAGAATACGCGAATTCTCTCTTGCCGAACGGAAAACACGGGACGGTGGACGTCTTCGTAAAGGCGGGAAAACTTATGAATTTCAAAACTTGGCTAAACGATATTTTCAATATAAAGCCGCTTTATAATAACGTGCTTACGCCAGATAAAGACGTACACGGGAACGCGCACTACACGTTCTATCTATAAAACGGCGGCGGAAGTGCAGAAAGTGCGAATTCGGAGAAATTGCCTAAACGGTTGACATCTTCGCCGTAATGGTTTATCATAAATTTTGTTGCGCATAATAAATATACCGTATAAGGGAAATAGTAAATGATAAGAATACACAGAGAAAAGATGATAGAAAGTTGTCCGTACGGGGCTATGTATTTCGTACCGCCTACCTATCCGCATAAAAGTACTTTTTATAAGATTACGATGATTTGCGACGGGGAATCGGATATGGAGTTTTATTCGCGCAGCGGCGGTGAAACAAAGAAGATGCGCCTGAAACGAGGCTACGCGTTTATCATCACTCCGCAAGACGTACACAATTTCGTCGGATCGGACTGGACTAATTACTGTTTCAGGGACGTGTATATTACGGAAGATTTAATGAAGCGGTTATGCGGTAATATTTCCGATACGCTGTACGACGAGATAATGGGTGCGGAATACCCGCCGGTATTCAAATTGACTCTTAACACGTTGTTTTCCATAGTGGAGATGCACTCCGTTATAGCGTTTAAGCCGGCGTCTACGGAAAACGACGCGATCCACAAAGTAATAGTGACCTATTTACTTGGCGCATATCTGGAATACGGCAATGAAAAGAGAAACTATCCGAAGTGGTTGCGGAAATTTTTGGAGAGTATGGAAAAAGAAGATTTTCTTATGCTTTCCATAGAAGATATGGTAAAAAGCGTCAATTATTCGCACAGTTACGTGTGTAGGGAGTTTAAAAAATACCTAAAAGTTCCGATAAAACAATATATAATAAAGCAGAAACTTATTTATTCCTGTAATATGCTTACGCAGACCGACCGAAGTCTGGAAGAAATATCAGCAAGATTTAACTTTTCGGCGTTAAGCAACTATATCTTCCTATTTAAAAGGGAATACGGCTTAACTCCTGGAAAATACAGGAGAGAACATCAAATAAACTAAACAAAAAACGCAAATATGCGTTTAATAAAAGACAGCAAGCGGGCGTGCCGAT
>JAFZYZ010000105.1 GCA_017615975.1 Clostridia bacterium | reverse complement strand
TTTTGAAAATATTCTTTATGCCGTTTATGGCTTTGTTTACCTTTTCGCCGAACTCTTTGGGGTTCTTGATGTTCGCCTGTGCCGCAGCAAGTCTTGCTATCGGAACACGGAAAGGCGAGCAGGAAACGTAGTCAAGCCCTATTGCGTGGCAGAACTCGATAGACGAAGGATCGCCGCCGTGTTCGCCGCAGATACCGCAATGGATATTGCTTCTCGCTTCATGCCCCATCTTAACCGCCATCTGCATAAGTTTGCCGACGCCGTTCGTGTCAAGCCTTGCAAACGGATCGGATTCGTAAATCTTGGCTTCGTAATAAGAAGGTAAGAATTTGCCTGCATCGTCGCGAGAGAACCCGAAAGTCATCTGCGTTAAGTCGTTAGTACCGAAGCAGAAGAATTCCGCTTCTTTAGCGATTTCGTCGGCAGTTAAAGCCGCACGCGGAATTTCTATCATAGTACCGACCTGATACTTGATATCAACACCCGCTTCCTTGATAAGTGCGTCCGCCGTAGCGACTACCGTCTTTTTGCAGTAAGCAAGTTCTTTGATTTCGCCGACAAGCGGTATCATTATTTCGGGAACGACTTTCCAGTCGGGGTGGCGTTTCTGTACGTTGATAGCAGCCTTGATTATTGCCTTAGTCTGCATTTCCGCGATTTCGGGGTAAGTTACCGCCAAACGGCAGCCACGGTGTCCCATCATCGGGTTGAATTCGTGCAGAGAATCGCAGAGTATCTTGATTTCGGATACCGACTTGCCCTTGGCTTTTGCCAGCAATTCCAAATCCGCTTCCGCTGTCGGAACGAATTCGTGAAGCGGCGGATCTAAGAATCTTATGGTAACCGGCTGACCTTTCAAGGCTTCCATAAGCCCTTCGAAGTCTTTTTGCTGCATAGGTTCTATCTTGTCGAGTGCCGCTTTTCTTTCCTCCACGGTCTCCGAACAAATCATTTCGCGGAACTTATCGATTCTGCCCGGGCCGAAGAACATATGTTCCGTACGGCAAAGACCGATGCCCTGCGCACCCAAGTCGGCAGCGCGCTGCGCGTCTTCCGGCGTATCGGCGTTGGTTCTTACACCCAGAGCCTTGTATTTATCGGCAAGTTTCATAATCCTTCCGAAGTATCCGCTGTTGGGATCGACGGGAACGGTCTTTATAGCCTTGTCGTAAATCTTACCGGTAGAACCGTCAAGCGAGAGTTCGTCGCCTTCACGGAAAGTCTTACCCGCAAGTTCGAAATACTTTTCTTCTTCGTGCATCTTTATGTCGCCGCAGCCCGAAACGCAGCAAGTACCCATGCCGCGCGCAACGACCGCCGCGTGAGAGGTCTGTCCGCCGCGCACGGTCAAAATACCCTGCGCGTACTTCATACCTTCGATATCTTCGGGCGAAGTTTCCAAACGGACGAGAATAACTTTCTTGCCCTTTTTGCCTTCCGCCACAGCGTCTTCGCTGGTAAATACGATAGTGCCCGCAGCAGCACCGGGGGACGCCGCAATACCCTTACCCACGACGTTTTCTTTATCGGCTTTCTTTAAGTCCGCTGCGTCGAAAGTGGGGTGCAATAACATATCGAGAGTTTTAGCGTCTATCTGTAAAAGCGCTTCCTGTTCGGTTATCATACCTTCGTCTAAAAGGTCGCACGCGATACGGATAGCAGCAGCAGCGGTACGCTTACCGTTTCTGGTCTGCAACATATAGAGTTTACCCTTTTCAATGGTGAATTCCATATCTTGCATATCTCTGTAATGGTCTTCTAAAATACCGCAGATTTTAACGAACTGGTTATACACGTCGGGCAAAACTTCCGCCATTTTGGAAATAGGCATAGGCGTACGAACGCCCGCAACGACGTCTTCGCCCTGCGCGTTCATAAGGAATTCGCCCATAAGTCCCTTTTCGCCCGTCGCGGGATTACGCGTAAACGCAACGCCCGTGCCGCAATCGTCGCCCATATTGCCGAACGCCATCATCTGAACGTTGACGGCAGTTCCCCAACTGTACGGGATGTCGTGATCCATTCTGTAGATGTTCGCCCTGGGGTTGTCCCACGAACGGAAAACGGCTTTGATTGCGCCGAAAAGTTGTTCTTTAGGATCTTTCGGGAAATCCGCGCCGATCTGGTTTTTATATTCCGCTTTGAACTGGTTAGCAAGTTCTTTTAAATCGTCCGCGGTTAAATCCACGTCGTAAACGACGCCCTTTTTCTCTTTCATTTCGTCGATAAGTTTTTCAAAGTATTTTTTGCCGACTTCCATAACGACGTCGGAATACATCTGAATAAACCTTCTGTAGCAGTCCCAAGCCCATCTGGGGTTGCCGGATTTTTTAGCGAGAACTTCAACGACTTCTTCGTTAAGCCCTAAATTCAATATGGTATCCATCATACCGGGCATAGACGCGCGCGCACCCGAACGAACGGAAACGAGAAGGGGATTTTCCTTATCGCCGAACTTCTTGCCCGCAATCTTTTCGAGTTTTTCAACGTATTCCATAATTTCCGCACGGAT
>JAFZYZ010000011.1 GCA_017615975.1 Clostridia bacterium | reverse complement strand
CTCGCTTTGAATATACGGTCCAAAGTTTCCGCCCACGTCCGGACCTTCGTCGTACATAATGCCGGAATCACGCATAGTGTCGTAAATAATCTGTACCGAACCGTCAACGTAGCGGCTGGTGTCGGTATCTTCTATGCGCAGAATAAACTCGCCGCCCCTTTGCTTTGCGAAAAGGTAGCCGTAAAGTGCGGTGCGTAGCCCGCCGATATGAAGATAGCCCGTAGGACTCGGCGCAAAGCGCGTTCTTACTTTTTCCATAATTACTCCTTAACTCCCGTTTTTACGCGCAGGGGTGTCGCGCGGGCGGCTAAAACACCGCCGTTTCCTTTATATGATTTATCTTTCCGTCGGAAAAATAACTGAACAGTTTATCGCCCGACACTATAATGTGATCAACGAGATTTATGCCGTGCAAACGGCAAAGAATATAAAACTTTCTGGTTGCAATATCGTCCTCCGCGCTCGGCTGTTCGTTCCCGCTGGGGTGGTTGTGTGCCATTATAGCGAACTTTGCGTTATGCGCGCTTATAGCCTTTGCAATTTCCGCGGTGTCGGCAAACACCGAATAGTCGTCGTTGCCAAGGTATTCCATACGGAAAACGACTTCGTAATTATAATTAAGCAAAAAGAAATAAAACTTTTCGCTTTTCTGCCCGTTAAAAAGCGCGAACATTTCCCGCTTGGTGTTTTCAAACGAAGTAAACGGGTTTAGAACCTGTTTTTGCGGTGCGTCCGCCGCTTTTTTCAACAGTTTGCCGTATAAAACGATATACGAGGCGGTTTTGTCGCCCACGCCGCCGACCGATTTTAATTGTTCCGCCGTCGCCCCGAACACTTTCTTGATACTCCCGAACGCGTTTATAAGCCGATGCGCGATTTCGTTCGTGTCTTTTCTCGGAAGTAGCGGGAACAAAAACATTTCCAGAAGTTCGTGATCGGAAAAGGAATCGGGAAATTCGGTAAATTTTTTGACCAGCCGTTCGCGATGACCGCTGTGAACACCTTCTTGCATAAGAGTATTTTAGCAAAATTTGCGCAAAAAGTAAATAAAAAAACGGGTTTTAGCGCATTACGGCAAAATTTTTATCGCGGTTTTTAGGCGGTTGCAAATTTTTCGCAAAAGGTATATACTGATAATAAATTTATTTTCGGGTTTGTTATGAAAAATTCAGAAGAGTTTATCAAAAATTTAGGCGAACTTATCGCCATAGAAAGCGTTGAAGGTAAAGCGGAAAAAGACGCGCCGTTCGGCGCGGAAGTAAAACACGCGCTTACTTGGTTTTTAAATCTTGCGGAACGCTTCGGGTTTAAAACCGTAAACTACGATAACTACGCTGGCGAAATAATTTACGGCAACGGGCAGGAAATAGGCATAATAGGGCACTTGGACGTAGTGCCCGTAGGTACGGGTTGGAACTTTCCGCCATTTTCTCTTTCCGAAAAGAACGGCTATCTTATCGGCCGGGGCGTGGGCGACGATAAGGGCGCTATGCTTATGACGCTTTACGCGCTGAAAGAATTAAAAGACAGCGGCGCGCCGTGTTATAAAAAATTCCGTTTCTTCGTCGGCTGCAATGAAGAAAGCGGCTGGCGGGACGCGGCCTATTTAAAGACTAAAACCACTATCCCCGAATACGGGTTTTCGCCCGACGGAAATTTCCCCGTATCGTATGCGGAAAAGGGGTTTTACTACGTCAATATAAACTTGCCGCCGTTTAAAAATTTCAGCGCCATTACGGGCGGAACGGTGATAAACGCCGTGTGTGCGCGCGCCGAAATAACGCCGAAAGGGGATTTCGATAAGTCGCTTTTAGAAAAACACGGGCTTTCTTTTGAAGACGGGAAAATAGTAAGCGTGGGCGTTTCCGCGCACGGTTCTAAACCGGAACTCGGCAAAAACGCGCTCCTGCCGCTTTTTGAATTCTTAAAAGACAGCGGCGAAAAGGTGGATACCGTTATAGATTATCTCTTCCGCGACAAATGGGGAATTTCAAAGATGCAAAACGAACAGGGCTATATAACCTTTTCGCCCAACCTTGCAAAACCCTTACTAAGCGGCGGAACGCAGATTTTATGCGACTGCCGGATTCCCGCACCGTTCACGGTAAGAACCATAAACGAAAAACTAAGCGAAGCGCCGCTTGATATTACCGTTATAGACCACGACCACCCGCCCGTTATGATAGATAAAGACGGAAAGTTCGTTCAGACCTTGCTGAAAGCGTATAACGCTATTACGGGGAAAAACGAAAAGCCCGTAAGCATGGGCGGCAGCACTTTCGCGCGCGTGTTTAAAAAGGGCTGTGCGTTCGGCCCTGAATTCGACGGCGAAAATTACCATATGCACGAAGCCGACGAACGAGTTAAAAAAGACCTTTTTATAAACTCTTACGAAATTTACAAAAAGGCGATCTTCGATTTGGCTGCGTTAAAAGAAAATATATAACGAGTTAAGCGCCGCGACTTACCGTCGCGGCGCTTAAAAAGTTTAAAAAAATTTAATTCTGCCCCTGCGTTTTATAGAAAAACGCTTTGGGGTGAGAACACACGGGGCATTTTTCGGGCGGGTTTTTACCCGTATGAATATGCCCGCAGTTGGCGCACTTCCAAACGGTGTCGTTATTTCCCTCGAACATCTTTCCGTTTAATATCTGTTTGCGCAAGTCCTTATAAGTTCTCTCGTGCGCACCTTCGATTTCGGCAACGCCGTTAAATAACGCCGCTATGTCCGCAAAACCTTCCTGACGCGCCGTTTCCGCAAAATCCGCGTACATTACCGTGCGTTCGTAGTTCTCTAAATCCATAGAACTAACGAGATTGTCCGTCGTTCCCGCAACGCCGTGGTACAACTTAAACCATATTTCCGCGTGCGCCTTTTCGTTAAGTGCGAAAAGGTTAAGCGTTTTCGCAACGTACTCGAACCCGTCGTTTTTCGCTTGGGTTGCGAAAAAAGCGTACTCGTTCATAGCGCCGCTTTCGGCTAAAAACGCCGTTCTTAAATTTTTTATCGTCTGACTGTCGTTAAAATCCATAATTTTCTCCTTTTTCCCGTTTACCCGTAGTTTGTATAAATAGATTAAAAGCATACTTTTTTTGTTGTAAAATTTTACGCTTTGTGTTAAAATAATAAAAAAGTTCAGGTGGAATTATGACTTTCGATACGGAACTCGTAGGGAAAATAGGTTCTATGGCTCTTATTGATAGGGCAAGCAATATGCTTGACTATACTCTTCTCGCGCGCATTTCCCGCGAACTTAAACCGGGGTATATCTGGATAACCAGCGGCGCAGCGGAAACGGGCAGACTCGATTATATAATGCGCAACGGCAAAGAACTTAATATCGGTTCGGAAGACGCTAAAACCGACTACGCGGCGCAAGGTCAGGCAATTTTAATGTCCACCTATCGGCAGTTCGTCGATAGCCGCTATTCTCTTCGTCAGGTGTTAGTAGAACACCAGCATTTTAACGACGACGCTAAGCGCGAACACTTAAAAGCGCTTCTTTTACGGTGCAAGGAACAGAACGCTATTCCGATAATAAACTATAACGACGCGGTATCTACGGAAGAATCGCGCAGATTTGAAATTCAGTCCTTAAAAGCAAAACGCGGCAAGGCGGTGGAATGCGTGGATAACGACGAAACGGCGGCGCAGATCGCGTGCCTCGTTCGCGCAAAACACCTTATAATTTTAACGAGTACGGACGGCATTTATAAAGACAGCAAAAATCCCGACACTTTAATAGAAGAGATAAGCGGTAAGGATATTTACGAACTTTTAGATAATATCACCGCTTGCGAAAATTATTGCAGCGGCGCTTCCCGCGTGGGGGCGAACGGCGCGAAAGCCAAACTCGAATATATTAAAGACGCGGTAAAAATCGGCACGGAAGTTATAATAGCGTCGGCAAAGCACACTATTGCCGATTTGCTTTCGGGCAAAGCAAAGGCGACGAGAATTCGGGTAAGATAATTAAAAATTTTGTCGATTTTTAGAATAATCGGCAAAATTTTACTCATAATATCTTTGTCGGTAAACGGCAAAGGAGAAAATTATGAGAAACGTTAAAAACACCAAGTCGGTTAAAGACTGTGGTACGCGTAAATCCACCAAGGATTGCGGCGGAAAAGGCACGAAGTCCACTAAAAACTGCAAATAATTATGCGAAAATCACGCAAAATGAAAAGCAGGTTCGACTATAACGGTTCTTATACGGGCGTCGACTTCTCTAATAGGTATGACGATCCCGATCAGGACGCGGACGACTTGTAAACTCACAATTCAATCGGAAAAAGGCGGTAATTGTACCGTCTTTTTTACTTGTTGACAAAACCCGAAAAGCATAATATAATATATTTGCTTTTAAGTGAACCGTGCGAACGCGGGGACGGAGAAAAACCGTCAATGAGGAAAGTCCGAGCGTTTCAGGAACAGGGTGCCGGAGAAATCCCGGTGAAGGCGACTTTAAGGAAAGTGCAACAGAAAATTACCGCCCCGAAAGGGGTAAGGTTGAAAAGGCGGGGTAAGAGCCCACCGCTTTCACGGTAACGCGAAAGGCAATGTAAACCCCACCCGACGCAAGATTGACAAACTCTTTCATTAGGGAGTTCCGCCGAAAGAGTTTATTAAAATATCGCTGGGGG
>JAFZYZ010000104.1 GCA_017615975.1 Clostridia bacterium | reverse complement strand
AAATCCGGCACAGTACCCTTTTCCGATGGAACGGTTAAAGGGCTTTCGGGAAAAGCCGAAAAGGCGGGGGTAAAACTTTCTATAGTTCTGCCCGTAATAACTAACCCCGCGTCCACGCAGAAAATAAACCGCTTTGCGGCACGGCAGAACGAAAGCGCAAAAGAGACGTGCGTTTTTTCCTTCGGCGGTATGCACCCGGAGACGGCGGACTATAAAGCCGCGATAAAGGAAATTTGCGAGTTGGGGCTTAAAGGGTTTAAGATTCACCCCGCGTATCAGCAAACGCCCTTAAACGACGTTAAGTACAAGCGCATTATAGGCTACGCGGAAGAAATGGGGCTTATCGTCGTTTCGCACGCAGGTTTAGATATCGGCGTTGCGGGCAGTTGGAGTTCGCCCGAGATGGCGGCGGAACTAATAGACGACGTAAAGCCCGAACGGCTTGTTCTTGCACACATGGGCGGCTGGGAACAGTGGAAAGGCGTTAAAAAGTTTTTATGCGGTAAAAAAGTGTATTTCGACACGGCGTTTTGCGCGGTAGATTTCGCCTACCAAAGCGATTTTCCCGCGGAAAAGCAAAAACCCGTGCTGAATAGAGAAGACTTTACCGAAATAATAAAACTTCACGGGGCGGAAAGAATATTGTTTGGAACGGATAGCCCGTGGGGGGATGAACGAATGCAGGTGGATTTTATAAACGGGCTTAACCTTTCGCCCGCCGAAAAATCCGCGATATTCTGCGAAAACGCCAAAGCCCTTTTGGGTATTTAACTTTTGAAAAACTTTCGGGCGGTCCGCCCGAAAACGGAGATAAAATGCTGCTTACGGAATTGTTGGAAAGAAACGCCGCGCAATATACCGCGGACGTTGCGCTCGTGGAACTTAACCCCGCGACGCAGGAAAGAAAAAGAAGCACTTGGAAAGAGTACTCGCTTGTAGAACAGAGTTCTACCCGCCATTATCGCAGGGAAATCACTTGGGGCGAGTTTAACGAACAGGCAAACCGCGTCGCCGATTTTCTTATTAAAAAAGGCGTTAAAAAGGGCGACAAAGTCGGTATTCTTTTAATGAACTGCTTGGAATGGTTGCCCCTTTATTTCGGTATTTTAAAGACGGGCGCGCTTGCCGTGCCTATGAATTTCCGCTATACCGCGGAAGAAATACTCTACTGCGCTAACCTTTCGGAGATAGGCACGCTGTTTTTCGGCCCTGAATTTATAGGCAGGGTGGAAGAAATAGTGGACACCCTCGGTCAGAAAGTCGACTTATACTTCACGGGCGGCGACTACTGCCCCACTTTTGCCGAGGACTTCGACGAAGAGGTTAAAAATTTTTCCACCGTCAATCCCGAAATTCCGTTAAGTATAGACGACGACGCGGCAATCTATTTTTCCAGCGGCACGACGGGTTTTCCGAAAGCCATTTTGCACGCGCAAAGGGCGCTTGCCCACGCGGCGGTAGTCGAACAAAAACACCACGGGCAAACGCGCGACGACGTGTTCCTTTGTATTCCGCCCCTTTACCACACGGGCGCGAAAATGCACTGGTTCGGAAGTTTAGTGTCGGCAAGTAAAGCGGTGCTTCTCCGCGGCACTACGCCCGAAACCATTATGGAAGCCATATCCAACGAACGCTGCACGATAGTATGGCTGTTAGTTCCGTGGGCGCAGGATATTCTGGAAAAACTCGATAACGGCAGCATAAAACTTTCGGACTATCACGTTAAGCAGTTCCGTTTAATGCATATCGGCGCGCAACCCGTGCCGCAGAGTTTAATAAAGCACTGGCAGGACTATTTCCCGGGGCAGGCTTACGACACTAACTACGGATTAAGCGAATCCATAGGGCCCGGTGCGGTTCACCTTGGCGTTGAAAACATAAGAAAGGTGGGCGCAATAGGCGTTGCGGGCTACGGCTGGCAGGTTAAAATCGTCAAAGAAGACGGCATTACCGAAGTAAAGCAAGGCGAAGTGGGCGAACTTGCCTTAAAGGGCGCGGGCGTTATGAAATGCTACTACCGCAACGAAAAGGCGACTGCGGAAGTTATGCGCGGCGACTGGCTTTTAACCGGCGATATGGCAAAGCAGGACGACGAGGGGTTTATTTATCTCGTTGACAGAAAGAAAGACGTTATAGTCTGCGGCGGCGAAAACCTTTACCCCGTGGAAATCGAGAACTTTATGCGCAAGTTCGATAAAATAAAGGACGTGGCGGTGATAGGACTTCCCGATAAGCGGCTTGGCGAAATTCCCGCGGCGATAATAGAATTAAAATCGGGCGAACAATGCACGCAGGAAGAAATAGACGAGTTCTGTTTGGCTCTGCCCCGCTACAAGCGGCCGAGAAGAGTGATTTTTGCGAAAGTGCCGCGGAACGCAACGGGTAAGATTGAAAAACCGCTACTTCGCAAGACTTATAACGCCGACAATATCGTCGACGAACAAAACCGTTCTTAAATTAAAGGATATATTTATGAAAATAGCGCTTTATATTGTTTTACTTATAGTATTTTTCGGCTCGATGGTGGTAATCGGGTTTATCTGCCGCAGGAAAGCCGCCTCTACCGACGGATTTTTGCTCGGCGGAAGAAGCGTAGGGCCTTGGCTTACCGCTTTTGCGTACGGAACTTCCTATTTTTCCGCCGTCGTATTCGTAGGGTACGCGGGGCAGTTCGGACACAGGTTCGGTATTGCCGCTACATGGATAGGGCTTGGAAACGCCTTTATAGGTTCTTTACTCGCGTGGAAGATTTTAGGCCGCAGAACCCGCCTTATGACGAGGCACTTGAAATCCGCCACTATGAGCGACTTTTTCGGAAAACGCTACGACAGCAACGCGCTTAAAATTGCCGCGGCTATCATTATATTTATATTCCTTATTCCATATACCGCGTCCTTATACAACGGGCTTTCAAGACTTTTCGCTATGGCGTTTAACATACCGTTCTGGGTGTGTATAGTCATTATGTCAGTTTTAACCGCAATCTACGTTATTGCGGGCGGATATATGGCGACGGCCATCAACGACTTTATTCAGGGCATTATAATGGTAATCGGTATCGTCGCCGTTATCGTCGCCGTGATACTCACAAACGGCGGTTGGAACGATATTTTCACAAGCCTTTCGCAAGTGGAAGACTCGGCGTCTTCACAGGCGGGCGTGTTTACGTCCTTTTTCGGACCTGACGTGGTTTCCTTGTTCTTCGTCGTTATTTTAACGTCTTTGGGGACTTGGGGGCTTCCGCAAATGGTGCAGAAGTTCTACGCCATTAAAGACGAATCGGCAATAGTTAAAGGCACGATAATTTCGACCATATTCGCGGTGCTTGTCGCAGGCGGCTGCTATTTTCTCGGCGGATTTTCGAGAGTGTATTTTGCGGGAAAACCTGCCGACGGCTACGACGCGATAATCCCCGCTATGCTTTCTGAACTTTCGCCCATACTTATAGGGCTGGTTATAATTTTGGTTCTGTCCGCGTCTATGTCCACCTTATCTTCTCTCTCTATGACTTCGGCGTCTACTATGACGCTTGACTTAATCAAGCCGTACAGCAGAAAGAATATGACAGACAAAGAACAGGTTTTATGGATACGCGGACTTATAGTGGTGTTTATCGTTATATCGGCGGTAATCGCTATCTTACAGTATTATGAAAATTTCGGGTTTATAGCGCAAATGATGGCGGTTTCCTGGGGCGCGCTTGCGGGTGCGTTCCTTGCACCTTTCCTTTACGGGCTGTATTCCAAAAAGACCACGAAAGCCGCCGTGTGGTTCAGTTATATCTACGGCGTGGGCGTAATGCTTTTATATCTTTTATATTTCTTCTGGCTTAAAAACTACTTTACGCTGCCCGCGTTCTGGGCGTCGCCATTAAATCTCGGCGCGTTGGTTATGCTTACCGATCTTTTGTTTATGCCGATAGTTTCGGCGTTCACCAAAAAGCCCGATATGAAAAAGGTGGACGAAATGTTCGCCTGCTACCACAAGGTTATTACGGTTTCGGCGGAAAAGGTTTTGGTTGACGAAGAAGAAAAAAATTAAAAAAGAAAAATTACGCAATATATGTCAGGGAGATAAAAAATGGAAGTTATAGTAAACGTAAATAATTTTGAAAACGAAGTGTTAAAAGCGGAAACGCCCGTTTTAGTGGATTTCTGGGCGACCTGGTGCGGACCTTGCCGTATGCTTGCCCCAACCGTTTCGGCTATTGCCGAAAAGTACGCGGGCAAGGTTAAGGTTTGCAAAGTTGATATAGACGAAAACGTTCCGCTTGCCGAAAAGTACGGAATAGAAGTTATTCCGACGCTTATTCTATTTAAAAACGGCGAAGAGAAAGCCCGCAAAATCGGGCTTATGACCGCAAACGAAATAGAAAGTATGTTATAAGAAAATGAAAGTTCTTTTGATAAACGGTAGTCCTAAAAGGGACGGAAACACGGCGACAGCACTAAACGAAATAGAAAAAACGCTTAACGAAAACGGGATAGAAACCGAGATTATTCAGATAGGCGGCAAGGATATAAGGGGCTGTATCGGCTGCGGGTTTTGTTTTACCCACGCAAAGTGCGCGTTTATAGACGCGGTAAACGAGACGGCGGAAAAGTTTGCAAAAGCCGACGGACTTATTGTCGCAAGCCCCGTGTATTTCGCGTCTGCAAACGGCACGCTGGTTTCCTTTTTAGACCGCCTGTTTTACAGTACGCATTTTGACAAGACTATGAAAGTCGGCGCGTCGGTAGCGGTATGCCGTAGGGGCGGCGCAAGCGCGACTTTCGATATGCTGAACAAATATTTTACCATAAGCGGTATGCCCGTAGTTTCAAGTCAGTACTGGAACATAGTCCACGGCAGAGATAAGGGCGAAGCGGAACGGGACGGCGAGGGTATGCAATGTATGCGCACTCTCGCTAAAAACGCCGCGTTTTTAATTAAAAGTATCGCGCTCGGCAAAGCAAAAATCGGACTTCCCGAAAAAGAACCGAGAATATCCACGAACTTTATCCGCTGACGGAGAAAAAAGCCGCGCCGAAAGGTTTTACCTTTCGGCGCGGATATTTTTACTTTATAAGCGAACCTGTAAGCCGAGTTCTGTCGAGTGCGAACATTTATCTACGAATAGCGTCTCCGCTATCCCCCAGCGATATTTTAATAAACTCTTTCGGCGGAACTCCCTATATGAAAGAGTTTGTCAATCTTGCGTCGGGTGGGGTTTACATTGCCTTTTGCGTTGCCGTAAAAGCGGTGGGCTCTTACCCCGCCTTTTCAACCATACCCCTTTTTAGGGGCGGTAATTTTCTGTAGCACTTTACTTAAAGTCGCCTTCACCGGGATTTCTCCGGCACCCTGTTCCTGAAACGCTCGGACTTT
>JAFZYZ010000103.1 GCA_017615975.1 Clostridia bacterium | reverse complement strand
GCGCAGGTTTTATAATGAAATGATCTGTTTTTTTATTTTGCCGTAAGTTCGTAAAGGTTTTTCTTATAACTTTCCATTGATTTTAATATAATTTTAATCGCCTCGTCCTTGTCCGCAACCACGTCAACGCTAGTGTCCTTATATTCCAACTGCTTATATACCTGAAAGAAATGTTTCATTTCGTCGAATATATGCGCGGGCAAATCGTGAATACTCTTATAAGTGTTGTAATTCGGATCTGCAAAGGGAATGGAAATTATTTTTTCATCCACAGCGCCGCCGTCGTTCATAACTATAACGCCGATGGGATAGCACTCCACAAGACTCATAGGTATAAGACTTTCAGAGCACAGAATAAGCACGTCAAGAGGATCGTTATCGGCTGCCAAGGTGTGCGGTATAAAACCGTAGTTTGCAGGGTAGTGGGTGGAAGTGTATAAAATTCTGTCCAGCCGCAAAAGCCCCGTTTTTTTGTCCATTTCGTATTTCTGTTTAGAACCTTTGCTTATTTCAACTACTGCGACGAACTTTTCGGGTAAAATTCTGCTACTTTCAATATCGTGCCAGATATTCATCAAATTACTCCTTCAAAGCCTTTTGATAATTTTACCATAAATATATTTATAAATCAAGTTTATTTGACTTATTCTTTAGAATTTGTTAGAATTAAAGTATGTATACCGTGGTGCTGAAAAAGACTGAAGAGAAAAAGATTTTAAACGGTTTTCCGTGGATATATGCGAACGAAGTTTCTAAAATTACGGGCAAAGATAAGCAGGGTAGCGTCGCAAGGGTGGAATCTTTCGACGGCAAATTCGTCTGTTTAGGGTTTATAAACCATTTGTCCAAAATCATAGTGCGTGTGGCAACGTTAAAGGAAGAAACGATCGATCGCGATTTTTTTATGCGCAGAATTACTGTGGCTAACGATTACCGCAAAAATTTAGGCTACGACGATAATTATCGGGTTGTATTTTCGGAATCGGATACGTTGTCCGGGCTTATCGTCGATAAATACGGCGAATACCTGTCGGTACAGTTTTTATCGCTTGCTATGGATTTAAGAAAAGACCTTATAGTAAGCGTGCTTAAAGATATATTTAATCCGAAAGGTATCTACGAACGCAGCGATTCTCCGGTAAGGCTTAAAGAAGGACTTAAAGAAACGAAGGGCTGGCTGTTGGGCGAAGGGGACGGCAAAACCGTAATTTTTGAAAACGGATTAAAACTTACCGTCGATATGGCTGACGGGCAGAAGACCGGTTATTTTTTAGACCAAAAGGAAAACAGAGACCAGTTAAAACACTACGTTAAGGGTAAAACCGTGCTTGATTGCTTTTGCAACGTGGGCGGTTTTTCGCTGTGCGCGGCAAAATACGGCGCAACGAAAATTACTTCGGTAGATATTAGCGAAAACGCATTAAATTATGTCAGACAAAACGCAGAACTCAACGGGTTTGAGAATATAGAAACCGTCTGTGCGGACGTCTTTTCTAAATTGCGTGAATATAAAGCGGAAAAGAGAAAGTTCGACGTAGTGATTTTAGATCCGCCCGCTTTTACAAAATCTGCCGATACGGTTAAATCTGCGGTTAAAGGGTATAAAGATATAAATATCACGGGGCTTAAAATAGTCAATCACGGCGGATTCCTGATTACCTGTTCTTGTTCGCAACACCTTACCGTGCAAGGCTTTCTGAATATGATAAACGAAAGCGTATTCGAAAGCGGGGTAAAGGCAAAACTTGTAGAACTCAGAACGCAGGGTAAAGACCACGCGTCGCTTATCGGTACGGAACAGAGTTTATATCTTAAAGTAGCGATTTTATATATTGTTTAAGAATAGGAGTAAATTTTATGAGTGAATGTACGCACGATTGTTCGTCTTGCGGGGAAAACTGCTCTTCGCGTCAAATCCAAAAGGAAAAGCAGAACGACCAAAGCAATATTAAAAAAGTAATAGGTGTAGTAAGCGGTAAAGGTGGCGTAGGCAAATCGCTTATAACGTCTCTGCTTGCCGCAAATGTGCAAAAATCGGGCTATAACGCCGCGATTTTGGACGCCGATATTACGGGGCCGTCTATTCCTAAACTTTTCGGGATAAAAGAAAAGGCGTTTTCGCCGGACGGAAAATTTTTAATGCCCGCCGTTTCAAAAAACGGCGTGGAAATAATGTCGGTAAATTTATTGCTTGAAAACGATTCCGATCCCGTAGTGTGGCGCGGACCTATTATCGCGGGTACTGTCAAGCAGTTCTGGACTGACGTTATGTGGGGCGACGTGGATTATATGTTCGTCGATATGCCGCCCGGAACGGGGGACGTGGCGCTTACGGTATTCCAAAGCCTGCCGCTCGACGGTATCGTTATAGTTTCTTCGCCGCAGGAACTCGTTGCAATGATAGTGGAAAAGGCGGTTAAAATGGCGGAAATGATGAATATTCCGATTCTCGGCATAGCCGAAAATATGTCCTATTTCAAATGTCCGACCTGCGGGGAAAAGAATTATATTTTCGGGAAAAGCAATCTTAAATCCGTCGCTGAAAAATACGGCATAAAAAATTCCGTACAGATACCGATAGATCCTTTAATTGCCGAATACGCAGATAAAGGCTTGATCGAAGATCTCAATGCGGACTATATCAAAGAATTTTTTAACGCTATAAAATAAGTGTTTGATAAACGAAAAAACAAAAAAGGGGAAATCGTTAGATTTTCCCTTTTAATTTACTATTACTTTCTGCCAGACAAATCAAGCGACATAGCGGCTTTTTTCCTTATATCTTCGGTGATGGCCGCGTAGTGCTTTTTAGTGGTTTCAACGTTTTTATGTCCCAAGCAGTCGGCGACGACGTAAATATCGCCCGTCTGACGGTAAAGGTTAGTGCCGAACGTGCTGCGCAATTTATGCGGGGTAATATGCTTTAACGGGGAAACGATTTTAGCGTATTTTTTCACTAATTCCTGTACTGTACGGGTGGAAATGCGTTTGTTTTGTAGGGAGATGAAGAACGCGCGTTCTTCTTTCGGGATAGCGGTATTTTCGTTTCGTTCCGCAATATAAGCGTTAAGCGCAGCCGCCACTTCGTCGTTAAAGTATAGTACGGCGCGGTTGCCGCCTTTTCTCGTCGCCACGAAACTGTTTGTATTAAAGTCAAAATCTTCTACGTTAAGTCCGACGAGTTCGCTTATACGGATGCCCGTACCTAAAAACAGGGTAATTATGGCGGTATCCCTTAATTTAGTAGCGTCGTGATAACTCTTTTGGCGTTCGGTAAGCCCGCTGCCGCTGTCAACGACGTACAGCATATCGCCGATTTCATCAACTTTTTCGTTAGAATCTAAACGAATTATCTCTTTTTCGTGAATTTTAGGCATTTCCACTTTTGCCGCAACGTTGGCTTTAAGCATATTCTTATTGAAGAAATATTTATAAAAACTGCGCAGGGTAGAGAGTTTTCTCGCCTTTCCGGTTTCGGTACAGCGTTCGTATTTGCCGTTTATTTCGTAATGGCTTAAATAACTCATAAAATATTCGATATCCGACGCCGTGATAAGGTCTATATCCGAAAGTTCGATATCTTTGACGGCTTTTCCGCGGAATACCTTTAAGGCTAAAAATTCAAAAAACACCCGCAAATCATACGCATAATTAAGCCGCGTTAAAGGGGAAGTACGCATTTCAACGCCTATAAAAAAGTCTCTGACAAAATAGGGCATTTCCGTAAGTAAACCGTTCGTACGTTCTATACAGTTGATTTCTCTTTTTTCAAAATAGGTTTTTTCCATTTTTCACCTGGCTTTATCATCATTTTTTAATAGGGCAAGGAATTCTTTATTGAAAATCAGACACGCATAACTATGCGTAAAATGACGGTTTTACGCATAGTTTACCGTCAAGTTTATTATAAAAGACGATAAATATATTGTCAAGGCTTTTTTTATAAATTTTGCGGAAAACTTTTATTATTTTAAACTACAGATAAAATTTGCGCAAAAAACCGATAAAATTTTTACGATTATGTCTAACATAATTGTAATAAATAAAAATAATTGACTAATTTATATTCCTATTGTATAATAATATCGTAATAATTTGTCGGAGTTTGTATTATGGAAAATCGGCTGGCTATAAGCAGTGATTTAATTCGCGGGCATATCGACACTATTATTCTGCATTGTTTAATCGGTGGCGATAAATCCGCCCAGCAAATCAGCGACTCTGTGGAAGAAAAAAGTTCGGGCGAATACAAAATCAATCAGGCGACGCTTTATAGTTCGCTTAAAAGGCTGGAAACGTTAAAACTCGTTTCGTCTTACTGGAACGATTATTCGGACGGTCGCCGCAAATATTTTGCAATAACCGATTTGGGCAAACAGACGGTAAAAGACAATTTATCGTCCTGGACGTATTCCCGTTCCATAATAGATAAACTTATGGATTTACAACCCGTACAGTCGGTAGAAAGCGTTCCCTATCAACCTGCCATTGCCGAAACCGTAGTTTATCAAGAACACGAGAAAATCCAAGAAAAACCTTCGGAAATTTCTGAAAATATTGCTGAAAAGCCCGAAGAACACGAAATAAATTTCAGAAATATACTAAACGGACTTGTTCAGATTGCGGCAGTAAAGCACGAAAACGAAGAAAAAACGCCGCAAAACACCTTAAAACCGATAATAAAAGACGATTTGCCGCCTAAAAACGCGGAAAATCCCGTAAAGCCCGAAGTAATGAAGTTTAACGAGACGATTGCGGAAACCGACTATAACGCTAACAAGTCGAATTATAACGGCAGAATAGATTACGGCGATTTAACGCTAAAAGCACAGAAAGAAGGCTACGTTATAAAGATATCTTCCAAGGATTCGGCTAAATCGCTTGGCGAAACGCTTATAAACAAAGTTAATTTTGCCGCTTATTTTCTGGTGTTTATGTTAGTTATTGCGGAGTGTTGTCTGTTATACCCTGTTTTTTCGGGCGTTTATTCTTCCCCGCTTATTATAGCGCTTGCGGCTGTTTCAGCCCTGCCGCTTATTGCGTTTGCCGTCGTTTATTTTTCGGCAAAGAATAAATTGAGTAAAAAAATTCTTTCGGCAGACGGGATTTTAACCGCGGCGATAGTTGCCTTTAACCTTATTCTTATAACGCTTGCCATAGATTTTTTGTTGGAAATAGATTTTGCCGATAAATATACCCTTTTGGCGGCTTTGGTTATCCCGATAATGTATTATATCGATTTCGTTGCGTTTTTCGCGTTC
>JAFZYZ010000102.1 GCA_017615975.1 Clostridia bacterium | reverse complement strand
GGCGGAAAAGGAAAAAACCGCCTCTCTTTTAGCAAAAGAAATATTCGGGTGATATATGGCAAGCGTTTTGTATTCGAGTGCGAGAGCCGTCGTTATGGAAAAAACCCTTTTAGGCGAAGACAGGCTTAAAAGAATGGTGGAAGGTACGGCGGACGACGCGTTGAAGATTTTATCTGAAGTCGGCTTCGGTACGGGAGATATATCCCGTGCGGGGATTGACGCCGTGTCCGATACGGAAACGGCGCGGCTTTTAGCGTTTATAAAAGAAACCGCACCCGACGATAAAATAGCCAAGTTCTTTTTATACCCGTACGATTTCAGGAACGCCGAAGCGCTTATAAAGGAAAAATATCTTAAAACCGAATCCGAACCGTCCGCTTGCGGGCTGTTAGATATTAAGGAATTAAGGGAAAAAATCTTTACCGACGCGTATTTATCTTTTCCGAAACATATGGCGGCGGCGCTTTTTAACGCGGACAAGGCGTTTGTGGAAGGTACGCCTAGCGGGCTGTATATAAACGGGTTGTTCACTAAAGCGTTATACGACGAACTCTTTGCGCTTAAAATAAAAGATTCAACCTTAAAACGCGTGCTTTGCGCCAAAGCCGATTTAATAAATATCGGCATTGCGCTGCGTACCCGCAATTACGAACGGGCGGAAAAACAGTTCGTCCATTTAGGCAACGTAAAAGAACGTGCGCTTAAAGCGTTATGCGAAGCCGATTTCGACACGATACGCGAACAGTTCAGGTTTACCGAATATAAGGACGAAGTGTTTGCGGCGCTTTTAGGCATAGAGAACGGCACGGGGTTTAAAGAATTTGAAAAACTGAGCGACGGGTTTGCCGTAAAAATCATAAAGAAACACAGATACGATTCGCAAGGCTTTATTCCGTTTATAAGATACTGTTTTTATAAATTTGCGGATATAGCCAACGCGCGTATAGTGCTGGTCGGGCATTCGGGCGGGCTTTCGCGCGAAGAGATTTCAGATAGGTTAAGGGAACGCTATGAAGGGTAAAACGGCGATTATCGGGGACGGCGAAAGCATACTCGTATTCAAGGCGGTCGGCGTAGAACCGTTTTCGGTGTCAACTGCCGAAGAAGCGGAAAAAACGCTTTCAAAAATTGCCAAAACTTATAAAATAATTTTTATTACCGACGACTTTGCCGCCGCTATCGACGATAAAATCAGAAAATACACGGCGCAGAGTTATCCCGTTATAGTGTCTATCCCGTCAAAGTCGGGCAGCAACGGGTACGGCGAAAAGAATCTTGAAAGTGCTATGGAAAAGGCACTCGGTATAAATATCTTTACCGCAAACTGAAAATAGGAAGTGAGTTATGCAAGGTAGAATAATAAAAGTTTCAGGTCCGCTTATCGTAGCGGAAAATATGGCGGACAGCAAACTGTTCGACGTGGTTAAAGTAAGCGACAAAAAACTTATAGGCGAAATAATCGAACTCCGCGGCGACAAGGCGTCTATTCAGGTGTATGAAGAGACGAGCGGACTTGGCGTTGGCGACACGGTGGAATCCACATACGCACCTCTTTCCGTCGATTTAGGCCCTGGGCTTATAGAAAGTATATTCGACGGTATTCAGAGACCTTTAAATAAGGTTTACGAAAAGTACGGCGACAGAATAGGCAGGGGCATACAGGTAAACAATATCGACCGTGAAAAACTGTGGGAGTTTAAGGCGGAAGTAAAGGCGGGCGATAAAGTTTCCGCAGGCGATATTTTAGGCAGCGTGCAGGAAACTACAATCGTCAGCCATAAAATAATGGTGCCGTTCGGAATAGAAGGCACGGTTAAAAAAATAACTTCGGGTAATTACAATATAACGCAGACTATTGCCGTAATAGAGACGGAACAGGGCGATAAGGAAGTTTGTATGCTTACCCGTTGGCCTGTGCGTCGCGGCAGACCGTATAAATCCAAAATCAATCCGTATATGCCTATGATAACGGGGCAAAGGGTTATAGACACGCTTTTCCCGATAGCAAAGGGCGGCGTTGCGGCAGTCCCCGGACCTTTCGGCAGCGGAAAAACGGTCGTTCAGCACCAACTTGCAAAGTGGGCTGACGCGGATATTATAGTTTACGTCGGCTGCGGGGAACGCGGCAACGAAATGACTGACGTTTTGAACGAATTCCCCGAACTTAAAGATCCGAAATCGGGCGAACCGCTTATGAAAAGAACGGTTCTTATAGCAAACACTTCTGATATGCCCGTCGCCGCGCGTGAAGCGTCTATTTACACGGGCATCACGATTGCGGAATATTTCAGAGATATGGGTTATAACGTGGCTATAATGGCGGACTCCACTTCGCGCTGGGCGGAAGCGCTGCGCGAAATGAGTGGCAGATTAGAAGAAATGCCCGGCGAAGAAGGTTATCCCGCTTATCTTTCGTCAAGGCTTGCGGAATTCTACGAACGCGCAGGTATGGTCAACACGCTTTGCAGCGGTGAAAGGGTAGGTTCGGTGTCGGCAATCGGCGCGGTGTCTCCGCAGGGCGGGGATTTAAGCGAACCCGTTTCGCAGGCGACGCTTAGAATAGTCAAAGTGTTCTGGGGGCTTTCTTCGGCACTCGCGTACAAGCGGCATTTCCCCGCGATAGACTGGCTTATAAGTTATTCTCTGTATGCGGACAAGCTTGCCGACTGGTACAATCAGAACGTGTCGGAAGACTTTACGCGTATGCGTTCTTTTGCAATGAGCGTATTGCAGGAAGAAGCGGAACTCGACGAAATAGTAAGGCTTGTCGGGGCGGACGCGCTTTCTTATAAAGACCGTTTAACGCTTGAAACGGCTAAGTCAATAAGGGAAGACTATCTGCACCAGAACGCTTTCCACGAAGTAGATACCTTTACTTCGCCCGAAAAGCAGTATAAAATACTTAAACTGATTTACGATTTCCACAGACTTTCTGGCGAAGCGCTTGAAAAGGGTGCGGAATACGGCGATATAATCAATCTGCCCGTGCGCGAAAAGATAGGCAGGGCAAAATATATTCC
>JAFZYZ010000101.1 GCA_017615975.1 Clostridia bacterium | reverse complement strand
GATTATTTTATCATAAACATTAAGTTTTTGCAAGCGAAAATCATCATAGTAAAAAAAATAGCCTGCATCGGCCGACGAAAAGGAAAATATAACCCGATTGACTACGGGCGAATACCGTTATTGCCGTTTCTGCATCTTTCCTGAAAAATGTCCGTAGTACACGGGCGGAAAGCCCCGCTCTACGGCAAAATCACGGTTTCTTATAAAATAAATTTGTGGATTTTTTTGACCTTTTCTATCGCACCGCGAAGGCTGTGTGTTTTGAATATGCTATAAAAGAATTTCAAAACGTTTTTAGTATAATCATTTTAGCAGAAAAAATTACCGATTGCAAGATAAAAGTTGACTTTTTTATCATTTTGTTTTATATTTTATCAGTAAACTGTGGAATACTTAAGATGAAAAGATTGATAAATTTCAGACCTGCGGCGTTTGCGATTGTCGGCGTCGTTTCGGGAATAATATTTTCTTACTGTATTTTATTGCACGCCGTTTGGGGCGCGGTACTGTCCGCTATTACGGCGATTTTTCTTTTTGTGGTTTTCACCTTTTTCTCTTCGGCAAACTTTAAGGGCGCGGGCAGGGCACTTTGCCTTTTCGTGTTTATTTTATGCGCGGCTATCGGCGGAGTAGGCTTTTACAGAGCCGCAGAAGGTTATGAAAAGGCTGATTTGGGTGGGCATACGCTAAATATTTCGGGCAGGGTAAGTGAAATAAGCGAAAACGAAAATTACACTCTCGTTTTACTTACCGACTTGCATTTTTCCGGCGCGATAACGGGCAAGAGTTATTATAATCTTTTAGCGACGGTGTACGGTGAAAACGCTTACGTGCCCGGCGCTGAGTTGAAATTTACAGCCGTGGTGCGCGACCGTACGCTTATCTATAACGGCAAATTTGCGTCAAGCGCGCTTTTAGGTAAGGTAAAGTACTCGTGCGAAGTAAATTCGTCGGATATTTCTATCACAGGTAGCAATCCTACGCTGTTTCAGACTTGCAATACCGCTATAAAGAACGCGCTGCAATCGGGGCTTAGCGAAGAAGAGTTCTCCGTGGCGTACGCAATGCTTACGGGTAATTCCGACTATATGACCGAAGAAACGGTAAATGCTTACCGCTCTGTCGGCGTGGCGCATATTTTCGCCGTGTCGGGGCTGCATATCGGCTTTTTGGCAACGGCGATTTACTTTATGTTGTCAAAACTGAAAGTCAATAGGGCGGTGGCGTTTATAATCGCTCTTTCAATCTGTATCTTTTATTCGGGCGTGTGCGGATTTTCGGCGTCTTCGGTGCGCGCGGTGATTATGTTCTTCTTTCTTAATATCGCGCGGCTTTTCGGGCTTAAATACGACGGAATTTCCGCCGTTTGTGCCGCCGCGTTATGCATTTTGATATTTTCGCCCGTGCAACTTTTCTGCGTAGGCTTTCAGATGTCCTTTTCAATAGTGGCAACGGTAATAGTGCTGTATAATCCGCTTAAAAAAGCACTCAAATTTTTACCTGACAAACTCGCCGCGGCGCTTACGGTTTCCTTTCTTGCGGAAGTGGGCGGAATCCCCGTGCTGCTTTACGCTTTCGGGGAATTTGCGGCACTTTCTCTAATCGTAAACATGCTGTTTATTCCTCTTGCTGGTATAATATTTATCGCACTTATCATATGCACCGCGCTTTCGCTGTTTTTTGCGCCCGCGGTGTGTTTGTTTTTGCCCGAATACGCTCTTGTAGGTCTGAATTTTATCGTTAGGGCGTTGAGTTTTAAGACGCTTTTAATAGGCGGGTTTACACTCGGCGCGTTTTCCGCGGCGTACTACGGTGCGATAATCGTTTCGGGCGGGCTTATAAATTTCCGTACAATTGTAAAAACTTCCGTAGCGGCGGCACTTATCGTCGTCTGTATAATCGGAACGGTTGCACTTAATATAAGCAATGCGAAAAAGGTTTACGCAACGGTTATCGGTTCGGAAAATCTCTCGGCGGTATTTATGACGGCGGGCGAACAGAACGTGTTGGTGATAAGCGATATGTCTTACCGTACTTTTTCACAGTACCGTTTAAGCGGCGCGACCGCCCGCGCTGATGGGAAAAGCGTTTCGGTAGTCTTATTGAAGCAGGAACAAATCTTTGAACTTCCGGCGGTGGTAAACAGGCTTAACGGTGTTATAAATATCGAAAGGCTGTATTATTGCGGCGAAAGGGACGAAGATGCGGAAGCCGCCGTGTCCGCGGCGTTTAAGGGACTTAAAGCGGTTAATATGTCGGACGGGGATGAGTTTTATTTCGGAAACGGGAACTGTAAGTTTGCGCTGGACGGTAAGTGTCTGTTGTGTACGGTGAACGGCCGTACTACGGCGATATTAGCGCGGTTTAACGGATTAGGGTACGACGGGTTAAACGCGGCAGTGCACACCGCCGTATGTTTTGATTGCCACGGCGGCATACAAAGGGCGTACGCGCCAAAGCGGATGGTGAGTTTCAGGGCGGAATACGGATACTCGGACGGCGAAACGTTCGGAAATCTTAATCTTACTTTGGGATAAAGGGTTAAAATAATAAAAAAATATAAATTCTTAACTTGCTTATCGGTTGCAAAGCAAGGGAAAAAATGCTAAAATGTAAAAGGGTGCTTGCGGGAATAACCGCAAAAGGCGGCTGTTAAGTACCGTAAAACGCCCCTAAAAACAAGGAGCGGGGTAAGGTAAAGCCGTACCCGACGGAATTTTGCAGTTTACCGAACTAAAAAAAAGTCTGGAAAACAAGGAAGTTTTTTCCGTTTATATTTTGGAAGGGGAAGACGCGTATTTTCGCGAACTCGCACTCGAAGCGCTAAAAGGCACGCTGGTTAAAGAGCCGACTTTAAATGTCGCGGTGTTTGACGGGGCGGGTTTCGATTTTAACCAAGCGTTATCTTCGCTGACGGCAGTACCGTTCTTTTCCAATTACCGTATGACGGTTATAAAGGAGTTTTACCCCAAGGCGGACGCATTGCGCGGCGGGTTTAAGGAGTTTTTGGAAAACCCCGTAAAAGGTTCAGTTCTCGTCGTCGTCAACGAAAAGCCGCACGAAGCGTTTAAGAAATTCCCGACCGTATGCACGGTGTCGTGCGGGGCGGCGGAAATTCCGCTTATTATGAGATGGATAAAGGGCACGGCTAACGCGGCGAAGGTTAAGGTTTCGGACGCATTATGCAGAACTATTGCCGAATATTGCCTTTCCGATATGAAGCGGGTTAAGAACGAAACGGAAAAACTCATATCTTACGCGGGCGAAAACGGCGAAATAACCGAACAGGCTGTCGATTTATTAGTCTATCGCGACGCGGAATACAAAATCTATGAAATGACCGACCATATCGCGAAGAAGAAGTTCGATTCAGCGATACGGGTTATAGAAGATATGCTGTCTAAAGGCGATACGGAAGCGAAAATTATTGCCTCGGTGTATAATTATTTCAGGCGGCTTTTGTTCGTCGCGATAAGCGACAAAAAGGACGCGGATACGGCGGCGCTTTTGGGAATAAAGGAATTCGCCGTAAAAAAAGCAAGGGAACAGGCGGCAAGTTTTAAAGTGCGTGCGCTTAAAAATGCCGTTGATAGATTGTCGGACGCGGATTACGCCGTAAAAAGCGGCAAGATGAACGCGGACGATTTGATGTGGATAAATATATTTAAAATCATGACGGAATAACGCCGTCGGTTTAAGGTGGAAAAAATGAATATCGCTCAAAAATTATCGGATTTCTGGACGGAATTTACTTCTTCGGCGGAAGTTATAGTCGCGCTTTCGGTAAGCGTGGTGGTTTTTGCCGTGCTGTATTTTTATATGATAAGATTTCTGCTTGATAACAAGTCGGGCGGGCTTGTCGTAATATTCGTACTTTCTATGATACTCGGCGCGGGCATAATATCTTTAAGCAATATGGATAGCGCCATATATCTGGTTATTCCCGCCATATATCTTGTAATTCTTATCGTTTTGTATTCGGTGGAATTAAAGCGTATAATCTGGGCGCATATGAATATGAAACTTGCGGACGTTAAGCACGCTGGCGGCAGAAGTTATGACGAAGAAAAGGTGGAACACTGTATTTCCGAAATTATAAAAGCCCTTCAGAATATGTCGAAGAGCGATACGGGCGCAATCATAGTTCTGTCAACGGGGAATATTCCTTCGCAGATAATAGACAGCGGCGTTAAACTCGAAGCGGATATTTCAAGCGAACTTATAGAGAGCGTGTTTTTCCCCAAGACGCCGCTTCACGACGGGGCAATGATAATAACCGATACCAAGATAGTGGCGGCGGGTTGCTTTTTACCCCTTTCGCAGAATCTTGACAATATTCCGAAAGATCTGGGCACGCGCCATCGCGCCGGCATAGGCATTACCGAAACGATAGACGTTGTCTCTTTGATAGTTTCGGAAGAAACGGGCATTATTTCCATAGCAAGGGCGGGCAGAATTTCGCGCTATGCCGATTTTGCAACGCTTAAGAAAACGCTTAACAAGTACTACTGGCAAGAACTTGAAAGTGCGAGAAAATAAGGAGATATTATGGATAACGAAAAATATAACGGCAATCAGTTTGAAAGCGGTGAAAATAAGGCAAAAACGGTGTGGCGCAATATAGGGATAGGCGCGCTTGCGCTGTTCGTTGCCGTGCTTACGGTAGTGGTTATCAATATTTAAGGTGAAATTATGACGGAGACGGGCTTATATCCTGCGGAGATTTTAATTCCCGAAGGCGTTGATATGGAAAAGTGGGCGTGCGTTGCGTGCGACCAGTTTACCAGCGAAAAGGATTACTGGGATAAACTTACGGCTTTCGTGGGGAACGCAAAATCCACTCTTAAACTCACGCTGCCAGAGATATATTTAAACGACAATGCGGAAGGCAGGATAAGGGCAATAAACGCCAACATACGGGAGTATTTAAGCGGCGGAGTGTTCAAATCTTTGCCGCGCGGGTATATCCTGACCGTGCGCGAAACGCCCTTCGTTAAACGGCGCATAGGGCTTGTCGCGTGCGTGGATTTGGAGAAATACGACTATAAAAAGGGTGCGAAAAATCTTGTACGCGCCACCGAAGGCACTATAGAAGAACGGATTCCGCCCCGCCTTAAAATACGCGAAAACGCTGCGGTGGAATTTCCGCACATTATGATACTTTTCGACGACGAACGCCGCGAAATCACCGAAAAACTTTACGAAAAAAAGTCGGAATTTATAAAACTCTACGACTTTACTTTGAATATGGGCGGCGGCAGGGTAGAAGGCTACTTCGTGCCCGAAACGGAAAATCTTGCGGAAAAATTTTCCGCGCTTTTGGACGAACAACGCCTGACGGCAAAATACGGAGCGTGCGACAGGTTCGCGTTTGCGGTGGGCGACGGCAATCACTCGCTTGCGACTGCGAAGGCGCACTGGAACAGGGTAAAAGAGACTGTTTCCGAAGAAGAGAGAAGAACTCATCCCGCGCGGTTCGCGCTTGCGGAGTTTAACAATATTTACGACGAAGGCATATATTTTGAACCTATTTACCGTTTCGTAAGCGGCGTTAATAGGGCGAAGTTCATAAAAGAACTGAAAGCCGCAACTTGCGGGCATTACACGGTGGCGGACGGCGATTCTGAAACGGAAGTTGAAGGAAACGCTGCGCTACCGGAAGTTATATCGGCAATCGACGGGTTTATAAAGCAATATACGGAAATTTACGGCGGCACGGTGGACTATATCCACGGGGAAGATAATCTTCTTAAACTTGTAAAAGCCGATTCTACCGCTGTGGGCGTTATGCCCGATACCCTTAATAAAAGCGACCTGTTCAGGTACGTTTCGGAAAGCGGTTCGCTGCCCAGAAAAACGTTTTCTATGGGTATGGGTGTGGAAAAACGGTATTATTTGGAAGGCAAAAAAATCAGATAGATATAAAGGTGTAAAATGTTGAAAGTATGTAAATTCGGCGGCACGTCTATGGCGGACGCGGCGGCAATAAGAAAAATCAAAGACATCATAGGCGCGGACGCTGCCCGTAAGTACATAGTGGTTTCCGCACCCGGCAAGCGAAATAAGGACGATATAAAGATAACCGATACGCTTTACGCCTGCTATCGCGACCTTGAAGAAAAGGGCAACTGCAAAGCGCGTTTCGCGCTTATACGCGAAAGGTTTTTAGGGATTGTCAAAGACCTTGGGTTGTCGTTGAATTTCGACGAAATTTTAGACAGAACGGAAGCCGAAATAACGGAGAAAAAAAGTGCTGACTTTACCGCTTCCCGCGGGGAATACCTTGCGGCGAGACTTGTTGCGGAATATCTGGGGTTCGAGTTCGTGGATGCCGAAGATATGATACGGTTCGACAGCCACGGCAGGCTTAACGACGAATATACCGACGACAAAGTAAAAACCCGCCTTAAAAAGGTGGAAAAAGCGGTAATTCCAGGATTTTACGGCAGAGATTACGAAGGTAAGGTAAAAACTTTCAGCCGCGGCGGCAGCGATATAACGGGTTCTGTTATAGCGCGCGGCGTGTCCGCGGACCTTTACGAGAACTGGACGGACGTAAGCGGCTTTTTGGTTTGCGATCCGAGAATAGTTCCCGAAGCCAAAACCATAAGACAGATAACCTATAAGGAACTGCGCGAACTTTCGTATATGGGCGCGTCGGTATTGCACGCCGAAGCCATTTTCCCGGTAATGAAAGGGAAAATTCCCATCAATATCAAGAACACTTTTAAACCCGAAGACGCCGGCACTATGATAGTTCCCAACGAACAGTATAAGGCGGTAGGGGACGACGTTATAACGGGTATAGCGGGCAAAAAGAATTTCACGGTTATATTTATCGAAAAATCTATGATGAATTCCGAAGTGGGGTTTGTACGCCGCGTGCTTTCGGTAATAGAACACCACGGACTTTGCATAGAACACGTTCCGTCGGGGATAGATACGCTGTCTATCGTTTTGGAATCGGAGCAACTCCAAAACGGGGTGCTTACGGACATAGTCAACGAAATACGTGAAAACGTCAGCCCCGATTACGTTCACGTTATAGAAAACATCTCGCTGATAGCGACCGTGGGACACGGTATGGCAAGACGGCGCGGCACGGCGGCAACGCTTTTCACCGCGCTTGCGAAAGCGGGAATAAATATAACTATGATAGACCAAGGTTCAAGCGAACTTAATATAATAATCGGGGTGGCAAACGCCGATTACGAAAAGTGTATCAGGGCAATTTACGACGCGTTTATCGGCGCGCAAAAATAAAATCAATCTAAATCAAGGAGTAATACATTTATGAACTATGCGGAAGAATCTTTGAAACTTCACGCCAAACTTAAAGGCAAATTAGAAGTCGTTCCCAAGGTTAAAATCGAAAACAAGCAGGACTTGTCCTTGGCTTACACTCCCGGCGTTGCCGAGCCTTGTCTTGTAATCAATAAAGATTACGACAAGTCGTTCGAACTTACGGGGCGCGGTAATCTCGTTGCCGTTATTACCGACGGCACGGCGGTTTTGGGACTCGGAGATATCGGGCCTGAAGCGGGTATGCCCGTTATGGAAGGCAAGTGCGCGTTATTTAAGACGTTCGGAAACGTGGACGCTATTCCGCTTTGTATAAGGAGTAAAGACGTTGACGAAATAGTGAATACCGTAAAACTTTTAGCGGGCAGTTTCGGCGGGGTAAATCTCGAAGATATTTCCGCACCGCGTTGTTTCGAGATAGAACAAAGACTTAAAGACGATCCGTCGGTGGATATTCCGATATTCCACGACGACCAGCACGGTACGGCGGTGGTTTGCGTTGCGGCGACCATCAACGCACTTAAAATAGTCGGCAAAAAGTGGGAAGACGTTTCCATCGTATTCTCGGGCGCAGGCGCTGCGGGCGAAGCGATTGCAAAACTTATGATCGCTATGGGTGCTAAAGATATCGTTATGTGCGATAGAACGGGTATCATCTATAAGGGCAGAACCGAGCGTATGAATCCAGAAAAGGAAAAGATTGCCGAATGGACCAATAAAACGGGTAAACGCGGCAGTTTGGCGGACGCTGTTAAGGGCGCGGATATTTTCGTCGGCGTTTCAAGCCCCGGAGTTTTAACGCAAGAAATGGTTAAGACTATGAATAAAAATCCGATAGTTATGGCTATGGCGAACCCCGTTCCGGAGATTATGCCGGAAGAGGCGAAGGCTGCCGGAGCGGCAGTAGTCGGTACGGGCAGAAGCGATTTTCCCAACCAGATAAACAACGTTCTGGCGTTCCCTGGGATTTTCCGCGGCGCATTGGATTGCAGAGCGACCGATATAAACGACGAAATGAATATCGCGGCGGCAACGGCTATAGCGGGTTTAATTTCCGACGAGGAACTTACGCCCGACTATATAATTCCCGCGCCGTTCGATAAGCGGGTTGCGCCGGCGGTAGCGGCTGCGGTAAAAGCGGCGGCAATCAAGACGGGCGTTAACAGAATTTAACGGGATATTAAAAATATTAGCGAAAAAGTAGGGTTTAAAACCTTGCTTTTTCGCTATAAAGATGTTATTATATACAAGCACGGCAAGTTCAGGGATATAATATTTCTGAAAAGGTGGAGCAAAAGACAAAACGGAGCCCCCAAAAAAGATTTGCTTGCAAAGATTTTTATCGTAGATTTTTATCGTAGATTTTTATCGTAGAGGAGGAGCCCGCCATAAGGCGAAGAAATGAGATTTATCTCGTTTCGAGCTAAGAGGCGGTGCGACGACGAGGCGGGGTGTAGCGCAGTTGGTAGCGCGCTTGGTTCGGGACCAAGAGGTCATGGGTTCAAATCCCGTCACTCCGACCAAAGCAGTGGGTCGAAAAGTCTTTTGACGTTTCGACCCATTTTTGCATATTTTAAGGCAAAAACTAGCGATTTTTGATACCCTTGAATTTCAAGGGTCTTTTTTTATGTCCAAAAAACCCAAAAAAACACCCTACTCACATATGTCGTAGAGTGGGTTAAAAAGTGTGCGGTGCTGGGATTTGAACCTATTAAGGGTATCTAATTAGCATCAAAAAAGTTAGACAAAATCTAGTGTTTTTTAGGGTGAGTCTGTTTTTTAATATTAAGGCTTAAAATAAGAAATTGCCGTAAAATGGGGGTTCAAATCCCGTCTCCGCACCATTTTTCTTTATTTCCAACATAATTCAATAAAAATATTGCAAAAAAACTGATAACATGTTAAACAAATAAATAAGAGGTGTATTATGGCAAGATAGAGAAAGGACGGGCGGCTTATTAATTATTATATAAAATGCAAAATCTATGAAGACTTAAAGAAATACGCCTAAGAAAATGGACAAACAATAACTACGGGTTGGAAAGAATGGTTGGTAAAATTTGGTGTATATCCCTTGAATGTTTTGCAAAAAAATAGTCTGTATTCTTATAGGTCGAGCATTTAGGGATGAGGGTTATAAAGTAAAGTATATAGTGACAAATGGGGATATGATTACGCAAGAAGAAATTGATAAAAGATTAATTGATTATTATCCTAATAGAAGACAGTTATCTTTTTTAAATGTATTAATTTAAAATGCTTGACAAAAGTTGTTTTATAAAATATACTTTTAAGTAGAAAATTTATTAAACAAATGGAGCATAATCTAAATGTTTGTATTAGATATTCAATTAAGAGAAAAAATTTTACATGCCATTAATAGTAATATTATTTTTTGCCCATTAGGTCAAATTGCTTTAGCAGAGGATTGTGCTTGTAAGGGAGGATGTGGGACATATACTCCTCCTTGTGGTTGTTGTGCCTATAATAGTTAAGAAATAAACTATATATTTATACTCCTTCAGAGTCTAATTCCATTATTGACAATCTGGCATCACAATATGATGTGATTATTAATGCTTTAGCTTCGTTTTTGAGTAATAGGGAATGTTTGGTCTGCATCTTGTCATCATTAGAGATATCAGAAGATTCTATAGCTTCTCTTCTTTTTGTAACAAACACTACGGTCCGTGCTTATAAATCAAAAATCAAGTCTAAACTGCCTTCTTCATATTATGAGATGTTTATTTTGAATAAGGTCTCAGCACTGAAAAGAAATACTTATTCCAAACGCCGGCAACCTATAATACAAGAACTAATTTTTTTGTTTATCATCACAACTGTATATTGAATTATGAAAAGAAAGTCTTTATTATTTGCGCTTGCTTTTTTATCATCAACAATGTGTTCTGTAGCCAGAGAGAGTTTCATATCTGGTGGAATACGATATGAGATTGAAGATGACAGTACTGTTTGTGTAATTCCTTTAGGAGACACTGATAAGTATGAAGGTGATGTTACTATTC
>JAFZYZ010000100.1 GCA_017615975.1 Clostridia bacterium | reverse complement strand
GTCGTTTCCAACGATATGCTTAAAATGATTTCCAAAGTGAAAATTTCAAAGCCCGACGGCAGCGAAGTGTATAAAGATTTCGCCGTAAAAGAGTTGGAATTCCAGCGCAAAAACTGCGCCGACTGCACAGCGAACGCCGCGGAAGAAGAGGACGAAAAGTTCGAAGAGTAAAAAGCGATAAAAAAGTCGAAAAGTTTTCGTACGGTATTGCAAAAGAGTAAAAATTGTGCTACAATAATTAACAGAATTTTATCGGAGGTAAATAAAATGGCATACAAAATAAGCGATGCTTGCATTTCTTGCGGGGCGTGTGCGGATACCTGTCCCGTCGGCGCGATAAGTCAGGGCGATACGCAGTACAATATCGATCCCGAACAGTGCGTAAGTTGCGGCGCGTGCGCTGCGGGCTGCCCCGTAGAGGCGATTTCGGAAGAATAACTTGCGAAAAAAGGTCAAGGCGCGAAAGTTTTTCGCGCCTTGAATTTTTATTAAGCGTTAAAATGAAACGAACGGAATTTTTAAGCGATAAAATCAAAATAGTTCAGGACGACGAACTTTACACCTTTACTTCGGACGCTATCCTTTTGTCCAAATTCGCGGCGGTTAAGGCGGGGGATGTCGCGGCGGATTTTTGCGCGGGGTGCGGGGTCGTCGGCTTTAATCTTTACGCGCTTAATCCCGACAAGATTTCTTCGATTACTTTTTTCGAACTGCAAAAGCCGCTTTTCGATCTTTGTGAAGAGAATATTGCCTTAAACGGCAAAGCGGGCGAATTTAGCGCGGTGTTAGGCAGGATTCAGGACTTACCCAAGGAGTTTTACGGTAAATTTTCGTTAATAGTCTCTAATCCGCCGTATTCTAAAAGCGGTTCGGGGGAAGTGGATAAAAACGAAAGCGTAGCCGTTTGCAGAACCGAACTTTCGCTTAAATTAGAAGAACTTATCGCCGCCGCGGCAAAGGGGCTTAAATTCGGCGGCAGGTTTTGTATGGTTCACCGTGCGGACAGGCTTGCGGACGCGGTGTTTCTGATGAAAGCGTACAATATAGAACCCAAAAGGCTTACGCCCGTTGCGGCAAAGGGCAAAGCCCCCTACCTTATACTTATCGAAGGGGTAAAAGGCGGCAAAAGCGGGCTTAAACTCTCCGGAATTATATATAATTAACAAGGTGCAATATGCTTTATTTTATAGCGACGCCGATAGGCAACTTAAAAGATATATCTTATAGGGCTGTGGAAACGCTGTCTATGGTTGACGAAATAGCGTGCGAAGATACGCGGCACTCTTTAACTCTTTTATCCGCTTACGGCATAAAAAAGCCGCTTTTTTCCTATCATAAGTTCAACGAAAAAGAAGAGTGTGAGAAGATTATAGAAAAACTTAAAAACGGCAAGAATATCGCGGTAATTTCGGACGCGGGCATGCCCGTCATTTCAGACCCCGGCAATATTTTGGTTCAAGCGCTGAAAGAAAACGGCTTGGAATTTACCGTTATTCCCGGGGCGAACGCAGCCCTTTCCGCGCTTATACTTTCGGGCTTTAATGCGGACAGGTTTTTGTTTTTAGGTTTTCTGCCCGAAAAGAAAAGCGACAGGGAAAGTCTTTTAAATGAATACAAAAACGTTTCGGCAACGCTTATCTTTTATTCCGCCCCGCACGACGTAAAGAAAGACGCGGAAACGCTTTATTCCGTTTTGGGCGCACGGAACGCCGCGGCGGTAAAAGAGATAACCAAAATCCACGAACGGGCGGAGTTCTTTAATCTGAAAGACGGGTACGGGCAAGAACCGAAAGGCGAATACGTGTTGATAGTGGAAGGCGCGGCGAAAAACGCCGAATACGCTAATCTTTCGGAAGAAGAACATATAAAGATGTATATAAACGGCGGTATGGATAAAAAGGAAGCGTTAAAGCGCGTGGCAAAGGAACGCGGCGTGCCCAAGTCTTCGCTTTATAAGTACACTATAGAAAAATAAAAGAAAAATAAAACTCGGCGCGGCGAAATT
>JAFZYZ010000099.1 GCA_017615975.1 Clostridia bacterium | reverse complement strand
TATAAAAAAACGCTTATTATAATACTATATGAAAATTATCGTAGTAGGCGCCGGAAAAGTCGGCGCAACCTTAATTGAAAATTTCGTTAAGGAAGGACACGACGTAGTGGTCGTGGATAAAGAAGAAAGCAGAGTTGACTTTGTAGTCAACCATTACGACGCAAACGGGATAGTCGGCGGCGGGTTGGAACGCAGCGTGTTGCTGGACGCAGGTGCGGACGGTGCGGATTTTTTAATATCCTGTACTTCTCGCGACGAACTGAATATTCTGTGTTGCGTGCTGGCTAAAAAACTCGGCGTAAAAAAGACCATAGCAAGGGTGAGAGATCCGCAACTGTTTGCAGAAATAGACAATATGCGGGAATATCTGGAACTTGACCTTGCGTTCAATCCCGAATTGCAGACCGCAGTGGAAATAGCGCAGGTATTGAAATTCCCGTCCGCAAAGAGCGTGGACAGTTTTGCCGGCGGCAAAGCGCTGATGGTGGAATTCGACATAAGCGGCGGAAACCCTATAATAGGCAAATCGCTTAAACAGATTTCGGTGGAATACGGCTACAAGTTGCTGTTCTGTATGATACGGCGAGGGGAAAAGGTGTTTATTCCCCGCGGTGATTTCGTAATAGAATCGGGCGACGCCGTGTATATAATAGCCACGGAAAGCGAACTTGCGGCGTTCTGTAAAAAACTCCGAATATTCAAGCCGCGCGCCAAATCCGTGTTTATAGTCGGCGGCGGCAAAATAGGCTACTATTTGGCGAAAGGGCTGCTTGACGAAGGCGTTTCGGTAAAGATTCTGGAATCGGACGCGGCGCGGTGCGAAGAACTTGCGGCGGAACTTACCGGCGCGACCGTGTTATGCGGCGACGGAACGGATCAGAGCATTCTGGACGAAGAAGGCTTAAAAGACAGCGACGCGTGCATTACCTTAACGGGTATTGACGAAGAGAACGTTATAATTTCCCTTTACGCGCAGCAAAAATCGGTAGATAAGGT
This sequence comes from Clostridia bacterium, assembly GCA_017615975.1. Taxonomy (GTDB): domain Bacteria; phylum Bacillota; class Clostridia; order Christensenellales; family Borkfalkiaceae; genus UBA1259. The sequence continues at coordinate 4,224 of JAFZYZ010000099.1, read as the reverse complement.
AATTACCAAAGTAGACAGATCTTCCGTGTCGGATATGGTTAAGAAATTAGGGCTTGACACGGTGCTTTCACCCAGAAACGTTATTGCGAACAGTATAATAATGTTCGTGCGTGCCGCGCAGACGGAAATAGTGGGGCATATGGACGCGCTGTATATTCTGCACGACAAGGTGGAAGCGTTGCAGTTCACCGTCGGCGAAGATTTCGATAGTGAAACCGTGCCGCTTTCTAAACTTAAAGTCAAAAAGGACGTGCTTGTAAGCGGTATAGTCAGAGACGGGGAATACATTTTCCCGTCAGGGGACGCGTGTATTCATAGAGGCGATAAGATAATAGTCGCAACGACTTTAAAACAGATAGGCGGGTTATCCGATATTTTCAGATCTGGGGCGTTAAAAAGTAAGAAATGAATTATAAAGTAGTTTTAAGCATACTCGGCAAGGCAATGCTGATAGAGGCGACGCTTATGCTTGCGCCCTTGCTGGTAGGCGTTTATTTTAACGAAGATTCTTATTTGAGTTTTCTTATACCTATGGCGGGGCTGTTTACGCTGGGCGTGCCGCTTGCGGCGTTAAAAACCAAAGGCGGTTCTATTTACGCAAAAGAAGGTTTCGTAATAGTCGCGCTGGCGTGGGTAGTGTTATCAGTAGTCGGTTGCGTGCCGTTTATGATTTCGGGCGAAATAACGGGCTTTGCTGACGCGCTTTTCGAAACGGCGTCGGGCTTTACCACGACGGGTGCAAGCGTGCTTAATACCGTGGAAGGTATGTCAAAGTCCGTGATGTTCTGGCGAATACTTACCCACTGGCTTGGCGGTATGGGTGTGCTGGTGTTTATTCTCGCGGTACTGCCGAATGCCGGCGCGGGGCTTATGTACGTTTTCCGTGCGGAATCTCCGGGGCCGTCTTCGGGTAAACTCGTAGGTAAAATGCGCCATACGGCACGGATACTTTACGGCATCTACGTTGCCCTTACGCTGTTGGAAGCCCTGCTGCTTTTATGCGGCGGTATGAGTGTTTACGACGCTATTCTGCACGCATTTTCTACGGCGGGCACGGGCGGATTCGGCGTGCACGACGGCAGTATTGCTTATTATAACAGCGTGTATATCGAAATGGTTATCGCCGCGTTTATGTTCTTGTTCGGCATAAATTTCAATATATTCTACCTTATTCTTACGGGCAATATCTTAAAAGCGTTAAAGAGCGAAGAACTTATAGTGTACGCGGTGATGATACTCGTCGCGTCAATAACGATTGCGCTTAATCTGTTGTTTACTTTCGATCAGGTCAATAATTTCTGGCAAGCGATGCGCTACTCTTTCTTCCAGGTGAACACGGTAAGTTCCACGACCGGTTTTTCAACTACCGATTTTGCAAAGTGGCCGGCGCTTTCAAAAGGAATATTACTGTTCTTGACGGTGGTAGGCGCAAGCGGCGGTTCGACGGGCGGCGGCATGAAAGTCGCGCGTATGTGTATTCTCGCACGTTCCGCTAAAGCGAATATCCGCAAGATGATTTATCCGCGTTCGGTCGTTGCCGTTAAGTTCGAAGGCAAAACCATTTCGCAGGAAACGGAACGCGGCGTGCTGACTTATTTTATACTTTATATTGCCATAGCCTGTTTCTGCACGCTGCTTTTATCGTGCGACGTGGGCGACGTGTTCGACAATCTTTCGGCAACTCTCGCCTGTATCAGCAACGTGGGGCCGGGTATAACGAATATGGTAGGGCCTATGGCGTCTTACGCGGCGTATTCGCCCTTTTCCAAAATACTTTTGTCATTAGTAATGCTTGCGGGAAGGCTGGAAATTTTCCCGATAATTATTCTTTTCGTGCCGCGCACGTGGAGAAAAGGATAAAAATTATATTTACTTGATTTTTTACGCAGGAGTTTAATTGTAAGATGAACGTTAAAAGCGATATAGAAATTGCAAATTCCGTAAAACCCAAACATATTTTGGAAATTGCAAAAATTGCGGGCATTGCACCCGAATATATAGAACAGTACGGCAATTACAAGGCGAAAATAGATTTAAAGTGTCTTAAAGACAATAAAAATCCCGACGGAAAACTGATTTTGGTTTCCGCCATTACCCCGACACCCGCCGGCGAAGGTAAGACTACGACTACGATAGGACTTGCCGACGCTATGAGAAGAATAGGCAAAAACGTAGTGGTCGCCTTGCGCGAACCGTCGTTAGGACCTGTGTTCGGTATTAAAGGCGGCGCGGCGGGCGGCGGCTACGCGCAGGTTATTCCTATGGAAGATATAAACCTGCATTTTACGGGTGATTTCCATGCGATAGGCGCGGCGAACAACCTGCTTGCCGCAATGCTTGACAATCATATTTATCAGGGCAACGCCTTAAAGATAGACGTAAAGAGTATAACTTTCCGCCGCTGTGTCGATATGAACGACCGCCAACTCCGCAGAGTTGTCGACGGTATGGGCAAAAAGACTGACGGCGTTATGCGTGAAGACGGTTTCGATATAACCGTGGCTTCGGAAATTATGGCTGTTTTTTGCCTTGCTCGGGATTTAAGCGATTTAAAAGCAAGACTTGCGAGAATTATAGTCGCATATAATACCGACGGACAGCCTATAACCGCGGGCGACTTAAAGGCGCAAGGCGCTATGGCGGCACTCTTAAAGGACGCTATAAAGCCTAATCTCGTTCAGACTTTGGAAGGCACGCCCGCAATAGTGCACGGCGGACCTTTTGCTAATATCGCGCACGGCTGTAATTCGGTAATAGCGACTAAAACGGCGTTAAAACTTGCCGACTACTGCATCACGGAAGCGGGTTTCGGCGCGGATTTGGGCGCGGAAAAGTTCTTGGATATAAAATGCAGGGTAGCGGGGCTTAAACCCGCCGCGGTGGTGATAGTGGCAACTATACGCGCCCTTAAAATGCACGGCGGCGTTAAGAAAACCGAACTTAATACGGAAAACACTAAGGCGCTTATAAAGGGACTGCCGAACCTTTTAAGACACTTGCATAATATAAAAGAGGTTTATAAACTGCCCGCGGTGGTGGCCGTAAACAGGTTTCCGACCGATACCGACAAAGAAATAGAACTTGTTATCAAAGAGTGTAAAAAACTCGGCGTAAACGTGGTGTTATCTACCGTGTGGGCGGACGGTGGCAAGGGCGGCGTAGCGCTTGCTGAAGAAGTCGTAAGGCTTTCCGAACAGCCGAACGAGTTTACTTATTCTTACGATTCAGACGGTTCTATTACGGATAAAATCAAGGATATAGCGATAAAAATTTACGGCGGCACGGGTGCGCATTTTACCGAAGACGCTAAAAAGCAGATAGAAAAACTGACGGCGTTGGGCTTTGACAAACTGCCCGTATGTATAGCCAAAACGCAATATTCCTTTTCGGACGATAAGGAAAAACTCGGCGCACCGACCGATTTTAAGATTACGGTTAAAAACGTTAAGGTTTCGGCTGGCGCGGGCTTTATAGTCGCGCTGACGGGCGATATTATGACAATGCCGGGGCTGCCGAAAGTTCCCGCCGCGGAAAATATCGACGTGGACGAGAACGGCAGAATCGTCGGATTGTTTTAATATGAAAGGCATAATTCTCGTAAACCCTTTCGGCGAACCGAAAGAAAGCGTGTATCAGGCAAAGCGACTTAAAGAAGAGTTTGCGCTTTTAGGGGTAAAAACGGAAATAATTTCCGACGGGTATCTTAATAATTACTTATCTGACGGCAAAATACGGGGAGATTTTTCTTGCGATTTTGCCGTATTTTTGGATAAGGACAAGTATCTGTCCGCCTGCCTTGAAAAGTCGGGCGTAAAACTTTTTAATTCCCACGCCGCTATCAGGGTTTGCGACGACAAGGGCGAAACCTGTATCGCGCTTTCAGGGACGGGGCTTAATATTCCCGAAACGGTGTTTGCGCCCGTATGTTATAATTCTTATTCCGAAATAGACGAAGGCGCGCTTAAAAATATCGCCGAAAATCTCGGCTATCCCGTTATCGTTAAGGAAAGTTTCGGATCTAAAGGCAAAGGCGTTTACAAGGCGGACGATTTCGCGCAGTTAAAAACGCTTGCCGAAAGCCTTAAATTAAAGCCGCATCTTTATCAAAGGTATATTCCTTTTAAGGTCGGTACGGACGTGCGTATGATAGTTATAGGCGGAAAGTTTTTATGCGCTATGCTACGCGAAAACGCACACGATTTCCGTTCTAATATAGCCCTTGGC
>JAFZYZ010000098.1 GCA_017615975.1 Clostridia bacterium | reverse complement strand
GTTCTACAAGCGAGTACTCTTTCCAGGTGCTTCTTTTTCTTTCCTGCGTCGCGGGGTTAAGTTCCACGAGCGCAACGTCCGCGGTATATTGCGCGGCGTTTCTTTCCAACAATTCCGTAAGCAGCATTTTATCTCCGTTTTCGGGCGGTCCGCCCGAAAGTTTTTCAAAAGTATTAACCGTTCCCTAAAAGGGTTTTGGCGTTTTCGCAGAATATCGCGGACTTTTCGGCGGGCGAAAGGTTAAGCCCGTTTATAAAATCCACCTGCATTTGTTCATCCCCCCACGGGCTATCCGTTCCGAACAATATTCTTTCCGCCCCGTGAAGTTTTATTATTTCGGTAAAGTCTTCTTTATTCAGCACGGGTTTTTGCTTTTCCGCGGGGAAGTCGCTTTGATAGGCAAAGTCCACCGCGCAGAACGCCGTGTCGAAATACACCTTTTTACCGCATAAGAACTTTTTAACGCCTTGCCACTGTTCCCAGCCGCCCATGTGCGCAAGAACAAGCCGTTCGGGATTTACGTCGTCTATAAGTTCCGCCGCCATACGGGGCGAACTCCAACTGCCCGCAACGCCTATATCTAAACCTGCGTGGGAAACGACGATAAGTCCCGCCTCTTCCGCATAGCCTATAATACGCTTGTATTTAATATCGTTTAAGGGCGTTTGCTGGTAAGCGGGGTGAATTTTTATGCCTTTAAGTCCCAACTCGCAAACTTCCTTTATCGCACTTTTAACGTCCGCAACTTCGGGGTGCATACCGCCGAAGGAAAAAACGCCCGTCTCTTTTGCGCTTTGGTTCTGCAACGCCGCAAAACGGTTTATTTTAGACGTGGACGCGGGGTTGGTTATTACGGGCAGGACTATTGAAAGCCCTACGCCCGCCTTTTCGGCCTTTCCCGAAAGCCCTTTAACCGTTCCGTCGGAAAAGGGGATAGTTCCCGATTTGCTTTTTAAAAGTTCGACGGTTTTTACCGCCATCGCGTCGGGGAAAGTGTGCGTGTGAAAGTCGATAATCATATTACGCCGAAATTACGAAAGTCCGTTTATTGCCTTAAATCCCGCGTCTTTAAGTACGGTTTCCGCCTTAATATTGTCGGTTGCCTTGATAACTACGAACGCACTCTCTTTCGTTCCCGATAAAAAGGCGTAAAGATACTCTACGTTCACGCCCTTTTCGGCAAGAAGGGTAAGCGCCTTGGAAAGTTCGCCCGCGGTGTTTTTGATTTCCACGCCGATAACTTCGGTAATCGTGCCTAAAAACCCGTGGTCTTTAAGAACTTTCAGCGCAAAGTCGGGGTTGTCGACGATAAGTCTTAAAATCCCGAAGTCCTTGGTGTCCGCAATAGACAGCGCCTTCATGTCGATACCGCTTTTTGCAAACAGTTCGGTTATCTCCGAAAGATAGCCCATTTTGTTTTCGACGAAAACGGTCAACTGCCTGATTTTCATATTATCACCCCTTAATCGTGTAATTTCCGTTTATCTATAACCCTTACCGCTTTGCCTTCGCTACGCACTATGGTCTTCGGCGGTACGAGATGCACCGCCGGGCGAATACCAAGCATCGTGGTTATGGCGGCGGAAAGCGCCTTTTCCATTTTAACTATGCCTTCTGTGGTGTCGGAGAGTTGTTCGGGTAAAAGTTCCACGAAAACGTCCAGCGTGTCGGTATTGTTCACGCGGTCGACTTCTATACGATAGTTAGGCGCGTAGCCTTCGTTAAGCAAAACGGTCTCTATCTGCGACGGGAACACGTTCACGCCGCGGATGATAAGCATATCGTCGCTTCTGCCCATAGGCTTTGCCATACGGATAAAGGTTCTTCCGCACGAACACTTTTCGCGGGAAAGAACGCAGATATCACGGGTACGGTAGCGCAAAAGCGGGAAGGCTTCTTTATCAAGCGAAGTAAACACGAGTTCGCCCTTTTCACCCTCGGGCAGAACTTCACCCGTGTCGGGATCTATTATTTCGGCGATAAAGTGGTCTTCGTTTATATGCATACCTTTCTGTTCTTTGCACTCGAACGCCACTCCGGGGCCGGAAGTTTCTGTCAGCCCGTAAATATCGTACGCTTTAATGCCGAGTGCTTTTTCTATATCGCGGCGCATTTCTTCCGTCCACGGTTCTGCGCCGAAAATGCCCGCTTTTAAGGAATTGTCTTCGGGCTTATATCCCTGTTCTTTTAAGGTTTCGCCTATGTACGCGGCGTAAGACGGCGTACAGCAAAGAATCGTGGACTTTAAGTCCAGCATAAACTGTATCTGCCGTTCGGTGTTGCCGCTTGACATAGGCAGGGTTAAACAGCCTACTTTATGCGAACCGCCGTGCAGCCCCGCGCCGCCCGTAAACAAGCCGTAGCCGTAAGCCACCTGCAAAACGTCTTCCTTCGTTCCGCCCGCGGCGACTATGGCGCGCGCGCAACAGTCTTCCCAAAGTTCTATATCGTGCTGCGTATAGTAGGCGATAACGCGCTTGCCCGTCGTGCCCGACGTGGACTGAATTCTCACACAGTCCGAAAGCGGCACGGCAAGCATACCGTAGGGGTAAGTCTCGCGCAGGTCGCTTTTAGATATAAAGGGAAGTTTATGCAGGTCTTCTATGCCGTGGATATCTTCTGGGCGAACCCCTTTTTTATCCATCAGATTACGGTAATAGGGCACGTTTTCGTAAACGTGCTTTACCTGCTTTACCAGTTTTTCAGATTGTAATTCCTTTATCTTTTCAACCGGCATGGTTTCAATGTCTTTCTGAAAATAACGTTCCATAAATTTTCTCCGCCTTTCGGCTATATTCCCGCGCGTTATAAATCGTATCCGATTTCAAACGCTTTCTTGTTCATTTCCAAGAACTTTGGTGCAACGGTTGCCTCGATTGCCTCTATCCATTTATTGTAGGGAATAGCGAACCGCTTTGCAAGGCGTGCAAGAAGTACCACGTTCACCGCCTTAACGCTGCCCGCTTTCTGTGCCGCGTTAAGCGCGTCAACCGCTTCCACCTTAACGCCTTTTTTCGTTAATTCGTCTAAAATAGAAGACGGATACTCGGCTTTGCCGATAATAACGGGCATAGGATCTATTTCCTGCGTGTTCACGATAATTTCGCCGCCCTGTTTTAAGTACGCCGCCCAGCGTGCCGCCTCTAACTTCTCAAAAGACAGAATATAGTCGGCTTCGCCCTGCGTAATGATGGGCGAATACACCTTTTCGCCGAACCTGACGTAAGTTTCCACGCTGCCGCCGCGCTGACTCATCCCGTGCACTTCGGAAACCTTTACGTCGTACCCTTCGGATAAAAGCACCGCGCCTAAAAGTTTGGAGGCGAGAAGCGAACCCTGTCCGCCTACGCCTACTATCATAATATTAGTAGTCATTATTCAGCACCCCCGTTTTCTATCGCGCCGAACGGACATAATTTTCCGCACAACTTGCAGCCTACGCAAAGCGTAGCGTCTATATGCGCCTTACCGTCTTTAAATGAAACGGCGGGGCAGCCCAAGGACAGACATTTCTTGCACGCGCGGCATTTATCCTTATCCACGTTTAACGCGGGCGCAGTTTTGACGTATTTTAAAAGAACGCAAGGTCTTCTCGAAATAATAACCGACGGTTCGTCAGCGGAAAGTTCTTCTTTTACAGCGGTTTCGCACGCATTAAGGTCGTAAGGATCGACAACGCGCACGCGGCGAATACCGATAGCGCGGCAAAGGGCTTCTAAATCCACCTTCCCCGCGGGGTCGCCCTTGATGTTAAAGCCCGTAGTGGGGTTTTGCTGATGCCCCGTCATGCCCGTTATTGAATTATCTAAAATTATAACGGTAGAGTTAGAACCGTTATAGGCTATATTGACAAGCCCCGTGATTCCGGAGTGCATAAAGGTAGAATCCCCGATAACCGCGACGGTTTTGCCCTGCGCGTCCTTTTCCGAAGCCTTTAAGAATCCGTGAACGCCCGATACCGACGCGCCCATACACAACGTATAGTCAACGGCGGAAAGGGGCGGCTGCGCACCCAAGGTGTAGCAACCTATATCGCCCAAAACGGTGATTTTGTTCTTGGAAAGAACGTAATAAATACCGCGGTGCGGACAGCCCGCACACATCATCGGCGGTCTTGCGGGCGCTACCGTGTCCGCTTTTACCGTCGGTTTTTCGGGCATATTAAACGCCGCCGCTATCGTCTGCTGCGAAAATTCGCCGAGAATAGAGAACTTTTCCTTGCCTATCGGGTTAAGTCCCAAACTTCTGCAATGCGTTTCGATAATCGGTTCTAATTCTTCTATAACGTAAAGAGTTTTTACGCTTTTTGCAAAATCCAGAATAAGTTTTTCGGGCAGGGGATTAGGCATGCCTATTTTAAGTACGCTGACCGTATCGCCGAAAACTTCTTTTACGTACTGATAAGACGTGCCGGACGTTATAACGCCTATATCCGTACCGCCCTTTTCCACGCGGTTAAAGGGGCAGTTTTCGGCGTATTCTTTTAGCGCTTTGGTGCGTTCTTCAACGACGACGTGGCGCTTTATAGCGTTAGACGGCATCATTATATATTTTGCGCCGTCTTTAACGTACGGCTTGTTCGGAATTTCCGTGCGGTCTGCAGTATCTACCACAGACTGGCTGTGCGCCACTCTCGTACACATACGAAGTAGCACCGCCGTATCGAACTTTTCCGACAGTTCGAACGCAGCCTTTGCGAACTCGTAGGACTCTTTGGAATCTGACGGTTCAAGCATCGGCACTTTCGCCGCTATGGCGTAGTGTCTGGAATCCTGTTCGTTCTGCGAAGAGTGCATGGCGGGGTCGTCCGCCACGCAGATGACAAGCCCCGCGTTTACACCCGTGTAAGAAAGGGTGAACAGGGGGTCGGCGGCAACGTTTAAGCCGACGTGTTTCATAGCGCAAGCCGACCTTGCGCCCGCAAGCGACGCGCCGAACGCCGCCTCTAGTGCCACTTTTTCGTTAGGCGCCCACTCCGACTTTACTTCGTCGTATTTAGCAAGAAACTCGGTTATTTCGGTGGACGGCGTTCCGGGGTAGGAAGACACGAATTTAATGCCACCCTCGTACAGCCCGCGCGCTACCGCCTTGTTTCCTATCATAAGTTGTTTCATTTTTTCACCTTAAATTTTTAAGTCCCGTGTTTTTAATAGGCTTTGCCCGCGGAAAACAATTCCGTTTTCCGCGGGCAGAATTTTTTACTCGTCGTTGTTTTT
>JAFZYZ010000097.1 GCA_017615975.1 Clostridia bacterium | reverse complement strand
ATGGTCTTCATAATGCCTTCCTTAAACAGGCGCTTGGTGATTTCCGCCGCGGTGATGCCGATTTTTTCGCTTAATACTTTCAGCGGAATTATTTCGGAATTCACTACCGCTTTTTCTATCTTTACGGTGGAAACCGCCTGTTCTTTGGCTTTCTTTACGGGGCGGAACTTCCTGTACCCCGTCTTATTCTCGTCGAAGTCTTCGACGGAAATGCTGTTCTTTATAAGCGCACGCTTATTCAAAACGTGTTTTTCTTCGTAATTCTTCTCGCCCTTTGCGGAATTCTTCTTATTGAACCCGCCGCGCTTGTCTTCGGTCGGAATAATAGGCGGCGCAACGTAAGCGGCCTGCGGACGGCGCGCGCCCGTCTTGTTAAACTCGGGCTTTTTGCCGAACGGCTTATCGGTCGGGGTGAACACCCTGTTCGCGGGTTTGCCCGCTTTTGCGCCGTTATCGGGCACGAATTCCCTGCGGACTATAAAAGACGGCATTTTCTTTTCGTCTTTCTTCTCGGTAGCCGCCGGCGCTGCCGTTTCGGGCGCAGTCTCTTCAACCTTTTCCGCCCTCTCTTCCGCCGTTTCGGTCGGCTGAACTTCTGCGTTAGTTTCCGCGGGCGCGGGGGTTATAGCCGCCTGCGCTAAACGTGCTTTTTCCGCCTCTTCTTCGGCGGCTTTCGCCGCTTCCGCCGCTTTTTTCGCCGCAAGGTCGCCGAGTTTACCTTCTATAAGCGCCTTAAAATCCCTGACGCGCTTTTCCGCGTCGGCAAAACCGCTTTTTAAAAGGTCTAACCCGCCGTCTTTCAATATTTCGGCTATTACTTTGATATTGTCTATCTGCATCTTCTTTTCTGCCATATTCCTTCTCCGTTTCCGTATAAGGTTTAAGTCTTTTTTACCGTCCTACCGTTTCCGTAAGACACTCGGCGTTATCTATCACCGCTTTCGCAAGCGAAAGGTCGGTTATCGCCGCTATCTTTATCCCGTCTTTGTGCGCAATATCCGAAAGGGTACGCCCCTTCGTGCAAAACACCCTGCAACGGTACTTCCCCGCGTATTTTTCCGCGAGTTGTTTGGTGTTTTCCGCCGCCGTTTCGCACACTAATATAAGATACGCTTTTTTAAGCGTCGAAAGCGTGTTCGCGCCGGAACGGAATTTACCCGATTTTACGGCAAACCCGATAAAGGTTTCCGCTTTACTTCTGTTCTCCAAAAAAATCCTCCGCTATCCTATCGTAAGTAGCGTCGTCTATCGGCATTGAAAACGCGCGGTTCAACAGTTTGCCCTTTTTAAGTTTGGCAATGCACTTTTCGTCGTCGCAAATATACGCGCCCCTGCCGTTCTTCCTGCCCGTTCTGTCGAGAAACACGCCCTCTTCCGATTTCACTATACGAATAAGTTCTTTTTTCGGTTTAAGCGCCCTGCACGCTATACAGGTGCGCATGGGAACTTTCTTTTCCATATCGAAAATTATTCTTCCGCGGGGGTTTCTTCTTGCGGAACGGCAACGTCGCCGAGTTCCGCTATCGCGGCGCTTTCGCTCTTAACGTCTATCTTCCAGCCGGTAAGCCGTACGGCAAGCCTTGCGTTCTGTCCGCTTCTGCCGATTGCAAGCGACAGTTTATCGTCCGGAACGACTACCATCGCGCTTTCTTCACCCGTCTGTACGACTTTTACCACGCGGGCGGGCGATAACGCGCGCGAAATGTATTCCAGCGGATCTTCACTCCACGGTATTATGTCTATCTTTTCGCCGCCGAGTTCCGCCACTATCGCGTTCACCCTCGAACCCTTATTACCTACGCAAGCACCTACCGCGTCCACCGTGGGATCGTCGCTGAATATCGCGATTTTGGTTCTCTGCCCCGGTTCTCTCGCTATGTTCTTGATAACGACTACGCCCTGCTTGATTTCGGGAACTTCGTTCTCGAACAGGCGGCGCACCAAACCGCTTGACGAACGGGAAACCATAATTTGCGCGTTCTTGCCCGTGTTCCTGACTTTCTTAACGAATACGTTAAGCGTCTGATTGACTTCGTACTTTTCGTTCGGCACTTGGTCTCTCGGAGTCAGCACGCCTTCTATCTGATTGCCGCCGATTTCCACGTACACGTTGCCGCCTTCTATTCTGCGGACGATACAGGACATAAGTTCGCCTTCCCTGTCTTCGAATTCGTTTACGGTATTGCTGCGTTCTATATCGCGAAGTTTCTGGGTTAAAACCTGCTTCGCCGTCTGCGCCGCAATCCTGCCGAAGTCCTTGGACTTGATTTCTTCGGACACGATATCGCCGAGTTTATAGGACTTTTTAATCTCCTGCGCCTCTTCTAACGTTATCTCCTTATCGGCGTCCATAAGTTCGTTTACAACCGTGCGTTCGGCGTAGAACTGTATGGTCTTTCTGTCGGGATTAAGTTTGATGCGGACTTCGCCCGGCGTACCCGTAGCCTTTTTGTTGGCGATAGTCATAGCGTTTTCCAGCGCGGAAATAAATTCTTCCTGTGAAATGCCTTTGTTCTTTTCAAGTTCTTCAAGTGCAAAAAAGAAATCCTGATTTATCATATTTTTTCTCCTGTTTTATTTTCAGAAAATTTGAATTTCGGTTTAATTAAAGTCAATGTATTCGTTGACTTTTACGACGCTTTTAAGGTCGAACGAAAAAGTTTCCTTTTCGGTCTTTAACACTATCCTTGCGCCGTCAAACGATACAAGTTCGCCTTCGTAAAACTTTTTACCCTTAACCGCCGCGTAAAGTTTTACTTCCACCATCTTGCCGATATGCGAATTAAAATCCTCCGCGGTCTTAAACGGTCTGTCCGCCCCTAAACTCGATACGTTTAAGGTGTAGGTAGCCCCGAAAGTCGGATCAAGTTCGTCAAGCGGTTCAAATATAGCGTTATGAAGACTTTCGCAATCGTCTAAAGAAACGCCGCCTTTTTTATCTATAAACACGGTCAAAGCGGGGTTTTTGCCCTGCTTAAACTCTACTTCCGCAACGGTTATTCCAAGCGGCGCGGCGTACTTTTCGCACAGTGATTTAATTTCTTCCACGGGTTTTATTTTCAAAGCCCATACCCCCTTACAAAAACTTATGAGAACGGAAAGTCCGTTCTCATAAGTCAAGTCGTCATATAAGTACGATAATAATATAACATAATTATTCGCTTTTTGCAAGCGTTTTATCGCAATTAAATATTATTTATTTTTACGCGTTTGCTATGTAATCGGGATATTCTATTACGGTAGTTCCGTAGTCGGTAAACGTCGCTTCCATATAATAGCCGCCGCCCACTGCTTCAAATTTAACGTAAACGAGTTTCTGATCTTCGAATTTAACCGTAATATTCATAGGATACGTATCTTCTGAACTCATAGGAATACCTATATTTTCGGCAACGTATTGATTATTCGTTTGGTCAAAGGTAAATTCGTCCATTCTGCCCCTGATCGTCGGAAGCATATTCCCCATAAACCCGAAGTCGTCGCCGTAATTGCTCGCTACGTATTCCGCCGCCGTTTCGTATTCAAAAGTCGGAGTAGTAGCGTCGCCCTGATAAACTTTCCACTTATTGTCGGCATAAATAACGTACTCTTCGCCCCAACCGTGGCCTTCACCTGCATATTGATGCAAGCCGCCGTCTTCTAAAAGTTCCACTTTATTCCCGCTTTCTCCGTCGGTATATTCGTAGGTAAGGTTTTTCCAGTAAAGCGAAACAGCGTTATTCCACTGTTCAGAACTTACGGTATAACCTACCGTCTCGCCGCCCGTCGCGGCTTTGTGATACGCAGTTGCGATAAACAGACTGCTGCCTTCACCCTCTCTGCTTGCCGCACCGTATATAACGTACCCGTTTTTATCGAATATATATTTAGAGGAAACCGACACGCCGTTCCACGTCGTATTATAAGAAAATTCAAGTTTGTCGCCCGACTTAACGAATTTCGCGGCGGAAAGTATTTCTTCCGGTAAACTTGAAAACATTCTCGCTGATACACCAAGCACGCCTGCCTGCGTACCGTAGCCCGACGAAATTTCTATCGACGCATAGGCGTAATTATTCCCGTACATCACCCTGTAAGTGCCTGCCACGTCAACTTCTCGATTACTATGTTCTACGTATGAACAATCGACCGTCTCATACTGCAAAGACGCGTCGGCAAAAGTCGCCGTTTCCCTTTTTACAAGTTCCGCCAGGAACTCTTCTTTCGTCATTGAAGACGCACCGTCGTCGCCGCCGCAGGCGACAAGTCCCAAAGTGCCTATTGCAAGAATAAGCGACAAAACTAAAACGATAAGTTTTTTCATAAACTCACTCCTTAAAAAAACAGTTCGCAGATTTATGATAAACGAGTACCATCTCCGTTATTCTATAAAGTCGCGTTAAGGTGGCAATAAACCATATCGAATATGCCGCCTTCGTTGCCCCTAACAAATGCCATCGTTAAAACTATACCATTATCGGATATAGCGATATCGAACGCCATTCTACTTTCAACGGGGAGTTCTTCCGTTTCACCGTCCTCTATCCATCCTGTCTGCGTATAAGTGCCGACGTTGCCGTTTACCGTATAAGTTCCGAATATGGATACCCTACCCGTCGTCCAATCAAAAGTGCCGTCAGCCTTAAATTCAATGACCGAATTGATAATCGCATCAAAATCCTGTCTGAAATCCAAGCAGTCTTCATCATTATATTCTTCAACGGAAACTATCGTAAAAGTTTTACCTGCAAGAGAGTTCGTCGTTGCCGCTTTATTGTACTTCTTTACGGTAAATTCAGCGCTTCCGCTAACCCCCTCGCCCTTTTCGCTTTCAAAAGAGTATATAACGTATCCGTTTTTATCGAATACGTATTTGCCCGTAAACTTAACACCATTCATAGTCGCATCATAAGATATTTCAAGATTGTCGCCGTTTTTAACGAATTTAGTAGCGGAAAGTATTTCTTCAGGCACATTTGCAAGCAAACCCGCCGACACGCCGACAACACGTTGCTGTACGCCGTGCGCCTGTTCATACTCTACCCTAACGTATGCGTAATTATCTCCGTACGTTATCCCGTAAGTACCGTCGGCGCTTATTTCGCGCTCAGTATGTTCTACGTACGTGCAATCGACGGTTTCATACCGCAAAGTTTCGTCGGCAAAACTCGCCGCTTCTCTTCTTGCAAGTTCGGTAAGGAACTCTTCTTTCGTTATACTTTCAGCACTGTCGCCGCCGCCGCAGGCGACAAGCCCCAAAGTGCCTATCGCAAGAATAAGCGACAACACTAAAACGATAAGTTTTTTCATATTGTTTCTCCTTTTATAAAGACTTTTAATATTATATACTATTTGACACGCTTTGTCAATTCGTATTACTGCACTTTGTTTTCCGCGCCCTTGTACTTGATTTTCATAAGTTCGATAAACGCTTCCGCTGTGGCGTACGCGTCGGACAGCGCCCTGTGATGGTGGAACACTATTCCGAAATAGTCGGCTATGGTTTTAAGATCGTGATGACGAAGAGAAGGCAGCAGCCGCCTTGACATTTCAAGGGTATCTAAAACCGCGTTATTTACTTCGTAGTCGCTTTCGTTGGCAAACCTGCGCAAAAAACTCGTATCGAACGGCGCGTTGTGCGCCACGATTACCGAATATTCGATAAATTTGAGAAAATCGGGCAGCACCTTGTCTATTTTCGGCGCGTCCTTTACCATTTCAGGCGTTATGCCCGTTATGTTAATTATTTCCTGCGAAATGGGATAGTCGGGCTTGACGAGGGTAGTAAACTGTTCGGTTATCTTGCCGTTTACTATCTTTACCGCGCCTATCTCGGTTATGCCGTTATTCATAAAGTCCGTACCCGTCGTTTCAAAGTCGAATACGACGTACGTTTTACCCGTCAACTCTTCGGGCAGCACTTCGTTATAGTCGAACACCGTACTCACCTTTACAGCCTGCGCTGGTTCGGGGAAAACGAGTTTATAGTTTCTAGGCGCGGTCTTTTTGCGCCTGCCCTTTTTAATAAACCCGTCGGGAAAGGTACAGCCGTTTATCTTATCGAAGGTAAAACTTCTTCTGCCGTTATATTCCCCAAGCGTGCCGCGGGCGATTATCGCGTCCCCCACCTGTAATTTCTTTATCTTGTCGTAGGTGTTCTTTCTGGAAAAGTACACCCCGCCGAGAATTCCCGTGGTGTCGTTTATATAAATGATGAAAAACGGTTTGCCGTTTTTGGTCTCTCTCTCGCTTATCTCGGTAATTTTACCGCATACGGTCTGCACTCCGTCGGTCATATCTTCTATGTACACCGCAAGGCTACCTATAGACGCGTCGTCTATTACCAAAACGTCGTTTACCTTGACCGTGCGGTATTCTATCTTTTCAAGTTCCCCTTCGAATACTTCTTCCGAGAGCAGGTTTACCGCAAGGTTGTCGGGCTTTATTTCCGTACTGCCCGCAAATTCCGAACAGAAATTTTTGGAAAGATATTCGGTAAGTTTTTTAAGCGCGCCGTTTTTCATAACGTATTCCGCGCCGTCTTTGGTCAGCCTTAACTTATATTTCACCAGATTACCGTCTATTACCGAAGAAATATCGTCTTCGTCCAAAAATATCGACATCGACGGATAGTTCTCCTTTAAAAACTTGAACGCCGCGCGGTTTATAAGGTCGCCGTTGGACACGATTTTAGTGATATTCACCGCAACGGACGCAAAGATACGCGCGGTATTCTTTTCGCACGCGTCCAAAATCTTCTCCTTTAACTCCGCCCCGATAGCCTTATCACATATGAAATTGTAAACCACGGAATTATTTTCCTTATCGACTTCCACCGAATTGAGTTTTAAATCTTTCAGGCTTTCGTCAAGCGAAGTTATCGTCGATAAGAATTCCGCGCTGCTCTTTACAGTATACATTTATCTATCTCCGCAAAAAATTCCCGTTCCAAATCTTCTCTTTTAACCGTTTTAAGCACTTTCCCGTGCGAAAAAATCACGCAGCCGCCTTTTGCGCCCGCAACGCCCACGTCCGCGTCGGCACTTTCGCCTATCCCGTTTACCACGCACCCCATAACCGCGACTTTGATGGGCTTATTCACCGTAGCAAGATATTTTTCCGTTTTAGCGGCGAACGCCATACAGTCCCACTCGCACCTGCCGCAAGTTGGGCAAGCGATAAGGTTTGCACCCGTACCCTTTTCCAGCGCGGAAAGAAGGGTTTTAGCCGCAACCACTTCCCTTACGGGGTCAGCGGAAAGGCTTACCCTTATCGTATCGCCCACGCCGCGAAGAATAAGCGCGCCCAGCGCCGCGGCGTTTTTAATGGTGCCGCCGTATTCCGTACCCGCTTCGGTAACCCCCAAATGCAGGGGATAATCGGTTTTTGCCGCAATGTATTCGTACGCCTTTACGGTAAGCGGCACGCTTGACGCCTTTACCGAAATAACTATATCGTTTACGCCGTATTTTTCTAAAATAGCGACTTGCTTTAACGCGCTTTCGCCAAGCGCGATTTCGTTCCTGCCGTATTTTAACAGAAAATCTTTTTCGATACTGCCCGTGTTAGAACCGACGCGAACGGGAATACCGTTCGCTTTCGCCGCTTCCGCAACCTGTTTTACGCCCGCTTCCGAACCGATATTGCCGGGGTTTATTCGTATTTTATCCGCCCCGCCGTCTATCGCGGCAAGGGCAAGCCTGTAATCGAAGTGTATATCCGCAACGAGTGGCATTTTAACCCGCTTTTTTATAGCGTTAAAAGCCGCCGCGTCTGCCCTGTCAAGCACCGAAAAACGCAGGATATCGCACCCCGCCCTTTCAAGTTCTTCCGCCTCTCTCGCCGCCTGTTCGGTACAGGTCTTACGCGTCGCCATAGATTGAACGGCTATCTTTTCGCCGCCGCCGATAAACAGATTACCTATCTTTACCTTTCTCGTCATAACTTAATATATTGTACCACACTCTCTAAAATAAGTAAAGCCCCGAAACGTAAAGGTAGCAATTTCCCGTTTCGGGGCTTTTTCCGTTTTTTAAAGCCTTGTTTTAAGTTGAAAAGTTATTCCGCCAGAGTCTT
>JAFZYZ010000001.1 GCA_017615975.1 Clostridia bacterium | reverse complement strand
CACGGTGTCCGGGGTTCGAATCCCCGATGGACCACCAGAAAGCAAGCGGATACGCTTGCTCGTCTGTTCCATTAGCTCAGTTGGTAGAGCACCTGACTCTTAATCAGGGTGTCCAGGGTTCGAGTCCCTGATGGAGCACCAGAAAAGCCCGATAGGTATTCCTATCGGGCTTTTTCATTTTTATATACCTTTACTTTACTTGTTTTTCCAAAAGCGCTTTTATATCTTTCAATAAATCTTCCGCCGTGGGATTTGCTAATCTTTCCTCTTTGGCTTTTTCTTCGGCGTCTTTTGCTGCCTGCGCCGCCAACTCGTCTTCTCTTATCTTCTTCGCCGCATAATACGCGCTTACCGCCGCTTTGTCTTTATAGTTTACGCCGTTTTCTTTAAGTTCTTGTTTGTCGGATTTTGAAAGTATGCGCTTTGCCGCGTCGGTCTTTATCTTTTTGTTCGCTTCCGCCACGCGGTTTATGGTTCTTATTATCATAAACAGCACGAACGCTATCAGTATAAAGTTTATAACCGCCGTTATAAACGCACCCCAGTCGATATATATGGAATTAGCAAGGTCTATCACCGTTTTTCCGTCTTCAACCGTCTCCACTTTTTTCAGATAGGTATAAATAGTATCAAGCCCGCTGCCGCCGGTTATAAGCAGCAAGAACCAGTTGACTATCGGCATAAGGATATGATTTGTAAGCGCGGAAACTATCGCGGAAAACGCACCGCCGATTATAACGCCGACAGCCATATCCATAACGTTACCGCGGGTTATGAACTTTTTAAATTCACCGAAAAACTTTTTCATAAAATTCTCCTTTAGTCTAATTAACGGCTAAACGCCGAATAAAATTTTAGTTAAAAGCGAAAGGACGGCAATAAGTACGAGATATACTGAAAACCGCCCGTACTTTGCTTTTTTCACCGCTTTAAGCATAACGCCCACGGCAATATGCCCCGACACCGCGGCACTGACCACCCCGAACACAGTCGGCAGCAAGTCTATCGCCGCGCCTTGGCTTACCGTTTTTACGCCCGATATTAACGCCGCGCCCAAGATTACGGGAATACTCATCAAAAATGCGAATTCCGCGTTTTTATCGTTTTTAAGCCCGCTTACCGCGCCGCCCGTTATCACCGTGCCGCTGCGGGAAAGCCCCGGAATTACGGCAAAGCCTTGGAATACACCCATTATTATAGACGATTTTGCCGACAATGGCAAGGCGTTTTTATTTTTTTGAGACGTTTTCTCCGCAAAAAAGAGTTCCGCTGCCGTTAACAGAAAGGAAAGGGATAAAAGCGCCGCCGACAGCACCGTACCGCCCTTATACAGATACTCTATTTTATCCTGTAATAAAAGCCCCGCCGCCACCGCGGGAAGCGTTGCTATAATCAGGTATAAAAGCGTTTTATACGGTTTTACAAACAGACCTTTTATGCCGTCAAAAAACACGGCGCACACGGGAATAAGCGTCCCAAGATGCAACATTATATCGAAAAACAGTCCGCCGCCCGTATCTATTTTAAGCCACCGTTCGATAAGTAAAAGATGTCCGCTTGACGAAACGGGCAGAAATTCGGTAAACCCCTGCACCAGTCCTAAAAGTATCGCCTGCCATATCCGCATATAAAAACCCCCGTAAAATATAATCGGTTATATTTTACGGGGTAAACCGTCGGAATATTATCGTTTAAGCGTTATCCGCGACTATCATATTGAGAAATTCTTTAACGGCAAAAGTCATATTCTCGTTTTTAGGAAGCGCCAGCCCTATCGCACGCGTAGGCAGGGCGGGGTTTGTCTTTATCTCCTTAAGCGCGCCGCTTTCTAATTCGTGGCGAACGAACTCTCTCGGAATACACGCAATACCTATACCCGTTTTGGCGAGTTCGGTCATAAGTTCTAAACTTGCGAGTTCGATTTCAGGGTGCAGATGTATCCCCTGCGAGTGCGCGAACGAAACTATCGCCTGACGCGTTGCGGTGGAAAGTTCCAGCATAAGTAGCGGATAGTCCTGCAATTTCCGTAAATCCACCGTGCTTTCGGTCAGTTCCGAAAACCTGTCGCTTGCAACGAAAGTGTCGTGCAGACGCATAACGGTGTTCATCAGACTTATGTCGCTGTCGTCTATCGGCAGATTGACGAACCCTATATCCCCTTTCTTGTTTTTCAGAAGTTCTATCGTCTCACTCGAAGTACCGTTCTGCAAAATCAGGTTTACGTCGGGATATTTTTCATGATACTTCTTTACGTACGGCAACAAAAAATGCGTAGCCACCGTGTCGGAAGCGCAAATCCTGACAACCCCCGTCGCGGTGTCTTTGAGTTCCGCGTACTTAGATTCCGCATTGTCTAAAAGTTTAAGCGCCTGCTCTACAAGCGGGAATATCTGCTTGCCGCCCGTTTCCGAAAGTTCCATACCCTTGTGAGTACGGTTAAAAAGATTACCGCCCAAACTCCTTTCAAGTTGCTTTATAGCCTGCGAAACGGCAGGTTGCGAAATATAAAGTTCTTCCGCCGCCTTGGTTAAACTACCGCACTTCGCAACGGTGTAAAACACCCTGTAAAGTTCAAGATTGACCATCGTTTTATCCCCCGTATCGGCTTTACTTACCCACGCAAAACCGTGAAAAAATATCGTCTATTATATCTTCCGAAGCCGTCTTACCCGAAATTTCGCCAAGGTACTGCCAGCCCGCTAAAATATCCACCGCAAGTATGTCAAGCGGCGTTTCTTTGACGGCGGAAAGCGCCGCCGAAAGTTTGTCCGCTGCGTTTTTAAGCGCGGCAAAATGCCGTTCTTCGCATAAAAAATCGGAATTAAAGTCCACCGTGCCCACGGTCTTATCGTAAATTTCCTTGCGCAGAGTATCAATGCCCTGCCCCGTTTTGGCGGAAACATATAAGTCCGCGCGTTCGTCCTTATATTCGCCGCAATCCGTTTTATTGATTACGGTAATACGCGGCAAATCTTTTATAAGCGCGTAAACTTTTTCGTCTTCTTCCGAAGCGCCCAAAGCGGACATAACAAAAAGCACTACATCGCTTGCCTTGACCGTTTTTTCGGACAATTTAACGCCTATGTTTTCTATGTCGTCTTTCGCGTCTCTGATACCCGCCGTATCGAACAGGTTGAACCTTACGCCGTTTATGTCGATAACGCCTTCCACCACGTCCCGCGTAGTGCCCGCAGTCTCTGAAACTATCGCTTTATCGTAAGATAACAGGGCGTTTAAAATGGAACTTTTACCGACGTTGGGCTTTCCGCATATGGCAACCTTAACGCCGCTAATCACCCGCGAACCGAATTTAAACGACGCAAGTAGCGTCTGGATTTCCGCGATAACTTCCTTT
>JAFZYZ010000096.1 GCA_017615975.1 Clostridia bacterium | reverse complement strand
GGCAAAATGCCCGCCGCCTTTTTCGTCGTCCTGAGACGGGCAAATATAACGGCTTTCTCAAGGACCTAAAAGATACTGAGACCGCCCGTCAAAGAAAGCCCGTCTCAGTATGACATAAAGGTTTTAATTCCTTCATATAGTTTTAAAAGCAGGTTATCAACATTACGGCGATAAAATTTTGCTTTTTATGTTGATAACTTGCCTTAAAAAGCGGGGTTATCAACAAAATGGTAGTGTTAAAGAGAAGGAATATAGTAATAGCGGCGGTGCTTATTCTTACCGCGATAACTTTCGTTTTATGCTTTGCCGCGCTTACGAATACGCAGGCGGCGGCAACGAATTCGGGCGTCGTAATAGTGCTGGACGCGGGGCACGGCGGGATTGACGGCGGCGTTTCGGGTATATCCACGGGAACTAAAGAGAGTGAAATAAATCTCGCCGTCGTTAAAAAACTCGAAACCTATTTGAAAGGGGCGGGCATTTCCGTCGTCTTAACCAGAAGTTCCGACGCGGGGCTGTACGGTGTGGCGTCTTCTACCCTTAAAAAGCGGGATATGGAAAAGCGCAGGGAAATTATAGAAAAGGCGCAGCCCACTCTTATCGTCAGCGTGCATATGAATTATTACCCCAACTCTTCACGCCGCGGCGGGCAGGTCTTTTACCGAAAGGATAGCGAAAGTTCCGCCGTTCTTGCGCGTTCCGTGCAGAGTAGTCTGAACGCCTTGTATCAGGACGTTAAAGATTATTCGCCGCTGACGGGCGATTACTATATGTTAAACTGTACCGATTATACGGCGGTTATCGCAGAGTGCGGCTTTCTTTCTAACCCCTTGGACGAGGCGCTGCTTGTTTCGGACGAATTTCAGTCGGAACTTGCCTATTCGCTGTTCCGCGGGATTATAGATTATCTCACCGAAAGTTCCATCGTCTATTTTTAATCGCATTTGCCGCTTTTCTTTTTTGAATTGCGGCTTTTTTATTGTAATTTTACACGATTGTATGATATAATTATTAAGGATTATAAGCGGCGGTATGTAAAAATGTTTCGTTTGGGCGAAAAGATGGATAGGGTTAAGGCACGGGGCTTAAATCCCGTAGTTCTTGCGTTCGTGGGGGATGCGGTGTATTCTTTGTTCGTGCGCGAAAAACTTGCCTTTATTTCGGACAAGAAGTCGGGCGAACTGAATAAACTTGCCGTTGCCGAAGTTAAGGCTACCGCACAGGCGGAGTTCTATTCGCGCGTGAAAACGCTTTTTACCGAAGAAGAAAACGATATCTTCCGCCGCGCGCGCAACGCTAAAAAAAACACCCGCGCTAAAAGCGCCACCGTGTCGGAATACAATATCTCCACGGGGCTTGAAGCGGTTCTGGGCTACCTGTATATCGTGGGCGACACGGACAGGCTTAATTTTATTCTTAATCAAGGAAATACGGACGAATTATGAAAGTTGAAGGCAGAAATTCCGTTTACGAACTCTTAAAAACGGATAAGGAAATAGATAAAATTCTCGTCAGGAAAGATTTGCAGGACGAAGCCAGCAAACGGCTTATAAACGTCATCAAATCCCATAAAATCAAAATCCAACTCGCGGACAAGTTCGTGTTGGATAAGGAAAGTGAGTCGGGGCGTAGCCAGGGCTTTATAGCCTACGTTTCCGATTATAAATATTTCGACCTTTCGGATATAGTGGACGCAGCGAAGGATAAGGACGGCTTTATAGTCATATTGAACGAAATTTTAGATCCGCACAATCTCGGCAGCATTATAAGAGTATGCGAGTGCGCGGGGGTGGACGGCATAGTTATAAGTAAGGATAGAAGCGCGTCCGTTTCCGACGCGGTTATGCGTATTTCCGAAGGCGCGCTTAACCATATCAAGGTGGCGCGCGTGGTAAATATCAACAACGCCATAAAAGAGTTAAAGGAAAACGGCTACTGGGTTTACGGCACGGATAGCCACGGCGGCGAAATGTATAAAACCGACCTGACGGGCAAAATTGCCATAGTCATCGGCGGCGAAGACAGCGGCGTTAAACAACTTACCAAGAAAAACTGCGACGGTATTATATCTATACCTATGTTCGGCAAAGTCAATTCCTTAAACGCGTCGGTGGCGTGCGGCGTCGTGGTGTACGAAGCGGTTCGCCAAAGATTGAAACGCTAAAATACTAAACCGCTGAAACGGTAAAAAGGTAAAAAGGTACGAATGGAAGAATACGCTTTACTTTCTGACGAAAAACTTGCGACTACCGCAAAAACCGACTGCCGCGCTTTGGAAACGCTTATCGGGCGCTACAAAAAGGCGGTAAGGGGGCTTGCGCGTCAGTATTTTCTGACGGGCGGCGAAAAAGACGATTTGGTTCAGGAAGGCACGATAGGACTTTTTAAGGCTATTACCGCTTACGACGGGGTTTCGCCCTTCAGAAATTACGCCTTTGCCTGTATAAAAAGCACTATCATTTCGGCGGTAAGAAAGTCCACGAGTTATAAAAACAAGCCGCTGTTATATTATATTCCTATCTGCGTGGGCGAAGAAGACGACAAAAACCCGCTTATCAAGGGCGAGATTTCCGATCCCGAAGAAGAATATATCAATTCCGAATCGGCAAAGGAGTTTATGCGCCGCGTTAAAGCCCTTTTAAGCAGGTACGAATACGAAATTTTAACGCTGTATCTCGACGGGTATTCCTATCTCGATATAGCGGCGGAAAAAGGCAAAAACGAGAAATCGGTGGATAACGCCGTTCAGAGAATACGCAGGAAAATTGCGCAACTTAAAACAGACGGGGGAAAATAAATGGCATATCTTGCACTTTACAGAAGATACCGCCCGACCGGCTTTAACGGCATAATCGGGCAGGAACACGTCGTTAAAACGCTTGTCAACCAGATAGAAACGGGCAGGCTTGGGCACGCTTACCTTTTTACGGGTACGCGCGGCACGGGTAAGACTTCCACCGCCAAGATTTTCGCTAAAGCAATTAACTGCGAAAGTCCGGTAAACGGTTCGCCCTGCGGTAAGTGTGCGGCGTGCAAGGCGCTTGCCGATCCTTCTAATATCGACGTGGTGGAAATAGACGCGGCGTCTAACAACGGCGTGAACGAAATAAGAGAACTACGCGAAAACGTGCAGTTCCCGCCCGTTTCCGTAAGATATAAAGTCTATATAATAGACGAAGTGCATATGCTTACGGGCGCGGCGTTCAACGCGCTTTTAAAGACGCTGGAAGAACCGCCCAAGCACGCGGTTTTTATTCTCGCCACAACCGAAGCGCATAAATTGCCCGCGACTATTCTTTCAAGGTGTATGCGTTTCGATTTCAGACTCGTTCCCACCGAAAAAATAGCCCAACTCATTTCGGAGATTTACGACGAACAGGGCAAAAAATACAAAAAAGAAGCGGTGTTCGCCATAGCCCGCGCGGGCGAAGGCAGTATCCGCGACGCGCTGTCTATCGCAGACACGGCGCTGTCTTACTCTGACGGTGAACTGACTTACGAAGACGTAAACGAGATTTTGGGTTCTTCTAACACCGAACTTATTTCCGAATTCACCGAAAAATTGCTTGAGGGCGATACGGGTGCGGTGCTTTCGGTTATAGAAAGCCTTGCAAGACTCGGCAAGAGTATGGGCGTTTTAACCAAGGATATTACTAATATCGTCCGCAATTTACTTATTATCAAAACCTGCAAGACGGCGAACGATATTTTAGGCTTGCCCGAAAACCGTTTCGGCGTTTTACGGGATATAGCGGACAAAGTGAGTGAAGCAAGGCTTATAAGGGTTTTGGAAATCTTCGCGCAAGTAGAAAACGAACTGCGCTACGCTACCGCGCCGCGCGTGGTGTTCGAGACGGCGGCGATAAAAGCAGCCCGCCCCGAAACCGATTACGACATAGACGCGCTTATGTCGCGCGTAAAGGCGTTGGAAGATAAATTAAGCGGCGGCACTTTCGTCAGCGCGGAAAAGCCTACTGAAGTTAAACCCGAAGTTAAACCGGAAGTTAAACCCGAAAAAGTCGCAGCGGAAACCGTTTCCGCTGAAGACGTAAAGGGCAAACTACTGTTTAATCTGCGTTCTAACGGCAGCGAAATGCTGTGGAACGCTATGCAGAAGATAGGCGTAAACAAGGTGGGCGGCGATATAATTCTTATTCCCGCCACTGCGGAAGACTACGCGCTGCTGAATATCGACGCCAACAGGGAAAAGATAGAGGTCGCGCTTTCGGAATTTAACTATTCTTCGCTGTCCGTCAAAGAACCGACTGCGGAAAAGAAACTTTCGGAAATAGACGACGCGACCGAACGGCTTAAAAAGATATTCGGCGAAGATATAGTAATAGTAAAGCATTAAGGTATTAAACGCGGCTTGCCGCGGTAAAATTACAATATAAACTAAAAGGCAGGAATTAAAATGGGCGGATTCAGGGGCGGTTTCGGCGGCTTCGGCGGCGGAAACCAGATGCAAAACCTTATGAAACAGGCGCAAAAAATGCAGGAAGAAATGCAGAAAGCGCAGGCGGAATTAGACGAAACGGAAGTTTCCGGCGTTGCGGGCGGCGGACTCGTTAAAATCACGATGACGGCGAAAAAGGTCGTTCGTGCGGTGGAAATAAATCCCGACGCGGTTGACGACGATATCACTATGCTTGAAGACCTTATTTTGGCGGCTTTAAACGACGGCTACGCAAAGGCGGACGCCGTGTCCGAAGAGAAACTCGGGCGCTTCGGCGGGCTGGGGCTATAATCGCTACCGAAAATGAAAGTTTTTATAGAGCCGATAGGCAGGCTTATCAACGAATTCAGTAAACTTCCCGGGGTGGGGGCGAAAACCGCGCAGCGCTTTGCCTACCGCGTTATCAATATGCCGGAAGCGGAAGCGAAAAGTTTTGCGGAAGCCATTATTTCCGCGAAAAAGAACGTTCACTATTGCAAAATCTGCGGTAATTTTTCCGAAGGGGAAATCTGCGACGTGTGTAAAACCCGCGCCGCGGACACTATTTGCGTAGTCAAAGAACCGAAAGACGTTATAGCGATTGAAAAACTTAACGAGTATAACGGCGTGTATCACGTCTTGCACGGCACTATTTCACCGCTTGACGGGATAGGCCCTGACGATATAAATATCAAAGGTTTACTTTCCCGCATAGCGGACGGCGGCGTGAAAGAAGTGATTATGGCGACTAATCCCGACGTGGAAGGTGAGGCGACGGCTATGTACATAACTAACCTTATTAAGCCGCTTGGAATAAAGGTTTCAAGGCTTGCGCACGGACTTCCTATCGGTACGGATTTAGAATACGCCGACGAAGTGTCTTTGGCACGCGCCTTCCTTGACAGGAAGACGCTGTAAATTGTCAGAAAAAGGGGATAAAATGAAAGTTTCTGTTTTAGGTTGCGGAAGATGGGGTTCTTTTATAGGCTGGTATCTCGCTCGGCATAATCACGAAGTATGTCAATGGGGAAGAAAGGGCGGCAAGTCTTTCGAACAACTTAAAAGCGGCAAAAACGAGTACGTGGAACTTGACGAAAGAATAAATCTTACCGACGACTTAAAGGCGGCGCTTGATTTCGGCGATATTATCGTTATATCCATAAGCGCGCAGTCGCTCCGTTCCTTTATGGCGGAAGTGGCAGATGCCGCAGACGTCAAGGATAAGATTTTCGTTCTCTGTATGAAGGGGATTGAGATAGAAACGGGCAAGCGCCTTTCCGAAGTTTTAAAAGACAGCGGAATAAAAGGCGATAAAATCGCCGTGTGGGTAGGACCGGGGCATATACAGGCGTTCACGCAAGGTAGCCCCAACTGTATGGTGATAGATTCCGAAAACCCCAAACTCGTAAAAACCCTGTGCGACGCGTTCCGCAGCGAACTTATAAGGTTCTATTACGGCGACGATATAATCGGCAGCGAAATCGGCGCGGCGGCGAAAAACGTTATGGGTATTGCCGCGGGGATGCTTGACGGCGGCAATTTAAGCACTCTTAAAGGCCCGCTTATGTCGCGCGGCGCAAGGGAAGTGGCAAGACTTATAAAAGCCATGGGCGGCAACGAACTTTCGGCTTACGGGTTGTGCCATTTAGGGGATTACGAAACCACGCTGTTTTCAGAATACTCTAATAATCGCGCGTTCGGCGAAAAGTTTATAAAGAAACAGCCCTTTATAAAGTTAGCGGAAGGCGCGGCGACGGCTAAAGCAATGAAGATGCTTGCTGAAAAATACGGCGTGGATTTGCCTATAACTAACGCGGTTTACGCTATTTTATACGAAAATAAAAGTCCTGCGGAAGAATTTAAGAAAGTATTCTCCCGCAGTACCAGAAAGGAATTTTAAGTTTCAGGCTATATTAGCGATATTTATCAGCCACCGCAAGCGCGGTGGTTTTTATTTTGTCTTTTAATGCGGCGGGTGATAATACCTTTATTCCGCTTGAATAACTCATAATTTTACTTACCAGCCCGTCGTCAAAGGGCAGGGACACGTCGGCGAAGAATTTTCCGCCGTCTTCTTTTACGTTTTCTATTCCAAGCCACTCTTCCACGTCCGACAGCACGCTTTTATCTATTTCCATAACCACTCTTTCCGCCTTAACGCTGTTGTGCCAGAAATCAAGCGGCAAGTCCTGTTTAGATACGTCCCGCCGCACGAAAGTCTTGTCACGGATAACTGCAGTTTCTATTCTTCCCGTTTTGAAAAAGCGGAATTCGTTTCTCAAACGGCAGTAGGCGTAAACGTACCATATGCCTTGCTTAAAGACGATAATATGCGGTTCGATAACTCTTTCGGATACCGTGCCGTTCCTGTCGTGGTAGCGGATAAATAATTCTTTGCTTTCGCTTAAACTTTTTTCTATTACCTGAAGTTTGGCTTTGTAGCCCACCGTATCGCCCCACGGTCCGCCGTCTATTATAAGATTGCCGCTTTTAACGTCAAACCCGCCGTATTCGGGCTTTACCGTCGCTTTAAGTTTGTTTATGGCGGAAGACAGCGTCTTGTCGGGAACGCCCTGTTCTATCGCCGTCAGCGAATTTATAACCTGTTCGAATTCTTTTGCCGTCATAAAAGTGGCGGACATACGGTACGTGTCCACAAGCCGTATTCCGCCGTTCTTGCCGCGCACCGTGTAGATGGGAATACCTGCGCCGTCAAGGCAGTTTATATACCTGAATATCGTTCTTACGCACACGCCGTATTTTCGGGCAAGATCACTCGATTTAACGTTGCGGTGCGCCAGAAGGTCGAATAAAATATCTATCATTATTTCAAATTTCATAATATTTTCCGCTCCTATTACATATTGTAAATTATAACTCGTTTTTCTGTCAATCGATTTGAAAAACTTTTTATATAATGACACGCATTTGTCATATAATCGGTTATATAATGGAAGCGTAAATAAGGAGATGGAAATATGTTTGAAAAGATTTTCGGCGGTTTGTTCGTAAAAACGGCAAAGAAAAGTAATATTACGGTAATAAGTGCAAAAAGAGAAATAAAGGGGATAAAAAGTGCGGCTATAAACCCCGCGAGAGTAAGAACGCAGGCGTTCTGGGATAACAGGGGCAGGCTTTACGGGGCTATATTCACTTCCTTAAACGGCAGAATCTTTTAGTGCCTGTATTTTGCGAGAATTTTCGCGATTTTATGGGCTGCGGAATTTATCGGGTGGCGTTTAAAAGCGGAGGCAAAACGCTCTCTGTCAAGATATACGGAACGCACGCTGTCGCTAAGAGTATCGGGCGTTAAGTTTTCCTGATACAGTACCCGCGCAAGCCCTAAACCTTGGAAATATTCGGCGTTAAGTATCTGGTCGCCGCGGGAAACGGTCTTTGGTAGGGGAATCAGCAGCGTGGGGATTTTAAGACTTGCCGTTTCAAACACGGTGTTTGCGCCCGCGCGGGAAACGCATATATCCGCACAGGCAAAGGCTTTTTCCATTTGGTCGGTAAACTCTATTTCTTTATATCCCGTCTTATTTATTCCGCTTAAATTGCCTTTGCCGCAGATATGGAGAATATCGAAGTCGGGTAATAGTTTGTTAAGCGCTTGCCTTGCGGCGGAATTTATCGCCGCCGCGCCTAAACTGCCGCCTGTGATTAAAAGAACGGGTTTCTTGCCCGAAAAGCCGAAGAGTTTAAGGCTGTCGGCTTTATTTACCGAATACAGAGAATTTTTAAGCGGCGCGCCTATATGCACGCCGTTTTTAAGCGATTTGGCGGCGCTTGGGAAAGCGGTTAATACTTTGTCGCAATATTTTGCGGAAATTCTGTTCGCAAGCCCCACGGAATAATCGCTTTCGTGCGCTATTACGGGGATTTTTCGTTTTTTCGCCGCTATAACGACGGGCAGGCTGACGTAGCCGCCCTTACTGAAAATAACGTCTGGCTTTAAGTCGTCTAAAATCTTGCCTGCTTTTCGCACGCCTTTAAAGAGTATAAAGGGTATAGCAAAATTTTTAAGCGTAAACTTGCGCACGAGTTTGGTGCAGGGTACGGAATAATATTTTAAGCCGATTTTTTTTATTATTTCTTTTTCCATACCGGATTTACTACCGATATAGTAAATTTTATCGAAGTCGTTTTTAAGATAGGGTAAAAGGGCAAGGTGCGGAATAACGTGCCCCGCCGTTCCGCCGCCCGTTAAAACTATAGTCGCCATATTCTATATTGTATGCAAACGCGCGGAAATAATCTACAATAAAAGAGCAAACAAAAAGGGAAACGGTGTAAAGCCGTTTCCCTTTTTAAGTTTAATAAAGGTTAAAATTTATTCTTTATTCTGTTCTTCGCCTTCGCTATCGCCGTCGGTTTGCTCTTCGGTTTTCTCTTCGGGCATTTCCAAAGACATATCGCCGAAATCCTGAACTTCGCCGTAAACGTAGCCGCTCTGTTCGGTTTCTTCACCGTTTTCTTGGGTTTCTGCGGGTTCTTCAGAAATAGCGTCGGTATTTTCCGTATCCGTGATATCCGCGTCTTCGATGGGTTCTTCGGGCTGATATTCTTCCGTTTCTTCCGGTTTAACCTTGCTCGCTTTAACCTTGTTTATCGCTTTCTGTGATTCGGTACGGCTCTTTACTTTGTACTGCGATTTCGCGTCGCTCCTGTTGGCTTTACGCCTTGCGGTGAAACGCTTGATGAACAGCGCGGCAATCGCGAGAATAAGTACTACCGCAAGAATTATCGACGAGAAGGACAGCCAGAAGGTTGACGGATCGGAATTTCTTGCGCAGCCGCCGCTTTCTTCTTCGTCGTCTATTGCGTCGTACGGATTGTTTTCAACGGGGTTAATCGTATTGAACACGCCGTAAACGAAAGTATCGTTGTTCGCCCAAACGTAGGTCGGGGAATAGGAAACCACGTCGTCGGGATATTCTTCGTTAAACGATTTTTCGGTATCGGTAAGTTCACGCGTGTAGGCGATAAGGTCGTTGCCTTCCTTATTGAAACTGCTTATTTTAACCGAACTTAACGGGCTGTCCGCATCAAACGCCGACTGCCAGGTTTCGGGTTCGCTGAACGCACCCGAAGTGCTTACGCTTATAGCGTTTACTATAACGTAGCCTTGAGATTCGGTATCCGCCTGTCCGTCTCTGCCGCCGTTCCATACTTCCACACGGAAGGATTTGGCGTCCGCACCGGTTGCTATATAGAAGTTGACTTCAACCCAACCGTCTTCGCCTACTTCCGCATACTTGTCTATTACAAGCATAAACTTATGGTCGGCTGCGGAGTAAGTCTTGCCGTTTATAGCCGAGTTTTTAAGTCCGTCTTCGGTATTTACCTTGAAATCGGCAAACTGCATTACGTCCTTTTTGGCGTTAAGAGTATCCACAAGATAGACGTACGCCTTGGCGTTATCGCCCAACACTTTAAGTTTAACGGAAACTTTGGCGTACGCGCTTGCGGAGATGTTCTGCTGCGTGCCTATAAATCCGTAGTGGTCCGCGTTCTTATTGTATATAACTATCGGCTGAATATCGTCTTCGTCCTTTAATTCCGTTAAGATTTCGGAAAGTTCGTTCGGATAGTTGTCCGAATGTTTGGTGTTTACAAGTCCCGCATATCCGTTTTCGCCGTTAAAATTCAGTCTGTCGTTTATAGCATAGGTATCGGAAGTACCGTTGACGTAAACGTGGTCGGATACTATTCCGCTGTACCCGTTTACAGCCGCGGGGTTAGTTATAATCTGTCCTACCGTGCCGCTTGCGGGGGTGAGGGAATAGGTCGTTGTGTGGTTATGCGTCGTATAGTCCGCATTATAGCCCGCGTAAAGCGCCGTCGTTGCGTCTGCGTCGGAATTAAAGAAAGAATAGGTCTTGTATTCTATATCGTCCGTCTTGTCGGCGTATCTTTCGGAAGAGATAAATCCGGTTGCATATTTGAAATCTTTGATTATCACTTCGCCCTTCGCGTATTCGGAGTCGGCGTAGTCAGTCGTTTCGAAATCGGCAGGTCCTATCACTATTTCAATATAGAAAGTTCTCGTTAAGCCCTTGAAATTATTGTTAAGAACTATAATGCAATTATCGAACTCGTCGTCTTCGGAAACGCTTGAGAAGGTCGCTACCGCGTCGTAGGTTTTGTCTTCGTTTCTGTCGGGTGCGTATTCTTCCACGATATTTACGGTGATGTCCGTAGAACCGAGACTATCAAGTTTGTTCTGTAATTTGAAAGAGATAAGCGCGTAAGTTTGGTGATCGTCCAGATCGTCCGATTCGAGTTCGAAGTTAGTTCCGCCATTTTTAACGGTTATCTTTGCGGTTGCGTTATTTAAAGTGGCAACGCCGCTTGCAAAGTCGAAATCAACCGTTCCGTTTTCCGACAACTTTTCACAGTCGGCGGAGAAGTTTACGCTGTTGCTGAAATATGCGGCAGCGTCAAAGCCCATATCGTACTTAAAGGTTTTGTTGCCCGTCGCTGCGGAAAGGGAAATTTCGTCTTTAGAACCTAACAAAAGCGTTTCGCTTGCGTCTATCGTAGCCGCGTCGAGTTCGTCTTTGGTAATTTCCGTAATGGAAATATCGTCGAAGAACGCCGTGCCTTCAACGGTTTTAGCGTAGTTGTTTTTGCCCGTGCCGTAGCCAAGCCCTAAAGTTAAACTAAACGTGCAGTCGTAATCTGCGTTTGCTACGAAATAGATAACGTATTGTCTCCAACCGTTATTGTCCGTTTCGCCGTCGGTGTTTATACCGTCTATACGGAATTCCGCTTGCGAAGAGCCGTTCACCGCGTTGGTAAGTCTGATGTTAGCGCCTTCGCCGTTTAGGATATTCGTTTTTACCCAAACGGAAATCTGATAAATTTCGCCCTTTTTGACGGATACGGACGTGGAAGAACGGATATATTGCGCCGTACCGAAATTGTATGTGGACGAATAGTTGTTAAGCATATATACGAACCCGTCTTCCGCGTTATCGTGCGTTTCGGGGTTTACGAACTTGTTTTCTTTATAATAGGTTTTCTTTTCGTCCGCGGTCATATCGTGATCGGGATCGTCGAAAGTTATATAAGAAGCCGCCGCTTCGTCTTTGTATTTATAGTCGAGGAAACTTACGAAATCGCTGTCGGAATACAGCGTGTCGAACAGTTTGTCCCAAGCAGTTGCGTTTATCGACACGACGCCGGAATTGACGTTTGCGGTTTCCGCGGAATTGTCCGTGGATTTGCTCCAGCCCGTAGCGGAAGTTAAGGGGAAATCGGAAGCGGTTTTGCCGTTCGTTCCGTACTTAAACTTGGCGTTGGAGATATAATCGGTATCCACGGTGTCCTTTTCCGTATAGGAGTAGGTCTTTTCGGATTCGGAAGCCTCGTCCGAAGAACCGCACGCGACGAAAAAGGCGCAGGTGCAGAAAATACACAGCGCTGTAAGTAAAGCAATAAGCAGTTTTTTAGCCGTAGAAAGTTGTTTAGTCATAAATTCACCTAACTGTCGATAGATTTATACTTTTGGTATCCGTTTGGGGCAAAATCGCCGTCAAACGGAAAACGCTTTATTTATTATATATTATTTTTAAAGAAAAATCAACCTTAAATATAAAGTTTATTCGGGAATTTACAGAAAATATACTAAAAAGCGGAGATTTACAAACAATATCTATTATGAAAAACGACGAAAAGCGCGCGCCGTGCGGTATGGCGGCCCAACAAAAGGGGAAAATCGGGGTTTTGCTTAAAATTCTGACCGGCTTTTTCGCGGGGCTCGTAAACGGGCTGTTCGGCGGTGGTGGCGGAATGATAGTCGTGCCGAGTTTAAGGTATCTTTTAAAATACCGCACGGCGAACGCGCACGCCACGGCGATAGCGATTATACTGCCGGTATCCGTTTTAAGCGGCGTGTTTTATACGGCGTTCGGAAATTTTGATTCCGCGCCCGTTTTGTTCACGGCGTTGGGTGCGATAGGCGGCGGCGTGATAGGTGCTTTTTTGCTTAAAAAACTTTCCTCTCTGCCGATAACCGTCGTGTTTTCGCTGGTGATGGCGGCGGCGGGCGTTAAAATGTTGTTTTTCTGATATATCCCGATATATCCGATACGAGAAATAGGGAAAGGGTGGTTTTTATGGACGGTTTATGGTTTTCTCTGGCAGGGATTGCCGGCGGACTTTTAGGCGGTATGGGTATGGGCGGCGGCACTGTGCTTATACCGCTTTTGGTAATAGTTCTGGGAGTCGGGCAGCATCTTGCGCAGGCGGTAAATCTGATAAGTTTCGTGCCTATGGCGATAGTCGCGCTTATAATTCACGCAAAAAACCGACTTGTTAAGGCGTCGGGACTGTGGATTATTATACTTTCGGGACTTGTTTCCTGTACTGCGGGCTGCTTTATCGCACGGGAAATAAACGCCGACTTATTAAGGAGAATATTCGGCGGATTTTTAACCGTTTTGTCGGTTTTTCAGGTGTGTTCCGCGGTGCGGGAAAAGGCGCGTAAAGAGTGAAAATTTTTGTGCAGGTTGCACAGCGTCTTAAAGATTCAAAAAACGGGCGTACATTTCGCAAATACGCGCTAAAACGCGGCATATTCTACCGAACGCCGCGACAAAAGAAAGGGGTTTCCGGCACGCTAAAAGGCGGGAAAAATATTTGCTGAAAAATGTGCACAAATTTGAAAAAAGGTCTATACAAGCACAATATGTTGTGTTATAATATACACGTAGTTTCGTTAAGAACGAAACGGGACCGTCGTCCCCGCGCGGCTAAACGCCGTGCACGCAAACTTGAAAAGCGGCGCGTAAACGCCCTTGCAAGCAAGCGTTGTATGCTTGCATTATAATTACACTTTTAGAAACAGCGATAATATGTTTTACGGAGAGAATAGAGTGGAAAGATTAGGTATTATTGATTTAGGTTCTAACACCGCGCGGCTTTTAATCGTGGAAGTGTCCGAAAACGGATATTTCCAGATTATCGACCAGTTAAAAGAAGCCCCGCGTCTTGGCGAAGGTATGGAAAGCGAAGGCTTTTTAAAGCCCCAGCGTATTCAGGCGACTATAAAAGTGCTCAAAATGTTCCGCAGACTTTGCGACGTCCACGGAATAGATAAGATAATAGCGGTGGCGACTGCCGCCGTGCGCCGCGCTAAAAATCAGCGTAGTTTTCTGGACGAAATCGCTGCGACCTGCGGCATAAAATTCAGGGTGTTAAGCGCTGAAGAAGAGGCGATTTACGTTTACCGCGGCGTTATTAATACTATGGACGTGCCGAAGGGTATTATACTCGAAATAGGCGGCGGAAGTACCAAAATCATCTATTATAACAGAAGAAATTTGCTCAATTACGAGACGTTGCCGTTCGGCGCGATAACGCTTACCGAACTCTTTGCGGGGGAAAATCTTTCGCCCGCACAGCAGGCGGAAAAGACGGAGGCGTTTTTTGCCGAACAACTCGAAAAAATCGAGTGGCTTAAAAACGTCGATCCCGAAACGCAACTTATCGGCGTAGGCGGTTCTTTCAGAAATCTTTGCCGTATGACCAAGATAATGAAAAAGTATCCGTTGCGCACCATACATAACTACGTCGTTCAGGATTCCGACTTTGAACACGTTTACGACCTGCTTAAGAGTCTTGACCTTGACAGAAAGAAGAAAATCAAGGGTTTATCCAGCGGTAGGGCTGATATCCTGCCCGCTGCGTTCGCAGCGATAAACGCGTTCAAAAAATATATGAATTTAGGCGACGTCGTTATAAGCGGCAGCGGACTGCGCACGGGGCTTTTGTTCAACTACGCTTTACCGCTTACGATAGAAAAACCCGTTTCCGACGTGCTTACCCACAGCCTTAATTCGCTTATCGAATTCTACGGCTGCAATAAGGCGCACACCGAACAGACGGCTATGCTTGCCATTCAGTTATTCAAGCAATTACGCGTTTTACATAAATTCCCGAGACAGTATATAAGAATACTTAAAATAGCGGCTTATCTTTACGAATCGGGCAAGACCGTAGGCTTTTACAATTTCGAAAAGCACAGCGCCTACGTAATACTTAACGCCAACATCTGCGGCGTAAGCCACAGAGATCTCGTTATGGCGTCATTCGTTGCGGCAAGCACGGGAATAGACGATATCAACGTTCAGGAATGGAGCAGGTATCACGACCTTCTGACCGACGAGGACGTGGACGCCGTAAGAAAAATGGGCATTATGCTGCGGATAGCAAGTGCGTTCGACAGAAGTATGTCCTGCCTTGTAAAGGGCGTAAACTGCGATATCTTGGGCGATTCCGTTATAATGAAAACCGAACTCGACGGAGACGCGTCGTTGGAACTTAATTCGGCGATGGAAATCGGTTCGGATTTCAGAAAGATATTCAAAAAGAATCTGGAAATACTTTAATCTTAAACATCTGATAACGCGGACGCTGTGAATACACGGCGTTCGTTTTAAAAAGGGGAAAGTCAATGATAAAATTTGCCGTTGATTTCGACAGCGCTTACACCAACGTCTATAAACTCGGTAGCGGGCTGGTTCTTTCCGAACCTACCGTCGCCGCGGTGGAAGAAGGCGATAAGGGCGGTGTTAAAGCGATAGGGCAGGAAGCGTACAGGCTTATAGGCAAGACTTCTAAAAATACCAAAATCGTTTTTCCCGTGTTCGAAGGTGAAATAATCAACGAAAAAGTGGCGGAAGGCGTACTTTCGGGGTTTATCGGCAAGGTTAAGCCCGAAAAGTTCGCGCCGTTTAGCATACTCTTTTCCGTGCCGTGCGGTACTACCGCCGATATGACGGCAAAATATAAGCGTGTTGCACGGGCTTGCGGCGCTAAAAAATGTTATTTCGTGGAAAGTCCCATACTTTCCGCACTCGGGCAGAGAATTCCGCTGTCAGATTCCGCACCCTGTTTCGTTATAGATATGGCTGGCGGAACGACTAATATCGCCGCGGTAAGTTTAGACGGGGTGATAGCGGGGCTGTCTGTCAATTTCGGCGGCAATAAGATAAGCGCGGACGTTATAGACTTTGTGGCGGAAGAATACGGCTTGCAGATAGGACTGCAAACGGCGGAAAAACTTAAAAAAGAGATAGGAAGTTTAGAGACGGACGACGGACTTTCCGCCGTCGTGAACGGCAGGGATATAGAAAGCGGCACGCCGCGTTCGGTGTCGGTTAAGGCTATGAATCTGGTTAAAACCGTATCGAGATATTACGACAAGATAGC
The DNA here is from genome assembly GCA_017615975.1 of Clostridia bacterium. Classification (GTDB taxonomy): domain Bacteria; phylum Bacillota; class Clostridia; order Christensenellales; family Borkfalkiaceae; genus UBA1259. The sequence goes on along the minus strand of JAFZYZ010000096.1, from coordinate 4,738 downwards.
CGAACTCGCGCTGGAACTTCTTAAAAAATTACCGCCTGAAGTATCGGCGGGAATAAGGCACGAAGGTATTTACGTGTCTGGCGGGGCGTCGTCGGTTTACGGGCTTGAACGGTATTATTCCGACAAGTTCGGCATCAAGGTAAACGTAGCCGAAAACGGGCTTATGAACGTGGCGTTAGGCGGCGGCATAGCGGTAGGCAATACCGAACTTCTTAAAAAAATCCTACTCAAAACCGAATAGCGTTCGGTAAAAGGTTTCGGCTTTCAAACGGTTTAAGCGACAAAATAACGCGCGTTTTTTGCAAAACAAGCAAAATGCGCGTTTTTTTATGCTTTACAATATAGGGTATAGGAGTTATCCGTGGCAAGAAAAATAGTTATCACGTCAGGAAAGGGCGGCGTGGGCAAAACCACGCTTACCGCAAATCTCGGGATATTTCTTTCCGCACTCGGCGCGAGAGTGGTTATGATAGACGTGGATTTCGGGCTTAACAATTTAGACGTGGTTATGGGCGTGGAAAATAAAATAGTTTACGACGTGGCGGACGTTATTTCGGGCAGATGCCGTGCAAAGCAGGCGTTGGTGCAGGATGCCGGCAGGAAAAATCTGTTCGTATTGCCGTCTGCGGGGCTTAACTGTTCTTCGCCCGTATCGGGGCAGCAGTTGAAATTGATAGTCGAAAGCCTTGCGCCGCTATTCGATTACGTTCTTATAGACTGTCCGGCGGGGCTGGACGTGGGCTTTCACCGTGCGGCGGCGTGCGCGGAAGAGGCTATAGTCGTCGCAACTCCCACTCTTACGAGTTTACGGGACGCCGATAAAACGGTAAGCGTGCTTAAAAGTTATAGGTTAGAAAGTATCGGGCTTGTGGTGAACAGGGTTCGCGGAGACCTTATTATGAGCGATAAAATGCTGCTGCCGAAAGATATAGAAGAATTGCTTAAAGTCAATCTTTTAGGCGTTATTCCCGAAGAGGACGCGGTGTTTTTGTCAAACGTATATCTGCCGAAGAATTCCGACGCGTATAAGGCGTATAAAATGCTGGCGATGAACGTACATAAAAGCACGGGCAAAATTTTCGATCCGACTAAAAAATATTCGGGCTTTTTCGGCAGTATAAGAAGGTGTATAAAGCGTAGCGTATGAAAGCAAAGAACAGTCTTTTGAGAGTGGAAAACCTAATAAACGCCGACCGTATTAAAAGCAGCGACGGCTTTTTGGAGTTGCTTACGGAAGATATCGACAGGGTGTTTCGCGAATATTTCGACTATAACGGGCATCCGTCGGTGGAAGTGGTGAAAAACGGCGGCGGCTTTTCCGTGGATATAACACTTAACGCACGCGGGATAAGGACGTTTTCGCGCCTGCCGAACGAACGGTGAGTTTTAAGCGAAAATTGCGGCAAAATCCATTACTTGTTAACTTTTTCGGTTGTTACGGAATAAAATAATACCGAAAAGGATAAAAATAGAGTATGGTATTAGGTTTTTGTATAGGCGTAGTCGTCGGCGCGAATATCGGACTTATCGTTTTTTCGCTGTTCGGCGTGAAAAGGGGCGCAGGTAAATAATTAAGGCTTAAACGGTACGAGCGGAAGGGGTTGCAGACGGTTATAAACGCGATTCGCGCGCTATATAAGCGCGCGTTTTTTTATTTTAAATAATTGACACTACTTTATATTTAGTAGTATAATATATCCATATACCACAATATATCATAAAAAGGCGGTTCTACTATGAGAAATTACTTTTTGGCGATAGATATCGGCGCGTCGAGCGGCAGGCATATCTTGGGGCATACCGAAAACGGCAAACTCGTTTTAGAAGAGATTTACCGTTTCAAAAACGGCGCGGTGAAAAAGGACGGAAAACTCGTTTGGGACGACAAGGCGCTTTTTGCGAGTATAGTCGAAGGGCTTAAAAAATGTAAAGAACTTGGCAAAATTCCGTTAAGTCTCGGTATAGACACCTGGGGCGTGGACTACGCGCTTTTGGATAAAGACGATAACCTTATCGGTGAAATTTATTCTTATAGGGACGAACGCACTCTTGCCGTTATGGACGAAGTTTACGGCATTATCCCGAAGAGTGAACTCTATACGAGGACGGGCATACAGGAACAGGTCTTTAACACGGTTTTCCAACTTTACTGCGATAAAAAATCGGGCAAACTCGATAACGCGGAAACTTTTCTTATGATGCCCGACTATCTGCATTTTTTGCTTACGGGCGTAAAGAAGAACGAATATACCAACGCGTCAACTACGGGTATGCTGAACGCCGTAAACCGCGACTGGGACTACGAGATTATAGACAAGTTGGGGCTTAAAAAATCGCTTTTTCCGTCCCTTTCCTATCCTTGCGACAAGGTGGGCGGGCTGCGTGAAGATATAGTAAAGGAAGTAGGGTTCGACTGCACCGTTTACCTTCCCGCAACGCACGATACGGCAAGCGCGGTTATGGCAGTTCCGTCCGAAGATCACCCGCTTTATATATCCAGCGGCACTTGGTCTTTAATCGGTATAGAAACGCCCAAAGAGAACACTTCCGACGCGGCGGCGAAAAACGGCTTTACCAACGAAGGCGGGTTCAATAAGACGGTAAGGTTTTTAAAGAACATAATGGGTATGTGGATGATACAGTGTATCAAAAAGGAATTAAACGACGAGTACGATTTCGTGGAACTCGTTCGCCTTGCGCGCGCCGCGGCGAATTTCGACAGCGTGATAGACGTAAACGATCTGTCCTTTTTCTCGCCCGACAGTATGATAAGCGCGGTAAAGGATTACTGCAAAAAGACGGGGCAGAAAGTACCCGAAACCGTGGGTGAAATTGCCTTCTGCGTATATCGCAGCCTTGCCGAGAGTTATAAAAAATCAGTGGAACAGATAGAACTTATGACGGGTAGCAAGTTCGATAAGATAAATATCGTCGGCGGCGGCTGTCAGAACGTACTAATGAACGAACTTACCGCGGCTATTACGGGGCGCACGGTGGTCGCAGGGCCTATTGAGGCTACGGCGACCGGAAATCTTATCGCGCAGATGCTTGCCGTTGGCGAAATAGAAAGTTTATCAAGCGGCAAAGCGCTTATACGCGATTCGTTCGAAATAAAAGAGATAAAAGCATAACTTAAGGAAATATCTATGAAAAACGTATTAGACGTATTGAAAGAAAGAGGATTTATCAAGCAGACCATATACGAGGACGAACTCTACAAAAAACTCGGCGAAGAGTCGGTGGCGTTTTATATCGGGTTCGATCCGACGGCGGACAGCCTTCATATCGGGCATTATATTCCGATAATGGCTATGGCGTGGATGCAGAAGTACGGGCATAAACCTATCGCGCTGTTCGGCGGCGGTACGGGTATGATAGGCGATCCTTCGGGCAGAAGCGATATGCGTCAGATGCTTACCAAAGAAACCATTGCGCACAATATAGAGTGTTTTAAAAAGCAGATGTCGAGATTTATCCGTTTCGACGGGGAAAACGCGGCGGTATGCGCCAACAACGCCGACTGGCTGCTTAATCTTAACTACGTTGATTTTCTGCGCGATATCGGCGTGTATTTTTCCGTAAACAAGATGCTTACGGCAGAATGCTTTAAGCAAAGAATGGAAAAGGGGCTTACATTTTTAGAGTTCAACTATATGCTTATGCAGGGGTACGACTTTTTGTATCTCAATCAGAAATACGGCTGTGCGCTGGAAGTGGGCGGCGACGATCAGTGGTCTAATATGCTTGCGGGCGTGGATTTAATCCGCCGTAAGGAGAGAAAGAGTGCGTTTTGCTTAACCTGTACGCTTTTACTTAACAGCGAAGGCAAAAAGATGGGAAAAACGCAGAAAGGCGCGCTGTGGCTGGACGAAAACAAGTGTTCGGTGTACGATTTTTACCAGTATTTCCGCAACGTGGAAGACGTTAAAGTGGAAGAGTGTATGCGCCTTTTGACCTTTATGGATTTAGACGAGATAAAAGAACTTACGAAATATAAAGACGAACGCATAAATCTCGCAAAAGAACGCCTTGCGTTCGAAATAACCAAACTGGTTCACGGCGAAGAGAAGGCGCTTGAAGCGGCAAGACAGGCGAAAGCGGCTTTCGGCGGTGGCAGCGCGGAAGATATGCCCTCCTTTACCGTGGATAAGGCGACGGAACTCGTAAGCGACGCGATAGTTGCCTGCGGGCTTGCTAAATCCAAGGGCGAAGCCAAGCGCTTAATAGAAGGCGGCGGGGTTTCCTTAAACGACGATAAGATTACCGATCCGTTTGCGAAAATTCCCGACAGTGTGCGGGAAAGCGGCGAATTTATTCTGCATAAGGGCAAAAAGGCGCACGTCAAAGTTATTCTTAAATGAACGCTTATAAAACGGTAGCGGGCGAAACGGAAAGCGTTTCCGTTATAGAACGTTCCAAATTCATCTGCCTTATAAAGGGGATAGAAGACGAAACGGAAGCCAAGGATTTTATAGCGGCTGCGCGCAAGAAATATCCGCTTGCAACTCACTACTGCTACGCTTATATTGCCGACGAAGACGGGCTTAATCAGAAGTTTTCCGACGACGGCGAACCGCACGGCACGGCGGGGCAACCTATGCTTAACGCGCTTAAAAGCAGGGGCGTAAGCAAGACGGTTGCCGTGGTTGTACGATATTTCGGCGGTGTAAAACTCGGAACGGGCGGGCTTACCCGCGCGTACGGCGGCGCGGTAAACGCGGCACTCGATACCGCGGAT
>JAFZYZ010000095.1 GCA_017615975.1 Clostridia bacterium | reverse complement strand
TCAAACGATATTCCCGCAAAACTATTGAGTTTCTCGATAAGGGGCGTAACCTATAAAGCGGGAACGACTTTTAAGGTGCTTGCCGATACCGATATAACGGTACAGACGATAGGGTTCAATACAGTAAACGGCGCATACGTAAGACTTAATACTCCGACAGGCATAAGGTTTGAAACTCACGTAGACAAAGCCGATTACGACGCGTTAGTATCGCGTTTCGGCGTTGCTAACGTGGAAACGGGTACTTATATAGTGCCGCGTTCTTTCCTTACCTCGACGGATTTCAGAAGTTATTTCGCCGATAGTACGAAAATTAACGGTACGGATTACGTTAAAATCGTAAACCACGGTTTCTACAATAAGGAAACGGCGGCAAGCGACGGCTATTATAAGTTCTACGGTTCGCTTGTAAATATAAATCCCAACAACTATTGTACCGATTTCTTCGGAATAGGTTATATCAAGATAACGGACGGCAGCACCGAATATATCGTATACGGCGGCTACAATTTAGACAACCATACGAGAAACATTTATTACGTTTCCAGCCGTTCTTATAAAGATTTCGGCAACGAAACGGCGGAGAAAGCCGCGCTTAAAGGTTATCTCGACGGTGTGGTTTATATAGCCGACAACGCTACGATTTCGACTATCACCGTAATCGACGGGTATTCTACGCCTTATTCGATAACTTACAATTCGTCTACGGGCGTATATACGGTAACTGGCAGTTCCGAAATCAAGTCGGTTATGATAGACGGTAAAAAGAAAGTAGGCTCGAGAACCAGCACGCTGGAACTTTCAGGCGATACCAAGTATATCACCGATTACACTCTTTCGGCTTCGGCGCTTTCGTCGACGCTGACTTTCAAACTTTCGGACGTTGAAAATCCGTTGTCGCTGGTGGATTTCACAATAGAAGTTCCGTCAGATAAGGGCATAAAGATACTGCAACTGACCGACACGGAGATTATAGACGCTACGCAAATGAGAACTTCGGGTGCGCTTACGTCTGCACAGCAGGAAGAATACGCGCGCAGAAACATATACGCTAACTGCTTTAACTATATTACCGAACTCATAGAAAACGACCGTCCGGATCTTATCATTATTACGGGTGATATCGTGAACGGCAACTTCGACGATAACGGGACTATGTGGCTACGCCTTATTGAGTTTATGGACGCTTTGGATATTCCGTGGGCACCCGTATTCGGAACGCTTGATAACCAAAGCGCAAAAGGCGCGGCGTGGCAGCGTGCGAGACTTGCCGATGCGCAGCATTGTTTGTTTAAGGCGGGTAGCGTAACAGGCAACGGCGATTATACGATAGGTATAACCGACGGCGGCGTTATTAAGCGCGTTATCTATATGTTGGATAGTGCGACGAATAGCGGCATAAGCAGCGCGCAGGTTAACTGGGTAAAAGGAGTGGCGGCGGATTTAGAAGACGTTTATGGCACTATTCCCGGATTTATATGCTATAATAAAAACGTAGCGACCGACTTCTCGTCCGATTTCGCTACGGCGCATATTGACGGCGTGTTTAAGGGCAACTTGCCAGACGATAATTCCAGCACGGTGAGCGGCGGTATTTACTACACTTACGGCACGAAGACGGGTTCTTACGGTACTCATAACGTAAGCAAACTCGGCGGAACTTATATCGCGGTGAAAGCGGACGGACAAAATTTCACGATAACGGCGCAATGCCTTGGTAAGGATGATATGAAAAATAAAGAAAGTATTCATTTAGTAGAAACGTACGATAACTCTTCGTTAGTTACCGACGCGTATTTAGCACCTATCTGGGGTACGGATAGGATTTACGACGAAACGGGGCTTTTCGTTGGTGAAACGGGTTCTGTAACCTTGATGTACACTCCGACCGATCCGTCGGAAGTAGTAGTAAGAAATATAACGCTTGGCGTTACTTATACTTACGGTATAGACTACACCGTTTCGGGGAATAAGATAACGAGAGTTGCCGGCGGCAATCTGCCGTATATGGCTTACGACGAGTATTACCGTTCGACGCCCGTATACATCAACGGCACGCCGCAAGGGTTTACCGTAACGGCGGTTAACGGGAAAGCGGAAGACGGGTATCCCATCGCGGGCACGAAGTACTTGTATTTCAGCGAAGGTTTCAACGGATTCAAAGATTACGTTGCCTTTACTTACAATAAGACGGAAGCGTGGACGGGTACTAACATTGTCGGCGACGCCAACGCGCAGAATTTCATCAATAAATTGAAGACCGATAAAGAAGCGACGATTTTCTTCTACGGCGATTCGATAACCGTGGGCTGCAACGCTACGGGAACGGAATACGGCGGATTCAGAAACCCGAACTTGCCCGCGTGGAACGATTTGGTAACCGATTATCTTGCAAACCTTTACGGTGCGAATATAACCAAGTACAACGGTGCGCGCGGCGGCTGGCAGACGTATGAAGGCGCGAATAATTTCACGGCAAAAGTTGAGGAATGCGGTACGACTTTGGCGGATATTGACTTACTGCTGCTTGCTTTCGGTGTAAACGATGTGGATAAGACCGAGTCAACTTATATTACGAATATTGAATCGATGATAGACGCGTATCTTGCGGCAAATCCTTCGGGCAGCGTTATACTTGTTTCGCCGATGAGACCTAATACGCAGTCAGAGTTGGTGTCAGGCAACGGACAACAGTGCGAAAACGCTTTAAACACTATCAGGAACAAGGCGAAATACAGCGGCAAAAACATTTCGGTTGCAAAAGTGTTCACAATGTTTGAAGAATTGCGTACGGTTGCAGGAAAACTTGCGAGAGACTATTTAGGCAATAACATCAACCACCCGAACGATTTCGGCGTAAGACTTTACGCACAGGTAATTCTTAAAACGCTTTGCGGCGACGACTTCGGTTGATAACTTACTGTATTTGATTTCTATCGGCGGTATGCGGAGGCTTAAACGGCATACTGCCGATAAAATGTAAAGATAAAATTAACGCACAACGGAGACACGATGACTAACAGAGAAAAGGCGGAAAACTTGTTAAAGCAAATGACTTTAACGGAAAAAATAGGTCAACTTACGCTTTGCGCGGGCTGCAACGTGGACGATAAAGGCGTTCCCGACAGTAAAGATCTTATTAAACTTTTAAAAGAAAGCAAGATAGGTTCTATAATCGTTCAGCCCTACGATATGAGTGCGATTACCGACGCTATCCAGAAAACGGCGATAGAGAGTTCGAGATTGCATATTCCGCTGCTTATAAATTGCGATATGATACACGGTTTGGAAACCGTGTTTCCTATTCCGCTTGCCGCGGCGTGCAGTTTTGATACTGCGCTGGTAGAAAAAAATGCCAGGGCGTCGGCTGAAGAAGCGGTTGCCTGCGGCATACGCTATACCAACGCGCCTATGATTGACGTTTCGAGAGATCCGCGCTGGGGCAGGATTGCCGAAAGTCAAGGCGAAGATCCTTACCTTGCGGGCGAAATGGCGAAAGCCTACGTAAAGGGCTATCAGAACGCCGATAATTACGTTATGGCTACCTTAAAGCATTACGCGGGCTACGGCGCAAGTGAAGGCGGCAGAGATTACGACGTTGTGGAAGTTAACGAGAACACGATGCTTAACACCTACTTGATTCCTTTCCGTGAAGGGGTAAAGGAAGGTGCAGATTCCGTGATGACGGGGTTTAACGCGATAGAGAACGTTCCCATATCCGGCAATAAAAAGTATCTGCGCGATATTTTGCGCGGTAAATTCGGATTTAAAGGTATAATCATTTCCGACGCGGGATCGATTAACGAAATGCTCCCGTACGGAGTATGTGAAACCGTCAAAGAGTGCAACGAAAAGGCGATAGAAGCGGGGGTAGATATAGACCTTGGCGCGATTGCTTATCCGAACGGACTGGAACAGTCGGTTTTAGAAGGGCGCGTTTCAGAAACTCTTATCGACCAAGCGGTGTTAAGAGTTCTTGAAAAGAAATACGAACTCGGGCTGTTTGAAAATCCCTATTGTAAACAAGACATGTCGGCGGTATTTTCCGCAGAGCACTTGGCTTTATCCGAAGAACTTGCGGCGGAAAGTGCGGTGCTGTTATCTAACGTCGGCGAATTGCCGATAAATAAAAGCGCTAAAATAGCCGTAATCGGCAGATTTTCGGAGAGTAAGGATTTTCTCGGGTGCTGGCAGAACAGCGCGCATAAGGACGATTTAAGCACGTTAGAACAGGCTTTTACGGCTTGCGGATACAGCGTTGTGGGTTCTTGCCCTTCTTACGACGAAAATGCGGTTAAACGGGCGATAAAAGATGCGGATACCGTTATATTTACCTGCGGGGAAACGAGTGAAGAGAACGGCGAAGCGCATTCTAAACATAATTTACACTTAAAACGAGAAGAGACGGACTGTTTTGCAGCGATAAAGACAAGCGGCAAGAAGATAGTAAGTCTGGTGTTTGCGGGGCGGCCGCTTATAATAAACGAATTAGACGCGGGCGCGGTGGTGTACTGCTGGGATTTAGGGCACAGAACGGCGGAAGCGCTGGTTAGCCTTTTATCCGGCGCACGCAATTTCAGCGGCAAACTTGCGGCGACTTTGCCCGCAAGCGAAGGACAACTGCCTATTTATTACGCGAAGAAGAAACTTGGCAGACCGTTCGATCCGACGAATACCACGTGGCGCTTTCAGGCAAAGTATGAAGACGGCGCGAATTTCCCGAAATACGTTTTCGGGTACGGCAAGTCTTACAGTACCTTTAAGTACGGTGATTTGACTTTGGATTGCGGTGTAATGAAAAAAGGCGGCGCGATTACCGCAAGTATAGACGTGTTAAACGACAGCGATATTGACGGTACGGAAGTCGTACAACTATATATAAACGACGAAGTTTCGGAAGTGTTGCGCCCCGTGAGAGAATTAAAGGATTTTAAGCGTGTGTTTATAAAGGCGCACGATAGGGCGACAGTTAAGTTTACGATAACGGAAGAAAAACTTTCATACTATCATATAGACGGCGACTTGAAAGCGGATAGCGGCAAATTTACGGTGTACGTCGGTGCGGACAGCAGCGCGGCGGCGAAAGCGGAATTTACCTTAGAGGACTGATATGGAATTCGGAGCATTAAAAGAGATTTTAACCGGCGACTTAACGGGGTATAAAAGTATTCCGTTTTGGAGTTGGAACAATCATATAAAAGAAGAAGCGCTTTTAGCGCAGATAGAAGATATGTATGCCGCCGGAATAGGCGGGTTTATAATGCACGCTAGGTCCGGATTAAAGGGTGTGGAGTATCTTGGGGAACAATGGTTTTCCTGTATTGCCGCCTGCCTTAAAAAGGCGAAAGAACTGGGGCTTGAAGCGTGGGTTTACGACGAAAACGGTTGGCCCAGCGGGATAGTCGGCGGCAAACTTTTAGAGCGCGAAGACTTTTTGTCGTGTTATATGACTTTGGAAGAGCGCGCCGCGTTCGATAAAGACGCGTTTGCCGTTTATACTATGGAAAACGGTGATTTTAAGCGCGTTAAAGGGGAAGGCGGCAGCGCAAAATACTATTGCGTATACTTAAAGCAGAACCCGTCTTACACCGATATTTTAAACCCCAACGTGGTGGACGAGTTCATAAAAGAAACGCACGAAAAGTATTACGAAAGATTCAAAGACAGTTTCGGCAAAGAACTCGTAGGGTTTTTCACCGACGAACCGCAATGCTGCCCTTTGGGCGTTCCTTATAGCCCGTATATAGCAAAGGAATACGAAAAGGCGGGTAAGGACGTAAAAGACGGGCTTATTTACCTGTTTTTCGATAACCCTTGCGGGTATAAGTTCAAATACGACTACTATTCTATTATGAACCATCTTTACGTTCATAATTATTACGAAAAGTTATACGACTGGTGTTCCGCGCACGGCTGTAAACTCACGGGGCACGCCATAAACGAAGAAAAATTAACCCATCAGATGTGGTTTTGTGCCGGCGTTATGCCCACTTACGAATACGAACACGTTCCCGCGGTGGACTGGCTGGGCAGGGATTGTGAAACGCTGCTTACTTTTAAGCAGGTAGGCAGTGCGGCACAGCAACTCGGCAAGAAACAGGTTTTAAGCGAAACTTTCGCCTGTTCCGGGCACGACGTAAATCCGAGAGAGTTAAAGAGTATAGCGGAAATGCAGTACTTTAACGGCGTCAATAAAATGTGTCAGCATTTGTACCCCTATTCTTTGGCGTCGCAGGGGAAATACGATTGTCCGCCCGTTTTTTCCAGACAGTCAAACTGGTTTAAGGAATTTAAGACTTTCAACGATTACTTTGACAGGCTTGGGTATATAATATCGAACACTAAAGAAGAGGCGGACGTGTGCGTTATACACCCCGTAAAAAGCCTTTACCTGTCGTACGTTAAGGCGGACACTCCTAAACTTCTCGGAACGGTGGATAAAAAGTTCGAAGAATTATTGAACGAACTGGCTTACCGCGGCGTTTCCTACCATATTGCGGACGAAACGATACTGCAAAAACACGGCGGCATAAAGGACGGAAAACTCTTCGTAGGGAACTGCGTTTATAATACGGTAATCGTGCCGGAAATGCAGAGTATCTCTAAACCCACTTACGACATTCTGAAAGATTTTAACGGTAAACTGTGGCTGGCGAATAAAATCGACTATATCGATGGCGTAAACTCAACCGTGGATTTAATCTCTAACGTCGGGTTTGAAGAGATAACCGCAAATGGTAAATTCGGCTTTAAGGTGCTTAAAGGACGGGCGTTCATTACCGAAAGAAAGGGTGAGATAGGGGATTTTCTGTTTATTAAAAACGTCTCTAAAAACGATAGTTGCAAGGTGAGTGTAGCCGGTATTTCGGGCGAGTACGCTTTGCTGGATTTGGAGAACTTGTCGCTTGGCGCGGCGGACGGGGAGTTTTCCCTCGGCGGTGCGGAAAGCGTTATTCTGTATAAGGCAAATGGGTTTGGCACAGCCGAAAAACCTGCCCTTTCTGAAAAAGATATTACCAAACAATTTACGGTAAGCGGCGTGTCGGAAAACTATTTCGTGCTTGATAAAGCGTGCTATTCTTTGGACGGCGTGAATTTCAGCAGGGCAAGGAATATTCAGGATATATTCGAGTTCTTGTTAAGGCAGGATTACCGCGGGAATTTGATTATACGGCAGAGTTTTTCGGTAAAAGAAACGTTTGCGGCTAAACTTCTCGTGGAGAAAGCGAAATACAAGTATTTCAGGCTTAACGGTAAAGACGTAGAATTGTTGCAGAGTGCTTTTGATACCGAATTTGCGGAAGCGGATATCGAAAAGATTATCGTTTCGGGCGAGAACCTTGTCGAATACGCGCTGGATTTTTACGAACACGACGGGGTAAGGTACGCGCTTTTCGATCCCAGGGCTACCGAAAGCGTAAGGAATTGCCTGTATTACGATACGTCGATAGAAAACGCGTATATAGTGGGTGATTTTATAGTCAAAAAAGACTTGTCCTTAACAAAACGCCGCGGGTGCGTAGAGAAATTTTCGCACTTTGAAAAACGCGGGTATCCTTTCTTCTACGGCAACTTTACTTTAACGGGTAAACTGAATTACGACGGTAAAAGCAGGGAAATTATATCTTTTAAGGGCAGATTTTTAACTGCGGAAATTACCTGCGGCGGCAATGGTAAAAGCGCGGTGTTAAGCGATAGAGTGGATATAACCGACCTGTTAAAACAGGGTGAAAACGTGCTGCAGATCAAGGTAAAATCGAGTTTGCGCAATTTATTCGGACCGCATCATAATAAAATAGACGTAGAAAAGGAACAGGTTTTCCCGAAACATTTTACGATGCTTGGCGAGTGGGAAACGGGCAAGCCGAAAGAGTTTACCGAAAAATACAGTCTCGTACAGTTCGGTATAGACGCTATAACCTTAACGAGTACGAAATAACGGAAACAGGTATAAAATTTAATCGCCAGCCCACCCGTTTAAC
>JAFZYZ010000094.1 GCA_017615975.1 Clostridia bacterium | reverse complement strand
GGGGCTTAAAGTTGGGATGATTCGCCCGATAACCCTGTGGCCTTTCCCGAAAGCCGTGCTTAACAAAGCGGCGGACAAAGTTAAGGCGTTTTTATCGGTAGAACTCAATATGGGGCAGATGGTTGACGACGTAAAACTTGCGACCGAATGCAAAAAGCCCGTATATTTCTACGGCAGGACGGGCGGCGTGATAATGACGCCCGAAGAAGTGCTTAACGCAATTTACAAAATCGAAAAAGGAGAAGCCAAACAATGGTAGTTTTTGAAAAGACCAAAGGTTTAACCGACGCGCCGATGCATTATTGCCCCGGCTGTACGCACGGTATTATACACAGGCTTGTTGCCGAATCTCTTGCCGAACTCGGCGTTTTAGATAAAACGGTGGGCGTTGCAAGCGTAGGTTGTTCGGTATTTTCCTATAATTATTTTAACTGCGATATGATTCAGGCGGCGCACGGCAGAGCCCCCGCGGTTGCGACGGGTGCAAAGCGCGCTAATCCCGAAAAAATCGTATTCACTTATCAGGGCGACGGCGACCTTGCGGCAATAGGTACTGCGGAAACGGTACACGCGGCGGCGAGAAACGAAAATATTACGGTAATATTCGTAAACAACGCTATATACGGAATGACGGGCGGACAGATGGCGCCGACGACGTTGCCCGGACAGATAACGCAGACTTCGCCTTACGGTAGAGACACCACGGTCGTCGGCTATCCCGTAAAGGTATGCGAAATGCTTTCGCAGATTACGGGCGCGTCCTATCTTGAAAGGGTGGCTGTAAACAACGTTAAAAACATACGCGCGGCGAAAAAGGCGATAAAGCACGCCTTTGAAAACCAGATAGCGGGCAAAGGATTTTCGCTTATCGAAGTGCTTTCCACCTGCCCGACAAACTGGGGATTATCGCCGACAGACGCTATTAAATGGCTGGACGATAATATGGAAACGTATTATCCGCTTGGCGTTTATAAGGACAAATACAAGGAGGAAAAGTAAATGACGACGAAAATCCTGATAGCAGGCTTCGGCGGACAGGGGATTCTGTTTACCGGCAAAGCGCTTGCATACGCGGGGCTTAAATGCGGTAAAGAAGTATCCTGGCTACCCTCTTACGGACCGGAAATGCGCGGCGGCACGGCAAATTGCAGCATCACTATTTCCGACTCTCCGATAGGTTCACCGATAGTCGATAAACCCGACGTGCTTATCGCGATGAATCTTCCTTCGTTGGAAAAATATTACGACGAAACCGAACCGAAAGGTTATATCATATACGACAGTTCGCTGATTATTAAGCAGGGTACCAGAGACGATGTTATCACCGTTGGTATACCTGCGACGAAAATGGCAAGTGATAACGGGCTTGACGGACTTGCGAATATGATAATTCTGGGTAAGACCTTGAAAGAAACGGGTATTCTTACTCTGGAACAGATTGAAAGCAGTCTATCGCAAATGGTTCCCGCAAAAAAGGCGGAACTTCTTAAAAACAATATAAGGGCGATAGAATTAGGCTATAATTACCTTTAAGGGGGTCTGTCAGATGGACGAACAGTTATTAGAAATGGGTATGCGGCTTCGCGAACTTCGCGAAATCAACGGTATGACGGTGAAAGAGATTGCCGACAAGTTAGGCAAGACCGTCGCCGAATACGAAGAGTATGAAAACGGCAAGCACGATTTTTCCTTCAGTTTTATGCTTAACGTCGCCACAATACTCGGAATAGACGTGATAAATCTTCTTTCGGGGCATTCGCCCAAACTGTCCGACTGCGCTATCGTGCGTAAGGGGCAGGAGTTTTTCATAAAGAAAGAAGGCGCGTACGACTATAAACATCTGGCTTATACCTTCAGAGACAAAAAGGGCGAACCGTTTTTCGTTACCTGTATGCCTGGGGAAGAAGATAAAATCTTCCATACGCACGAAGGGCAGGAATTCAATTTCGTACTTTCGGGCAGTATGCGGCTTACGGTAGGAAATATGACCTACGACTTGAATAAGGGCGACAGCGCGTACTTCAATTCGCGTCTGCCGCACGGTATCAAGGTGTTAGGGGATACGCCGTTAAAGTTTCTTGCGGTAGTTATGAAATGATTTTTTACGCCTTAAAAAGAGAGTAAAAAATGATATTATACGAAAAATATACGGGAAGAAACAGAGATTCTTATAAAGATTTACAGGATTTAAGGGATAATTATAAAATAAATTACCCCGATACTTTTAATTTTGCCTACGACGTAATGGACGAACTCGCGGCGAAAAAACCCGACGCTACCGCTATGGTATGGCTTTCAAACACCAAGGAAGAAAAGATTTTTACCTTCCGCGATATGAAAGTCTGGTCGGATAAGGCTGCGAACTATCTTAAAAGTCAGGGCATAGTAAAGGGCGACAGAGTGCTTTTAGTGCTTAAAAGAAGTTATTACTTCTGGTTCGTTATGCTTGGACTGCACAAGATAGGCGCTATTGCCGTTCAGGCAACGAATATGCTCGTCGGCAAGGACTACACTTACCGCTGCAACAAGGGTGAAATCAAAGCGGTAATTATAACGGGCGACGGGGACTGTACCGAACACTTCGACGAAGTGGCAAAAGAGTGTGAAACGGTAAAACTCAAATTTACCACCAAGCATAAAAAGCCCGTAGGCGGCGGCTGGATAGATTTTGAAGACGGAATAGCCGCGGCTAGCGACAAATGGGAAAGACCGCAGGGGAAAGACGCGGTGCACGCAAGCGACATAATGCTTATGTCCTTTTCTTCGGGGACTACCGGCTATCCCAAAATGATACTGCATAACCATACTTATCCTTTGGGGCATATAGTAACAGGCGTTTTCTGGCACAGGGTAGAAGTCGGCGGATTGCATTTCACCATATCCGATACGGGTTGGCTAAAATCGCTTTGGGGTAAGTTTTATGGACAATGGTTCGGCGAATCGGCTATTTTGGTTTACGATTTCGATAAGTTCGACGGTGCGGATATACTCGAAGTGCTTGCGAAATATAAAGTCACCACTTTTTGCGTTCCGCCTACAATGTACCGCTTTATGCTGCAAAACGACGTAAGCAAATACGATTTATCGTCCTTGCATCACTGCTGCGCCGCAGGCGAAGCGTTAAATCCGGACATTTTCAATAAATGGAAAGAATATACGGGGCTTTCCATACACGAAGGTTTCGGACAGACGGAAACTACGTGCTGTATCGGTACTTTGGGGCATTACGCAGAACCCGTTTCGGGCTTTATAGGCAGACCTATGCCCGGCTACGACGTTCATATTCTGGACGCGAACGGTGTGGACAGCCTGCCCGGCGAAGCGGGTGAAATCTGTATAAAAGCAACGCTTAAAAACAAGCCCTGCGGGCTTATGTGCGGCTATTATCACGACGCGGAAGCGACCGAATACAGTTGGCGGAACGGATATTTCCATACGGGCGACACGGCGTATATGGACGAACACGGCTTTATCAAATATATCGGCAGGAACGACGACGTTATAAAGTCTTCGGGCTACCGCATAGGGCCGTTTGAAGTGGAAAGTGTGCTTATGGAACACCCGTCGGTGTTGGAAGTTGCGGTAACCGGCGTGCCGGATGCCAAGCGCGGCTTTAAGGTTAAGGCGACCATAGTACTCAGAAAAGGCTACAATCCGTCCGACGAACTGGTAGTCGAATTACAGGAATTCGTCAAAACTCATACCGCGCCGTATAAGTACCCGCGTGTTATTGAGTTTGTGGAAAGTCTTCCGAAAACCATAAGCGGCAAGATACGCCGCACGGAAATCCGTGAAAACGACAGTAAAAAATATTCTTAAAAGGGCTTGAACT
>JAFZYZ010000093.1 GCA_017615975.1 Clostridia bacterium | reverse complement strand
GGCGGAAAGTTTTCCGCCGCGCAAACACTTTTTATAAATTCTACTCTTGTCAATATTGCAATAAACCATAAATTATTCATAAAAAAATTCATAAAAATAAATATTTTGCATAAAAAAATGCAAATTATTAAAAATACGGCATAAAATTCGTTGACAGAACGGAGGAAAAGGAATATAATAAACACAAAACCGAAAAGGAAGACGAGAAAATGGAAAAGAAGATAAAGAAAGTAGTGCTTGCGTATTCGGGCGGGCTTGATACGTCCATAATAATTCCGTGGCTTAAAGAGAATTACGAAGGGTGCGAAGTTATCGCCGTCGCGGGGAACGTCGGGCAGGCGGACGAACTCGACGGGCTGGAAGAAAAGGCGATAAAGACGGGTGCTTCTAAAATATACGTATTAGATCTTACCGACGATTACGTCGATAATTATATAATTCCGACTATGAAAGCGGGGGCGAAGTACGAAGAGTATTATCTCGGAACAAGCCACGCTCGTCCTTGCATCGCAAAGGCGCTTGTCGATATAGCCAAAAAGGAAAAGGCGGACGCTATCGTTCACGGCTGTACGGGGAAAGGGAACGACCAAGTGCGTTTCGAACTGACCATAAAGCGGTTTGCTCCCGAAATGAAGATAATCGCGCCGTGGCGGGAGTGGAGTATAAAATCGCGGGAAGAAGAAATCGAGTATGCGGAAAAGCATAACGTTCCGCTGAAAATCAATAAAGAAACGAATTACAGCAAGGACAAAAACCTTTGGCACTTATCGCACGAAGGCTTGGATCTTGAAGACACGGGCAACGAACCGCAGTACGAAAAGGACGGTTTTTTGGAACTCGGCGTTTCGCCGATAAAAGCGCCCGATAAGCCTACTTACGTGGAACTTGAGTTTGAAAAAGGCGTGCCCGTGGCGATAGACGGCGAAAAGACTTCGGCTAAAAACATAATATATAAATTAAACGAACTGGGCGGTAAAAACGGGATAGGCATAATAGATATAGTGGAGAATCGTCTAGTCGGTATGAAGTGCCGCGGCGTTTACGAAACCCCCGGCGGCGCGATTTTATATAAAGCGCACAGCGTTTTAGAGAGTGTGTGTCTTGATAAATACACTATGCACGAAAAGGAAAAGTTGGCGATAACTTTCGGGGAATTAGTGTATAACGGGCAATGGTTTACGCCCTTGCGTGAAGCGCTTTCGGCGTTCGTAGATAAAACGCAGGAAAAAGTCAGCGGCAAAGTTAAACTCAAACTGTATAAGGGCAATATAATCAATGCGGGCGTATGGAGTAAATATTCTTTGTACAGCGAAGAGATAGCGACTTTCGGCGAAAGCGACTATAATCAAAAGGATTCGGCGGGATTTATCAATCTGTTCGGGCTGCCGTTGACCGTTCAGGCGAAGTTGGACGCGATAAACGGCGAAAACAAATAATAACGGTTAAAAGGTAAAAATCGTCCCGCAAAAGTTTAAGCGAGACGATTTTGCGCTTATTGACTTACTGAAAAAGTAAAAATTAAAGGTGATATGTATGGAAAAACTCTGGGCGGGACTATCCAGCGGCAAGGTCAGCGAGATTGCGGACGATTTTAATTCTTCGATAAAATTCGATAAACGGCTGTATAAAGAAGATATAACGGGCAGTATCGCGCACGCGCAGATGCTTAATAAGTGCGGCATAATTACGGACGCCGAAGCCGATACGCTTGTAAACGGGCTTTCGCTAGTTCTTAACGATATAGAAACGGGTGCGCTTAAAATCGACGATAGGGCGGAAGATATTCATACTTTCGTGGAAGAAACGCTGACCGAACGCGTCGGCGCGGTGGGGAAAAAACTTCACACCGCAAGGAGTAGGAACGATCAGGTTGCGCTTGATTTCCGCCTTTATATACTTAAAGAAACGCAAGCGATTTTGGCGGCGATAAAAACGCTCGTGAAAGCGATTGCGGACAAAGCGGAAGAATATAAAGACGCTGTGTGCGCTGGCTACACGCATTTGCAGCGTGCGCAGCCCATAACTTTCGGGCATCACCTTTTGGCGTACGCGTTTATGCTTATCCGTGATTACGAACGGTTTAACGACGCGGTTAAGCGCGTAAGCGTTTCGCCTATCGGTTCTTGCGCGTTGGCTGGCACGACTTATAATACCGACAGGGCGTTCGAGGCGGCTGCGTTAGGACTTTCCCGCGTGTGCGAAAACAGTATAGACGGTGTTTCAGATAGGGATTTCGTCGCCGAATTTATTTCCTGCTGCGCGCTGTTGCAGACGCATTTATCCCGCTTTGCGGAAGAAATAATACTGTGGACTTCGTGGGAGTTTAAGTTCGTGAGTTTATCGGACGAATTTACCACCGGTTCGTCAATAATGCCGCAGAAACGGAATTCGGATATGGCGGAACTCGTCCGCGGCAAGACGGGAAGGGTGTTTGGCGATCTGACGGGGATTTTAACCGTTCTTAAAGGTTTGCCGCTTGCCTACAATAAGGATATGCAGGAAGATAAGGAACTTGCGTTCGACGCCGCCGACACGGTTAAAGCCTGCCTTGCGGTGTTCGCGCCTATGGTTGCCACGATGACGGCGCATAGGGAAAATATGAAAGCCGCGGCACAAAAAGGCTTTATAAACGCCACCGACCTTGCCGATTATCTTACCAAAAAGGGCGAACCTTTCCGTTCGGCTTATAAAATCTGCGGGGAAATAGTCGGCTATTGCATCAAGAACGGCAAAACGCTTGAAACCCTTTCACTCGACGAGTATCACTCTTTCAGCGGACTGTTTGAAAGCGACCTTTATAAAGCGATAGATATCGAAAATTGTGTAAACAAGCGGGTAAGCGAAGGCGGTACTAGCGTCGCTTCGGTAGAAAAACAGATTTCAACGGTTAACGATTTTTTGCATAAAATTTAACAATATTCGCATATATATTCAAAAATCTTAAAAATATTCATAAAAAAAGCAAAAAATTTGCAAATTCGGTGTAAAAATCGTTGACAATAATCAAATTCGGTACTAAAATAAAGTCATAAAAAAACAGCCGCAAACAAATTTAGACGTGGCGGCGACAAGGAGAAAGAAATGAAGAAACTTTTGGCAATTATTATGTCGTGTTTAACGGCGTTAGCGTGTTGTTTTGCGTTCACCGCTTGCGGC
>JAFZYZ010000092.1 GCA_017615975.1 Clostridia bacterium | reverse complement strand
TCGTTGTTTTTTAAACTGTTGCCGAGATAAGTACCGAAAGACGGCGTTGTCTTTCTCTTTTCTTCGGTAAAACCGCTGCCCCTTCTGTCGCCGCGGTTGCGGTTTTTAAAATCTCTGCCGCCGCGATTACGGTCTCTTCTGTCGCCGAACTTGCCGTCCCTGCGATTTTTGCCGTGATTAGTCCCCGCATTGTACGGTCTTGCCGTTTCGTCCAGATCGTTCGGAACTATTACTACGAACCTTTGCGGTTCTTTACCGTCGCTTATCGTTTTTACCGTTTCGCTTTCCGCAAGCGCCGTGTGAATTATTCGCCTTTCAAACGGACTCATAGGTTCTAAAATAACCTTTCTTCTCATATCCGTCGCTTTCGCTTCGAGTTTGTGCGCGAGAGAAATAAGCGTTTCTTCCCGTTTACCGCGGTAATTTTCACAATCGACTACGATTTTTTCGTATTCCTTTTTACCGATATTCGCTACCGCACCCGCTAAAACCTGTATAGCGTCCAGCACTTCTCCGCGATATCCTATAACCGCCGACGAATCTTCGGCAATAAGCGAAATAACGTTTTCTTCTGTTATATTCGCTTTGGCGTTTACGTCCATAATGTCAAAGAGTTTACCTATAAACTCCGCCGCTGCCGCAACGCCGCTGCCGGAAGGCTGCGATTTTGCCGCCTTTGGCGCTTTTACCATAGTTTCGGTCGGTTCTTCTTTTACCTTAACGTCGACTACCGCCTCTTTTTTAACCTTACCGAACAGCCCCTTTACCGCTTCGGCAATTACCGTTATTTCCGCTTTATCTTCGGAAATCCCAAGGCTTTCTAATCCCTTTGCCTTGGCGTCTTCAACCGTTTTACCTGTAAATTCCATTTTATACTCCTTAAACGCCTGCTGCGTTTTATTTACTTTAATCTGCCGCGCTGATGTTTCTTTTTATCGGCAAGTCCCGATAAAAATCCGTCTTCTAACGTCTTATCTTTCTTTTTGGCGGCCTTATCGGCTTTACTCGGTTCTTCCTTTTTCGGGGGAATATACACTCTGCCGCGTATCACTTCGTTCTCTCCCGCCGCTTTCGGTTTGAATTTTTTATCCGCTATATAGTTAATAACAAGCGTCGTGCAAAGCCCGATTAAAGAACTCAATACGATATATAAGGAGAACGCCGCCGTGTAGAAGAACGCGAATACCGCCATCATTATCGGCATCATCCACATCATAATTTTCTGCGTATGCGCGCCCTGCCCGTTCACCGTCTGAAGTTCCATCTGCGCTTTTTGGCTTCTGCCTATAACGAACTGCGTTAAAAGGGAAGAGAGTGCTGTTAATATAACGAGTATAAAGTACCCGTTAGGCGCGTCCTGTTCGTCCTGCAATTCGGCTATAAGTTTTTTGTAGCCGCCGTAACTTTCTATATTTGCACCGTCGTAGTCGTAAGCACTCTTAAACGATTTCCAGTCGCTTTCAACAGGGTGTTTCGTCGGACTGTCGGTTATCCAGATATTTTTAACCCACAAAAAGCGCGAACCGTTATTGCGGAAAGTTTCCGCCGCCTGATAAGAACCTACGGAAGATAAAAAGTCCGCAGCGCTTTGTCCTTCCGCTGCCATTTCCGTAAAAGTTTTTCCGGCGGAGTTTCTAAGCCCGTTATTGTATTGTTTATTGATGGCGTCGGTTGCCGCTAAACCGTCGGGCAGAATAGAAAATTCCTTTATATTGCCCGCAACGCCGTCCACTTTGTTGCTCTTATATTCTATATAACCGTTAGAAGTCCTTACGGTAAAATATTCCGTTTCGTTTTCAACTATGTTGTTAGTAATAATAATCTGATAATCTTTACCTTCGGGGGTAAATGATAATTCGTCTTCATTACCGATTTTTTCTAAAATTTTAGCGTCGTTTACGCAAATTGCGCCTTCATCGTTTACGGCAATATATTCGCCGTCTATTTCAAGTCCCGCGTATATTGCGTTGTTATACGAGATACTCATATCGTAGAAATACTGTTTATTCTGATAATGAGAGTACGCGTTAAACCCGTTGATTGCGATAATAAACACGACGAGTGTGATAATGGTAGGAAGACAAGCGCCGAACATAGAATAGCCGTTCTTTTTATAGAGCGCCATCATCTTTTGGTTGTAAAGATTTTTATCGTTCGCGTACTGCTGCTGCAATTTTTCAAGTTCGGGGCGCATCTGTTCCATTTTTATGGAATTTTTACGCATAGAAAACCGCGACATAAAATCGAACGGCAAAGTTATAAGTTTCAAAAACAGCGTAAATAAAATTACGCCCAAGGCAACCGAAGAAGTAATGGACACAAGCCACATAATAAGTTTTGCGAAAGTATTACTCGTACTCGGCGCGCTGAAATTGATAATATTGATAATTTCCATTTAATACACCCACTTTATCACGCTTTTTTTATCGGGCACTTTATCGAACCCGCCGCGACTCCAAGGATTGCACCTTAAAATACGCCATATTCCGAGAGAAACGCCGATAAAAAAACCGCGCTTTAATATCGCTTCGAGCATATATTCGGAACAGGAAGGTACGTACCTGCAATTCCCGAAAGATAAATATTTCTGGTAAAACTTTATAAGTTTAACGCTTAAAAATTTCAACATAAAGAGTCATCTTTAAAAAAGCCGCCCTTTTTTAAAAGGTATCCGATATCTTTCAAAAAAACGTGATAGTCATATTCGTCTTTTATTTTAGGTATAAAAACAAAAAAGAAGTTTTTCATTTTTTCAGGTGAAAAACTTCTGAAAGATTCCCTTAACAGTCTTTTAATTCTATTGCGTTTAACACTTCCGCCGTGCTTTTTACTCACGGCAAAGCCCACTTTTAATTCTTTTGAAGGCAGGTATATTAGCGTTAAAGTTTCGGAAAATAATCTTTTTCCTTCCTGAAAAACTTTACTGAAATCTTTTTGTTTTTTTAACCTGTAATCAAAAGCCATCGTTTTTCCGATTTTTATGCGGAAAGATTATGACGGCCTTTGTTGCGGCGGCGCTTTAACACGTTTCTGCCCGCCTTGCTTTTCATTCTCTTTCTGAACCCGTGTACTTTACTTCTCTGTCTTTTTTTGGGTTGATAAGTCTGTTTCATTTTATTTTCTCCTGTTTATAGGTTTATTTTTCGTACTTTAATATTCTATAAATTATTAGCGTTTTTGTCAATCGTTTTATTGCGTTTTACACGTTTATGCTTACGGGAAGTACAAGATATATAAAATCGTCTTTCCCCGCGGGGGTTAAAATACAGGGATCTATGGACGAATTCAGTTTGAATTTTATAAAATCGCCCTTGATTATCCTTAAATATTCGCTTAAAAATTTACCGTTAAACGCGATTATTATATCTTTACCTTCGAGATTTATGTTTACGTTTTCGTTAACGTATCCCACTTCGGATTTCGCGCTTACGGTCATCACGTTTTCACGTATATCGAACCGTATTACGTTATAACGGTCGTTCTTGGCAAGTATAACCGCGCGGTCAAGACTGTTAAGCAGCGATTCTTTTTCCACCGTGAAAGTGTTAGCGAAATTAGTCGGCAAAATATGTCCGTATTTAACAAATTCGCCTTCTATAAGTCTCGATACTATAACCGTGTTTTCCACTTGTAAGAATAAGGAATTTTTCTGAATATAAACTTTAAGCGTTCCTTCGTCCTTTTCTATAAGGCGGGTAATTTCCATAAGCGTTCTCGCCGGAATTATCGCCTTAAAAGATCCGCTTGATACTACGTTCTTTTTAACGACGCTCATTCTGAATCCGTCAAGCGCAACGCAAGTTAAAGAACTTTCGTTAAGTTCGAACAGCACGCCTTTAAGTATGGGGCGGGAATCGTCGTTAGAACAGGACAAAACCGTTTTTTCAACGGCGTCTTTAAATTCCGCGGGGCTTATTTCAAAAAAGTTTTCTCCGTCCCCTTTTTTGATAATCGGGAAATTAGCGACGGGGTAAACCTGTAATTCACTTTCGGAATCGGAATATTTAATCTGCAACTGTCCGTCGTAAAGGCAGGAAAGTTCCACCTGTTCCTTTTCGAGTTTTTTGGTAAAATCAACGAAATATTTACCGACGACGACCGTTTCGCCTTCCATTAAAACTTCCGCTTTTATAGTTTTTTCAATGGTAAGTTCAGTATCCGTTGCGGTAAGAGTTAAAGTATCCGCTTTCGCCGAAATTTTAATACCTTCTAAAACGGGATTTGCAGTTTTAGCGGATAACGCTTTGCTTACTTTTAATACCGCGTCCGATAAATCCAGACCGTCGCAAATAAGTTTCATAATTTTTTCTCCGAAATTTTTTTAAAAACAATATATAAGTAAACCGTACTTATATATTATATAACAAACGTCGATAAAAATCAAGAATTTATTCCTTATGCCTTTTAACTTTTTTACTTTGATTTTTCTTTTTCAGTTTTGTTGGTTTTTTATTTAAAAGTTTTAAAATATTCGTATAAAATAGTATCTTGCGTTGAAAAGTTGAAAACGCGGTAAAGGTAAGTAAAATAAAAATAAAAGCCGCCTTAATAAAGGGTTGATAAAAAGTTGATAAAAAAATATTTTACGTTAAATTATTAACTAAAATCCGAAAAAAACTCTTTTTTAATTTTTTCAGGTATCGTTTTTATTTTGAAAATAATTTTATCAACCGGGTTATAAACGTTGTTGATAATTTTAAGTTGATAAAAAAATATTTGTTAATATACCGAATATATGTTATAATTTTTCTGTGAAAAGTTTATTTGATAAATTCGGGTTTAATCTCTCCGAAAAACAGTTTGCGGATTTTGAAAATTATTATAATTTACTGAATTTTTATAACGCTAAATTTAATATTACCGCAATAACCGAGAAAAAAGAAGTTTATCTTAAACATTTTGTAGATAGTCTGCTTGGCGCAAAGTTTATAGACGGTTGTTTTTTAGACGTTGGCGCAGGCGGCGGTTTTCCTTCTTTACCGATTAAAATATTAAAGCCGAAACTTAACGCCGTTCTTTTGGAAGCGACGGGTAAAAAGTGCGAATTTTTAAAGGAAGTCGTTAAAGAATTAAAACTTGATAACGTTGAAATAATCTGCGGAAGAGCGGAAGAAAAAGCGCACGATAAGTTTTTCCGCGAAAAGTTTGATTGCGCAACCGCGCGCGCAGTAGCGGCGCTGCCGATTTTATCAGAATATTGTCTGCCGTTCGTTAAAGTAGGCGGAAAATTTGTCGCGTATAAAGGGGATGCGGAAGAGGAGATAAATTCGGCAAAATCCGCCGTTAAAATTTTGGGCGGTAAGTTTGAAACGGCTGAAAAATTCGATTTAGACGGAAATACTCGCACGGTAGTAGTTATAAGTAAGGAAAAATCCACAGACAACGCGTATCCGCGCGCCAACGCTAAAATTCGCAAAAAACCGCTTTAATAAGGGGCTTAAAATGATTATAGATAAAGCCAGAACCTGCGCTTTTACGGGGCACAGAGTTTTAAAATCAGATTATAACAGCGCGGAACTTACGCGCGTTATAAAAATACTTATCGGCGGCGGTTTTGACACTTTTTTAGTCGGTATGGCGGTCGGGTTCGATACCGAGTGTTTTAAAATTTTAGAAGAGATAAGAAAAGAAACGCCCGTAAAAATAGTAGCGTGTATTCCTTGCGAAAATCAGGATTATAAATTTTCCGCGGCGCAAAAAGCCGAATACAGGCGTATGTTAAGCGTATCAGACGAAAAAATTTACGTTTCAAAAGAATATACGAATACCTGTATGTTTAAAAGGAACGCGTTTATGGTGGATAGCGCTTCTGTGCTCGTCGCTTATTTAAATAATGATAAAGGCGGAACGTACCAGACGGTAAACTACGCAAAAAGACAGAAGGTTAAAGTGGTATTAATAAATAAAATCGGTTAAAAAATTTTAACAGATTTTAAAAAAGTGCCTTAAAACGCTTTACAACTTTACCATAATAAAGTATAATAAAATCACTACTTCACTTTACTTTGATAAAGTGATAAAGTAAAAAACGGTAGGAGAAACAGAAAAATGAAGAAACTTGTTATGTTTATAATGACCGCAATTTTAGCGGTTATGGCTTGCGTAGGCTTTACCGCCTGCGGCGGTGATTCGGATTTTGACAGTATTAAAGACAAGGGTTATTTCGTTTGCGGAATCACCCTTTACGAACCGATGAATTATATCGGAGCGGACGATGAATTGACGGGCTTTGATACTGATTTTGCCAACGCCGTGGCGGAAAAGTTAGGCGTTAAAGCGAAATTCCAGATTATTTCATGGAGTAGCAAATATCTCGAACTTAACAGCGGTGCAATCGACTGTATCTGGAACGGTTTTACTTACGGGAACGAATCTAACGGTGTTTCAAGAAAGGAATACGTAGATTTTTCTTATAAATATCTTGCTAACGGGCAATGCGTCGTAACCAGCAAAGCAAGTCTTTCCGTTCTTAATTCGGCGGCGGCGTTTGCCGGAAAGAAAGGTATGGCGGAAGGCGGTTCTGCCGGCGAAAGTTTAGCGCAGACTCTTTCAACCGATTACACGGCGGCGACATCGCAATCAAGTGCTTTAATGGAACTTAAAAACGGTACGGTTGATTTTATCGTAATCGACTCTACTATGGCGAACGCTATGGTTGGCAAAGGGGATTATTCTTCGCTTTCTATTAACGACGCCATCCCCACCGCAGCGGAAGAATATGCGATAGGGTTCAGAAAAGGTTCTGATTTCACTGCGAAAGTAAACGAAGCGATAAAAGCGCTTTCCGCGGACGGAACGCTTGCGGCTATCGCCGAAAAATACGGTTTATCATCTTCGCTTATTCCTAATATCGGCGCTTAAAAAATACTCGGAGCATACGAGAGATGTCTTTTGAAGTTATTAACTCAATGCTTCTTAAAGGGTTTGGAACGACGTGTCTGTTATTTATACTGACACTCGTTCTTTCTCTTCCTTTGGGGCTTTTGATAATGTTCGGG
>JAFZYZ010000091.1 GCA_017615975.1 Clostridia bacterium | reverse complement strand
GATACACTCCGCTTCTATCTTATATACCGCTTTTACCTGTTTTAAAGTTTCTTTTTCCATAATAAAACGCTTCTTTTATCTGTTTTTTAACAAATATTTATTGTAGATATAGCAACCTATCGCACTCCAGGCGTGGCATAAACTCGCTGCGTCTTCGAACACCTTTTCGCCGCCTTCCATCTCGGGAAAAGTCGTGTATCCGTTAAAGCACATCTCGCCGAACACCTTTTCTATCTCTTTATACACCCAGTTAAGCCCTTCTTCGCCAAGCGCTTTGATAATACCGTCAAATTTATACTGCAAGTTAGGAAGAGTTATTCTGACAAGTCCGTTATCTCCGCCGCTTATCATATTGCGCGCTACTCTTTCATACCGCTTTTTATCGCCGTCGCCGCAGTACAGGACGTACGCCTGCGTACATTCGTGCTTGCCGTACCGTTTACCGTCGTGCGAAACGTACGAATAATAATACCCGTCCTTTTCGTCGTAAAAATTCTCAACCAGCGGGCTTGTTTTTTCCCAGAACGCTTTAAATTCGCTTGCCAGATCGCCCCGCCCAATATCTATCATAACTGCGGCAAGCACTTTGGAAATATACGCAAAATGCACGGTAAGAATACAGTCTATACTCGTCGGCATCTTGCCCAAAGCCGCCATTACGTCGGTATTAGCGTTAGTGCCGGGTTCCATACCTTCGCTCCACTCGTAAAAATTAAAGTAATCTATATGCGGAAAACTCTCTATCCCCTTATCCCTTATTCTTGCGTTAAAGGCTTGCATTATACCGAGAATAGTGGGCAAAACTTCTATAACGAACGCCTTATCCTTAGTGCGCTCGTAATATTCGCACACCGCAAGCACCCAGAATAGCGAAAAATTAGGTATCCCGCCCTTTTCGTCGTTTTTATTGATGTCCGGCAATATGCCGAGTTTATACCCCGGCGCGGTGGACCAGATAAGCCCGTCCGTCCTGCGGGAATTTGCCATCGACAGCAGTTTAAGACTTGCCTTCTGCAACTCCGTGCCTTCAAAAATGTCGTATGCAAACAGCATCTGATTTCTCGAATCCTGCCCGTAAAGGGACTGTTCCCTGCAAGGGCAGTCTTCGTAATGTTCGTGGAAACACAGTTTAAGCGTTCTTACGCCCGTATCGTATATTCTCTGTTTTAATCCGTCGGGAAGGCGTTTAGGCTTTTCCACGAACGGGTATTCGTAATCGTTTAACGTTAAATAGTTTACCGTTATTTTATCCGTATAAGCGTAAAGCATCAGATATCTGCCCGCTATCCTACGCACGTATTCGGTAAAAATATTCCTGCCTTTTTTTAGCGTAAACCTATGCGCAAAATTTCTGCCGCCGACAAAAGCGCGCACCCGCCCGTCAGAAAGGTGTTCCCCGATAGAAAGGATAATTTCGGTATCCTTTTCCACTTCCATATCGAAGGTTATATACCCCACGCGTTCGGTTGCCATATCCGCTATAAGATACACCCCGTCGCCGCCGTCAGCCTTAAAGGTAAACGGGTTCGGAAAAACGTCGCATTTTTCACGCATTACGCCCGTCATTGAAACAAGCGTTCTCGACGAAAGATAAGCGCGTTGCGCTATCTCTCCCGTAGTGTTTCCGCCGTTCTCCTGAAACACGCCTTGCGCCAGAATACGCGAAAACTTATTTCCCGAAAATTCGGGGCGCTTTATAGGTCTTATAAACAACTTAAAACCGGTATGAACGATTACTGCATTAGTAAAACCATTTTCTTTTTTTATCTTCCACTCGTCGTCTTTTGAAAGATCAACCTGCACGGTATAGCCGAGCGGCGGCGCAAATTGTTCGTTTCTTCCCGAAACGTATTCTTTTGAAAGCCTTACGAGAGTGTTTCCGTCGGAATAAGCGGCTACCTTATCCCCGCTAAACACGCAAAAAGTAATCGCGGGGGTTTTATATAGATAAGCAAAAGAATCGTCGCCCTGATTATACGCAAGTACCGCCAGAACGTTTTTACCTTTTTTAACGAATTCGCTGATATTCAGCCTGTCGTAAACTTTATAAAACCCGTAATCGCCGTACTGACCGTTTGCAACAAACTTGCCGTTTATATATAAGACGTACTGCGTAGGCGCGCTTATTTCCACGAACGCACCGCAAGTTTCGTCTAATTCAAATTCACGATAAAATTCCGCAAACTGATTTAACGCCGAACCTTCTTTCAACCATATCCACTCAGCCACGCCGCCTAATTTTTCAATACCCTTTTCCATAAAGACTTCCTGAAACGTATTTTACAAAATTCGTTTTTATTATAACACACTTACAATCAAACGGCAAGTGCGGAGTTTTAACTTTTTCTACGTTTTTTACCTTATAAGAAATAATATCGGCAGAATATAAAGCACACCGAGGGGCAACCTAT
>JAFZYZ010000090.1 GCA_017615975.1 Clostridia bacterium | reverse complement strand
GCCGATTTTTATTTTTATTAAGTTCAGATTATAAATGCTTTTATGTCGGCAAAAGCGTTCGTGCCTATCGCGCAACTCGGCTGTTCAACGGCAAGGTTTGAACTGTTTGCAAACGCGTACGCGCCCACGCTTTCAATATCCGCGGAGAAGGTAAACGTCTCTAACGCGGAATTGTAGAAACACCAAGCGCCGATAGTTTTAACCTGCGTGCCGGAAAGATCGAAATTCTTCAGTTTGGTTTCCTTAAACGCTTCTTTTCTTATATCGGTAAGGTTAGAATTTTCATCAATCTTAAACCCGTTATCTCCGAATACCTTTAAACTCGTCGTACCTTCGAACGCGTTGTCGTAAATCGTTTCCACGGAAGACGGAATATTGATTTTACTAAGTTTATCCATATTCTTAAACGCATTCCTTCCTATCGCTTTTATATTGCCGCTTAAAGTTATTTCTTCTATTCTCTTTAAGCCGCAGAAGGCGTACATGGGAATATTGATTTCTTCTTCCGCAACGATATTGATTTTAATAAGCGCAACGGGAATATAAAAGTCAGCCGTCTGCTCGCTTACGTCGCCGTAAGTAAGCGTTATTTTAGACGCCGCGTCGGATTCTTCCGTGCCGAATATATATCCGAAAGAACGCTGTTCGTTTACGGCTTTAAGCCCGTCGCCGGATGCTGGTGCAGAACCGTTCATATCCGCGTCGGAAAACCTGTTCGCACCGACGAACGGCAGGGTAATTTCTTCAAGTGCGCGCATATTCTTAAACGCGCCGGCGTCTATCGTTAAATCCACGCCGTCGCCCGCCTTGTCGGATACGATTACGCTTTTTAAAGTTTTATTGCCGTCGAACGCACCCGTCCTTATTCTGCCGACGATTGCCGTTTCACCGTACTTTGCTTTAACCGCCGCCGAAATGTCGAGACTGTCAACGCCGCTTTCCGCGCCGTAGCCAACTACCGTGTAGAAATTATCGTTTTTGAATTTCCTGCAAATAATACCTTTTTCGCCCGTTTCACCGGAATCACCGCCGCAAGCGACGAGCCCTAAAACAGCCGAAAGCGCCAAAACCGCTATAAGTAAAAGTTTTACAACTTTTTTCATACTAAACTCCCGTATATCAAGACTATACTTAATTAGTGTACCATTTATACGGCGTTTTGTCAATGATAAAAAATTATTTCACCTTTATTTTATTGATAAAAAACGATAATTTCCTTATTTTTGCCCCGCAAAACACTCTGCGCGCCTTAATCACCGCTTAAATGATCACTTTGCCGTCGAAAAAACTCTCGAAAAACCCGTTGGAGTTAGCGCCCGCCCGTTCGAACGCGCCGACGAGACTTTCCGGCGTGGCTATTTTATAGGCGTTTTCGCGGTAAAACGTTTTAAGCCCCGCGAAAAATTTTGCGTCGCCCGCAGTCTGCCGTAAATAGTCGAACATTATACACGCTTTAACGTAAGCGATATTCACGTACTCGTATTCGCTGGTGTAGTCGGGCAGCGCGCGCGTCATAGTCGTATCGACCGCGCCCGCTATTTTATCGTACACCGAACAGTAAAGTTTATAAGTCTGTTCGGCGGACTTTATAAGACTTCCGCGCGTAAAGCCGTAATCGGGGTGCGTTTCGTAGAACAAAACTACCGAATACTCGGCAAGCCCTTCGTCTATAAACGGGTGCTTTATCTCGTTATTGCCGACGACCGTCTGCCACCATTGATGCGCCGTTTCGTGGATTATTACTTCCTTATACGCCGCGCTTTCCAAATCCGCGCCGATATACGTTAACGCGGTAAATTCCATACCACCCTGAACGAACGGCGTTTGCACCACCGAATAGGTTTCGTACGGGTATTCCCCCCACTTATCCCCGAAAAAATCAAGCGCCTGCTTTGCTGCGGAAAGCGACTTGTCGGGCGTGCCGTCCGAATAGTAATAGTACAGAATTTCCGTATCGCCCGACCTGCCTTTCATTATCTGAAACTTATCCGACAGAACGAACGCGAAAGAACGCGCGTTCTCTATTTCGTATCCTGAAACTATCTTTTCGCCGTCCGTTTTCTCCCGAACTTTTTTACCGCTTGCCGCGGCGAAGTACTTTTTATCACGCGTAAAATTTACCGTGTAGTCCGCCGTGTCGCTGAAAAACGGATCGCCGTTCGCGTAATACACGCACTCGTAAAAACAGCCGTTTTCTATACCGCAAAGGATGGGATAAAAGTTGGCAAGGTTTACCGTGTCGCCGTTTATACCCGTGCGCGCCACGACCTTGGCAATATCCGTTGTAAAGCCTATTTCCACGGTAGCCCGTTCGTCGGGAAACACTTCCTTTTTAAGCGGAACGGATAAGATATTCATATCTTCGCCGCCGACCGTAAACTCGACTGGTTCGCCGCCCGCCTTGACGTAGGAAATTTCCATACCGCCGAAACTATCGCCCCATTTATAAGCCTGATGATAGTACTGCGCGCTTATCGGCGAATACTTCGCGCCCTTTCTGAACGCGTTGGCAAACAGATTGAATTTCAGTTCTTTGAAAGAATTGTCGGTGGAATTGAAAAAACTGACCGTCTCCGTGCCCGATACCCTTTCGCCGTCGAACTCGCAGTTTATCTCGTACGTCGTGCGGCTGCCAGAATTGCCGCAGCCCGTAAGCGGCACGACGGGCAGAACTATCAATAGCGATAACAATATCGCAAAGGTGATTTTACGCATAAAAAACCCCGAATAAAGTATTTTTTAATACTCTATTCGGGAAAGTCTTTTATTATGCTTTAATCGGCGTTTATACCGCACGTATTAACAAGCCTTATTTTTCGTCAAACGCAAGGTATTTGGACGGGTTTACGTTTTCCCCGTTTTCTATCACCTGAAAGTGCAGATGCGCGCCTAAAGCCGATTCCTGACGGTTGCTGACCGATACTTCGCCGATTTTAGCACCCTGCCTTACCGTCTGACCAACGAATACCCTGTCGCCGTCCGCAAGCGAATTATACACGGTGTAAAGCCCGTTGCCGTGATTGACGGTGATAGTCGTTCCCGTAAGCAGCGAAGTGCTTACGTCAGATATAACGCCGTCGTACACCGCGTAAACGTTAGCGCCTTCTTCCGTTAAAAAGTCTATCGCTTTATGCGCTTCGTACCTTTTAAGCGTGGAATTGTAGGCAAGCGTTTCGGTATAATCTTCTACAGCCGTCGCTTCGTCCACGGGCATAACGAAAGTTATTATATTTGCCGCAGGACTTTCCGGTTCGTCGATAGGCGTGTCGGGCGTTTGCGGCGTCTCTTCCGTTTCCTTATTATAGGCTTGTTCTTTCGCGCTGTTAGCACCGTTAAGCGCCGCCGAACGGTTTACAAGTATAAGCGTTATCGACAGCCCTATCGCCAGAACGCACAGCGCAAGCACTATATAGGCGGCGTTCTTTCTGAAAAAGCCCGATACGGTTTTTTCTCTTCTCATTTTTTGTTCCTCCGAATTTTTATGTACCGATTATTACCGTAAAAACTTTTTCTATACCTTGTGCGGCGAAATTTTTTATCAGTACCCGCCGAAAATTATAGGCGTACCTAATTTGTTCTGCTTGTCCCCCGCGTAATAGTGAATATTTACCCTTCTGCCGTTTAAGATTATTCTGTATTTAAGCCGCGGCGAATAGGCGTAATAACTCTCGCCGCACTCCGTAGTCTCGCTGAAAACGTGCGTGGCGGAAAAATCTTTAAGCACCCGTTCGTACGATACGCTTACGTAGCAACTTTCACCCTTTATTCCGCCGAAAGACGCATAATCCCTGCCTGTAGCGTAAACGATATTAGTGCCCGAAGAACCGCTTGAAAGATAAAGTTCGAATTTGTCTGCGTACGCGCCGAAAACGGGCCTTTTAAAAGCGTACAGAGAATAAAAGCAAAAACAGAATATTATAGCGGCAAATATCAGCGCCGTCTTTTTAAACATAAAAAACCCCGTTAAATTTTAACGGGATTATTGACTTGTTTTAATTATTTTATACTTTGCCTTTAAGCAGC
Source organism: Clostridia bacterium (assembly GCA_017615975.1). Taxonomy (GTDB): domain Bacteria; phylum Bacillota; class Clostridia; order Christensenellales; family Borkfalkiaceae; genus UBA1259. The sequence continues at coordinate 2,991 of JAFZYZ010000090.1, read as the reverse complement.
GCCTTATAGAAGGCGGAAAACTTATATCAGAAATATTCGGTAAAACCGCCTTCCCTTACCAGCGTCATAAAATTAAACGCGTTCGGCAGGTCGCCGCAATGCTTTAACGCTTTAATATATTGCGTGAAATCGTCTTCCGCCACGCCGCCAAGGGCAAGATATTTTTCTTCTATACTTAACGACGCGTCGTTCTGCACGGCAAACTCCTTTTTGAACAGTTTTTTAAGGTCCTCTATGCCCTTACCGTGCTTTATCCTGTTTATCTGCCGCATAAAGCCTTGCAAGAACACGCCGTCGTCAGATTTCGTAAGTACGGCAAGTTCCCTAGCGCGGGCGTTGTAGTCCGGCGTTTTGAACGGGACGTTAAGTTCTTCCGCACATAAAAGGTATAACGTAAGGAGTTTTTTGATAAGCGTAAGTCTTACGCCGCCGTTAAGATTAAACCCCGCAAGCCGCCTGAAACAGTAGTCCGCGGAATTATAACCGATAGCGCCGCCCGTCGCAAGGTTGGCGACTTCGATTTTAAGCCCCGAAATTAAAAGCGTGGCGGGTTTTTGAGACGCGAACCCGTCAAGCACGGCGGATTTCACCGCTTCGTAAGCGATTTTTGCAGCCTTACCGCCGCATACGGAAAGACGCACCTTGTAATCGGTTAATGCGGTTATATTACTCATAATAGATATAAACTGTTCTGAAATCCCCGACAGCCCGTTTTCATCATTTGGCAAAACAACGTGGTATGCGCAGTTTACGGGAAAAAAATCCAAAGAACCGCCCATATAAAACGGAACTTTTGACGGCAGTATTCCTTCCGTTTCCACGGACTTTAACGCCAGCACTACCGGGATTTTAAAAATCGTCGCCAGATACGCCGAAACGTCCGCAAGCCGCCTATCAAAGCATACTATCGCCCGAACGCCGTCCGGCACGCCTATAAGATCGAAAACGTTTTCAAGATTTAACGCGGTATTTTCCGGCAGGATAAAATTAAGCGGCTTTATGCCCGCCGCTTTAAGCCGTTCGGTAAACGCTTTGCCGCAAGAATAAAAGGTTTCTTTGGTGTAAAGAGCGGCAATTCTTCCGTGCGGCGCAATAGCACGGACGACGTTAAATAAGTCGCCGTTATAAAATTTCACCCGCGCGTCTGTTTTAAGCGTTTTCGCCAGAGTATTAAGTTGATTTACCGCCAACTCGTCCATAATCTTAATTATGGTATCAAATTAGCGCAAATCTGTCAAGTAAAGCGGCAAAATGGCAACCGTTTCGTGCGATTTCGGCAAAAACGGCATAAAAATCTGCGTTTATAAGAATATTTTTCAAGAAAAAGGACGAAATTTTAAAATATCTATTGAAAATCTTATTTATTGTGTTATAATAAAATTATTCATACGATAGGAGGTAAAATTATGAATAAGAACGAGTTGGTAAGAGCAATAGCAAACGAAGCGGGTATTACGCTTAAAGACGCGGGCGTCGCGCTGGACAGCGTGGTGGCGGCAATAACCGAAGGGCTTAAAAAGGGTGAAAAAATCCAGATTTCGGGCTTTGGTACTTTTGAAATAAAGTCTAAACCCGCGAGAGAAGGCGTTAACCCCAAGACGGGCGCTAAAATCAAGATTGCGGCTTCTAAAATCCCCGCATTCAAATTCGGCAAAGCATATAAGGACAGTTTTTAATTAAAAAATTTGAATAAAAAGCACCCGTCGAACGTCGTTCGTCGGGTGTTTTTTTAACAATATTAAATATACGTTAAACGCTAAAAAAGGCTATCCGAAACGGATAGCCTTTTTGATTTTTTCGCTTATTGCTTAATTATTTGATAATTTTAGCAACGACGCCCGAACCTACCGTTCTGCCGCCTTCACGGATAGCGAAACGTAAGCCTTCTTCCATAGCGATAGGGGTGATGAGTTGAACCTTTATCGTTACGTGGTCGCCGGGCATTACCATTTCAACGCCTTCGGGAAGTTGAATAGAACCGGTAACGTCAGTCGTTCTGAAATAGAACTGCGGACGATAGTTGTTGAAGAACGGAGTATGACGGCCGCCTTCTTCCTGCTTTAATACGTAAACCTGACCTTCGAATTCGGTGTGGGGTTTAACCGTACCGGGTTTCGCGATAACCTGTCCACGTTCAATATCCGTTTTGTCGATACCTCTGAGAAGTGCGCCGACGTTGTCGCCCGCTTGCGCTTCGTCCAAAGTCTTACGGAACATTTCAAGACCGGTGATAACCGTCGTCTTCGCCTTTTCGGTGAGGCCGATGATTTCGGCGGGATCGTTGATCTTCGCAACGCCTCTTTCAACTCTGCCCGTAGCAACCGTACCACGACCGCTGATCGTGAACACGTCTTCAACAGGGAGAAGGAAGGGCTTTTCGTCGTCTCTTTCGGGAGTCGGAATATAAGAGTCAACAGCGTCCATAAGTTCGAAAATGCATTTGCATTCGGGTGCGTTCTTGATTTCGTCAGCCGTGTGGTCAGCCTGCGCGTATTCAAGCGCTTTTAACGCAGAACCCTTGATGATGGGCGTCGTGTCTCCGGGGAAACCGTATTCGTTCAAAAGATCACGGATTTCCATTTCAACGAGTTCCTGTAATTCAGGATCGTCCAACTGATCGCACTTGTTCATAAATACGATGATGTAGGGCACGCCTACCTGACGAGCGAGAAGGATGTGTTCTCTCGTCTGGGGCATCGGACCGTCGGTTGCAGCAACGACCAAAATCGCGCCGTCCATCTGCGCAGCACCGGTAATCATGTTCTTAACGTAGTCAGCGTGTCCGGGGCAGTCAACGTGCGCATAGTGGCGGTTAGCGGTCTGATATTCAACGTGCGCGGTATTGATTGTTATACCACGAGCCTTTTCTTCAGGCGCTTTATCGATTTCATCGTATCTCATTTTCTGCGCTTCACCGAAAGCGGCAAGCGTCATCGTGATAGCCGCGGTAAGAGTGGTCTTGCCGTGGTCAACGTGGCCGATAGTACCGAT
>JAFZYZ010000089.1 GCA_017615975.1 Clostridia bacterium | reverse complement strand
GTGAAAATTTTTCACGCCCGCGCTTAAATTTTTATTTATAAATCTGTTAAACCCAACAAATAATCAATAGATACGTTAAAATATTCCGCCATTTCCGCAAGCAGAATAAGCGGTGGTTCTCTCTGTGCCTTTTCGTAATGCAGGTAGGTTACGGAATTTATTTTAAGTGCGTCGGCAACCTGCTTTTGCGTTAAACTACGTTCTTCGCGCAGTTCTTTTAAACGTTTACCTAACTTTATTTCCATTTTATCCTTTATTTAATTGACATATTACCATTTTGGTAGTAGAATAATCATAAAACTACCAAAATGGTAGTAAAAACAAAGGAGAAAGAGTATGGAACAGCAAAAGGCGTACTTAAAGTACAAAGGGGATTTTGAAAAAACAAGTATTTTTTCAATAGTATTACTTGCGATTACGATAGCGGGAGTTTTGGCACTTATATTTTTGCCTATATTTAAAATTACGGAAGAATTCGCAGGGATAACCGCTACTAAAGAGTTTTCTATGTTAGACGAGTTGAAGTATAATATCGACGGTATAAAAAGTTCTTCGCAGAATTCATCTATGGTAGGATACCTGATGATGGTATTTCCGCTTTTAACTATGGTAATGGGCGCGATTTTACTTATTATGTCCGTTAAAAATCTGTTCGAAGAAATATCCAACAGAAACGAAGACGCGTATATGGTAAAGTATTCGCAGATAAAAAAGAGTGGTGACGAAAAAGAAAAGAAAAAGTTTTTTAAACAACAGACTTTATATGCTTTTTTCGGGTATATTATCTTTGCGGTCGTTTTTGCAAAAATTGACAGCGCTATGTTTTCAAAAAGCGGTGCGTCGATATCAATCTACAGCTATCTTATGGACGTTAACGGCATTTCGGTCTGGGGAATTTTGAGTATCTTTTTATTCGTGGGCTATGTAGTCGTGCACGTTTTGAAAAAGAAAAAGGAAAAAGAAATAAATATAAATATAATTAAAGAAGAGTTTGAAAACAATACTGTTTCAGAAGAAAAGAAGGAAGGAACGGTTTAGTTGACGACAAAGAAAAAGGCGGAATATATTTTCCGCCTTTTTTATATCGGTTTTTCCATCGCCGCGCAGATAAGTTCGCATCTGCTGTCGGCGATTTTTTTCAAATACTCTTCCGGCGGCATTTTGTCGGTGATTAAATAATCTATTTCGTCAAAGGTAAAGTCCGTGCACATAAAAGTCTTTCCGAACTTGGTAAAGTCGCAAAGCATAGCCACTTTATCGGCGTTTTTGCGCATTTGACGCTTTAATTTGGACTGTTCTATATCCGCGTCGGTAAACCCCGACTTTAAGTCCGCCCCGGAACAGGAAATAAGCGCGATATCCGCGTGTATTCTCGATATATAGTCCATAGTGTCCGTACCCGTTATGGAGTTGGAGTGATTATGTATCTGCCCGCCCGCGATATAAACTTTCGCACCGCTTATCTGCGACAATAAAAGCGCGTTTTTCAGCCCTATCGTGGTTATCGAAAGATATTTCAGATTATTAAGCAGGGGAATAACGAAACCTACTGTAGAACTCGAATCCATAAACACGGACGCGCCGTTCTTTATAAGCCTGAAAGCGTGGGTGGCGATAGCCCTTTTCGCCGCCGTGTTCTCCTGTTCGCGGATTGCAAGCGCGGACTCTTCCGCACTCGACTTAAACAGTATCGCCCCGCCGTGGGAACGCCGAAGTAGCCCCTGTTTTTCCATCTGCGAAAGGTCGCGCCTTATCGTTGCGCCGGATACGAAAAGTTCCGCCGCCAACTCTTCCACCGTCGCCGATTTGTTCCTGTTTAAAATTTCCAGAATATCGTCCTGCCGTTTTAACGAAAGCATAATCTCTCCTTACCGTTTAATCGTTTTTTCAAAAACGATTGTTCATTTGTGTTCATTTGTGTTCATATTATAGCACAAAAAATTTCTTTTTGCAACTTTTTGACAACGCGTCGTAAACGCAATATAATATGATATAATATATAAAAATATTATACGGAGAGATTGTCTGTATGAAAACCAAAGCGGTAAGATTGTACGGCGTAAACGATTTACGCCTTGAAGAGTTTGAACTTCCCGAGATAAAGGACGACGAAATTTTAGCGAAAGTCGTTTCCGACAGTATCTGTATGTCGTCTTTTAAGGCTGCGGAACAGGGTGCAAATCATAAGCGCGTTCCTGCGGACGTTGCCGAAAATCCCGTTATTATCGGGCACGAATTTTGCGGCGATATCTTAAAGGTCGGCAAAAAATGGCAGCATAAATTTAAGGCGGGCGACAAGTTCGGTATTCAGCCTGCTATGAACCTGCCCGAAAATCCCGTCGCAGCGCCGGGGTATTCTTACAGATTTATCGGCGGGGATTCGCAGTACGTCGTTATTCCCAACGAAGTTATGGAAACGGACTGTCTTATCCCGTATAGCGGCGAAAGTTATTTTAAGGCGTCGCTTGCAGAACCTATGTCCTGCATAATCGCGGGGTATCACGAGAACTATCACAGCCATTACGAAACGCACACCCACGAAATGGGCATTAAGGAAGGCGGCGCGGTTGCAATACTCGCGGGCGTAGGACCTATGGGACTCGGCTGCGTGGATTACGGTATTCATTGCGACAGAAAACCGTCTTTAATGGTGGTAACCGATATAGACCAAGCCCGTCTCGACAGGGCTGCAAGTCTTTTAACTGTGGAAGACGCGGCGAAAAACGGCGTTAAACTCGTTTACGTCAACACTTCCGCGATAGAAGATCCCGTAAAATATATGAAAGACTTAAACGGCGGCAACGGGTTTGACGACGTGTTCGTTTACGCGCCCGTTGCGGCGCTCGTGGAACAGGGCGACGCGCTTTTGGGCTACGGCGGCTGCTTAAACTTCTTCGCAGGACCGATTAAGACCGATTTCTCGGCGAAATTCAATTTCTACGACGTGCATTACGCTTTCCACAGAATAACGGGTACTTCGGGCGGCAACACTACCGATTTAAGGGAAGCGTTGCGTCTTGCGGGCGAAGGCAAAATCAATCCGTCCATTATGATTTCACACGTCGGGGGGCTTGACAGCGTAGTCGATACCACGCTTAATCTTCCCAACATAAAGGGCGCGAAAAAACTCGTTTACACGCATATTTCAATGCCGATGACGGCCATCGCCGATTTTGAAGAGTTAGGCAAAACCGATCCCTTCTTCAAAGACCTTGACGAAATCTGCAAAAAGAACAACGGCATCTGGTCGGACGAAGCGGAAAAATACGTGCTTAAAAACGCAAAGAAAATTTAGTTTATAATCAGAATGGCGCAAGGCGTTTGCTTTCGCGCTGTTTTGCATTTAAAAGAATAACATAATTTAAGGAGACATTTATATGGCAAATCCTGTACTTATGCCAAAGCAAGGCATAACGGTAGAAAGTTGTATCCTTACCAAATGGAACGTAAAAGTAGGTGATACGGTAAAAGAAGGCGACGTACTGTTTTCTTTTGAAACGGACAAGTCGTCTATCGATTACGCGGCGGAAGCGTCGGGTGAAATTCTTGCGCTACTCTGCGAAGAAGGGGACGAAGTGCCCGTTCTTTCGCCCGTTGCGGTAATAGGTAAAAAAGGCGAAGATGTTTCCGCGTTTACTTCGGGCGGCAACGCCGCGCCGCAGGCGGAAGAGATAAAGGCAGCGCCGGCAGCAGCCGCACCCGCAGCCGAAAACAAGGCTGTTCCCGCGGACGTTAAGGCTACGCCCGTCGCTATGCCGAAATCGGGCATAACGGTGGAAAGTTGCATAATTACCAAAATCAGCGTAAAAGTGGGCGACACGGTAAAAGTAGGCGACAATATCTTTTCTTACGAAACGGATAAATCGTCTTTCGATTTGGAATCTGAAATCGCAGGCGAAGTGCTTGCTATATTCTATCAGGAAGGGGACGAAGTGCCCGTCGGTTCTAACGTGTTGGCGATAGGCGAACACGGAGTTGACGCTTCTTGCTTTGCGCCGAGCGGCAGCGCGCCGAAAGCGGCTGAAATTAAAGCCGCACCCGCAGCACCTGCCACCGCGGTGGCAAGCGCACCCGTGGCGTCCGCGCCCGCGGCAAAGTCAGAAGACGGCAGAATTTTCGCTTCGCCGAGAGCAAAGAGTTTGGCTAATAAACTCGGCGTGGATTTAAAGGACGCGACTCCCACAGGACCTAACGGCAGAATTATAGAACGCGACGTAAGGGAAGCGAGTATCAATCCGAAAGCGGCTGCTACCGCTACCACCGCCGCGCAGACGGTATCGAAGGCGGAAAGCGCGGACGTCAAGGCGTTCAAAGACGAAAAGATGTCCAACATCAGAAAGGTTATCGCCAAGAATATGGTAATGAGTCTTTCTACGATGGCGCAACTTACGCACACGCTTTCTTTCGATTGCACTAACGTAATGGAATTCAGAAAGTATCTTAAAGATAACGCGGAAAAACTCAAACTGCCGAACATTACCGTAAACAATATTATAGTTTTCGCGGTATCGCGCGTACTTAAAAATCACAGAGATTTAAACGCCAACCTTATTAACGGCGACACGATGCGCTATTTCGAACATACGAATATCGGCATTGCGACCGACACGCCGCGCGGGCTTTTAGTACCCACGCTGTTCGGCGCGGATTTAATGAGTTTATCGGAAATCGCCGCTAAATCCAAAAAGTTATCGACCGACGCTATCGACGGTAAATTATCACCCGAACTCTTAACGGGCGGTTCGTTTACGGTATCTAACGTCGGCACTATGGGGATAGAAAGTTTCACCCCCGTAGTCAATCCGCCGCAGACGGGTATCTTAGGCGTAAACACCTTGGAAACGCGCGTAAAACTCGGCAAGAACGGCGAAATTATTCCTTACACCGCGATGAGCCTGTCGCTGTCTTACGATCACAGGGCGCTTGACGGCGCACCCGCTTCGCGCTTCTTGAAAGATCTCAAAGAATATCTCGAAAATTTCAGTTTCAACCTTTTGGCTGATTCTAAATGCATATAAATTAAGGAGTATTAAACTATGGAAATTTTTGATTTAATAGTAATCGGCGGCGGCCCTGCTGGCTACCTTGCCGCCGAACGCGCGGGACACGCCGGACTTAAGACTATGGTCGTTGAAAAAAACGAGTACGGCGGAGTTTGCTTAAACGAAGGCTGCGTTCCGAGTAAGACTTTCTTAAATTCCGCAAAAGTAGTCGATTACGCTAACCACGCGGCAAACTACGGCGTTAAGGTGGACGGTAAAGCGTCTATTGACCAGAAGTTCGTCGTCGAAAGAAAGAACGGCGTGGTTAAAATGCTTGTTTCGGGCATCAAAGCCGCGCTTAAAAAGAACAAAGTCGTTATGAAATCGGCGACGGCGTTTATAGAGGGCAAAGACGAAAACGGATATATCGTCAAAGCGGGCGAAGAAAAATTCGCCGCAAAGCGCCTTCTTATCGCCACCGGTTCTATGCCGGTAGTTCCGCCTATCCCCGGGGTAAAAGAAGGGGTGGCTGCGGGCTTCGTTTTAACGAATAAAGAAGTTCTCGACTTAACCGAACTGCCTAAAAATCTCGTCGTAATCGGCGGCGGGGTAATAGGACTTGAACTTACGAGTTATTTCTCGTCCGTCGGCGTGAACGTTTCCGTCGTAGAAATGCTTGATAAGATTGCAGGACCTACCGAAAAGGAAGTTTCTTCCATTTTGCAGAAGTCGCTTGAAAGAAAGGGCGTTAAGTTCTATCTTGGCTGTAAAGTCGTCGCCGTGGAAAAGGACGGCGTGGTGTTTGAAAAAGACGGCAAGCAGGAAAAAATTCCCGCAGATAAGGTGCTTTTATCCATCGGCCGCCGTGCGGTTTCCGCAGGGATAGGTTTAGAGAATATCGGCGTGAATATCGAACGCGGTGCGGTTATTACCGACGACAGAATGCAGACCAACGTTGCTAACGTCTATGCCGCGGGCGACGTGAACGGCAAAGTTATGCTTGCGCACACCGC
>JAFZYZ010000088.1 GCA_017615975.1 Clostridia bacterium | reverse complement strand
CTATCCAACTGAGCTACAGGTGCAAGTAATTAAACACCCAAAACCGACTTGCCATTAAGCTGATACCTTCAAACGTTGCCGTTAAATGCCGATACGTTTTGGAGCGGGTGATGGGAATCGGACCCACGCGGCCAGCTTGGAAGGCTGGAATTCTACCATTGAACTACACCCGCACGCCGTCTTTTTCACAAGACGCTTATAAATTGTATCAAAATGTACTTTTAATGTCAACTGTTTGCAATTCTTTTTTTGAAAAAACTTTGTTAGTATATTAAGTTTAACAAATAAATTACGAAAAACTTTGACAACTTATAATCTATACAATATAATATTTAATAACAGCGAATTTATCGGGGGCTATGAAACTATGTATAAAGATTTATACGAAGAGTGGATTAAAAGCGCGAAACTTAAACCTATCGAAAAACAGGAACTTGCTATTATTAAAGACGACGAGAAAGAGATAGAATACCGTTTCGGCAAAGATTTGGAATTCGGAACGGCAGGTATGCGCGGTATTATCGGTATGGGCACGAATATGATGAACGTATATACCGTTAAGCGGGCTTCGCAAGGGCTTGCGGAATACATAAAAAAGCGCGGGCCGGTAGCCAAACTTCGCGGCGTTGCCATTTCCTACGATACGAGAAGGTTTTCCAAAGAATTCGCCTCGGCGGCGGCAGTCGTGCTTGCCTCTAACAAGATAAGGGTGTATCTTTTCGAACACGTTCACCCCGTACCTATGCTATCTTACGCCGTGCGCAGCCTTAACTGTGTTGCGGGCATAATGATTACCGCAAGCCATAACCCCAAAGAATACAACGGCTATAAAGTTTACGGCGAAGACGGGGCGCAGATGTCCCCCGAAGCGACGGCGAAAGTCGTTAATTTCATAGACCAGATACAATCGCCGCTGTCCGACGAAATACGGTATTCCAGAAAGTTGGCGTTAAGGTACGTTAAGTTTATAGGTAAAAGGCTTGACAAGCGGTATTATAACGAGATAAAGAAACTCGTACTTTCGCCCGAAGAGACGGAAAGCGCGGGCAAGGATATGAAACTCGTATACACCCCCGTGCACGGCAGCGGATTCGTACCCGTTATAACCATACTTAAAAAACTCGGTATAAAAGTGTCGGTGGTTTCCGAACAGGAAAGCGAAGATCCCGATTTTTCCACGGTGGAAGTGCCTAATCCGGAATACAAGGAAACCTTGTCGCTTGCCATTTCGCAGGCAAACGCCGAAGGCGCTGATGTGGTGTTCGGCACAGATCCCGACTGCGACAGGCTTGGCGTTGCAATAAGAGACGGCGCGGGGGATTTCGTAGCGCTTTCGGGCAATCAGACGGGCATATTGCTTTTGGATTATATTTTAGGCAGGCTTAAAAGCAAAGGCGAACTCGGCAGAAAAAGTTTTGCGGTAAAATCGTTCGTAACGACAAGTCTTGCCAAACTCATAGCCGACGACTACGGCGTGGAAATGATGGAAGTTCCCGTCGGGTTTAAATTTATCGGCGAAAAAATAAAGAAACTCGACGATTCGGGCAAACGCCGTTTCGTGTTCGGGTTTGAAGAGAGTTGCGGGTATCTGCGCGGTACGCACGCACGGGATAAAGACGCGGTGGTGGCGAGTATGCTGTTTGCGGAAATGGCGTGTTATTACACCGCACACGGCGTAAAGGTGTACGACAGATTACAGCAGATTTACGCAAAATACGGCTACGTTTGCGATAAAAGCGTAAGCACGGTGTACGTCGGGCTTAACGCTATGCAAGATATGAACGCCGTCGTGGACGCAATGAAGAAAAAGGATATCAAAGAAGTCGGTGGCTTAAAAGTAATAGCAAGGCGCGATTATTCGACTTTACAGAGAACCGAAGGCGACAAGATAACACCGATAAACTCTTCGCCGACGAACGCGGTGTATTACGAATTAGAGGGCGGCGGATTTATCTGTTTAAGGCCTTCCGGCACAGAACCCAAGTTAAAGGTTTACTATTCGCTGACCGGCAAAGATAAGGCGGAAGCCGAATCGCGTTTTGAGGCGGCGAAACGCGACTTTGAAGAGATAATGAAATAAGCAATGATAAAAGCCGTACTTTTGGACGTGGACAACACGCTTCTGGATTTTAACGAGAGTGCGAAAGAAACGATAAAGAGCGCGTTTTCCGAACTAAGTATAGAATATTCCGCGGGGATTATCGACGTTTTTCTGCGCGTCAACGATTCGCTTTGGCGCAGGATAGAGGAAAAAGAGATAACGCGGGAAGAATTGCACCGTACAAGGTGGAATATCATATTTTCCGAACTCGGTATAAATGCGGACGGGCAAGAAATGGAGCGGCTGTTTTTAAGCGGGCTGGAAAATTACGCGATACCCGTTGACGGCGCGATCGATTTGGTAAAATACCTTGCGGGGAAGTACAAACTGTACACGGCAAGCAACGCGCCTTACGCGCAGCAGGTAAAACGGCTTACCCTTTCGGGAATAATTCCGTATATAGAAAAGATACTGAATTTTGAAGAACAGGGTATAAACAAGCCGCAGAAACAGTTTTTCAGCGCGTGCTTAAAGGCAATGCGCCCCGTACAAAAGGAAGAAATTGCAATTATCGGCGACTCGCTTTCCGCGGACATAGCGGGCGGGAAAAGCGTTGGTATAACAACCGTATGGTTTAACCGCAAGGGTGAAAAGCCCGAACCGGGACTTTGCGACTATACGGTGGAAAGGTTATCGGACATAAAGAACATTTTATAATAAGGATTATATAACGGAGTAATTCCTTTATGGAAGAAAATAAAACCGATTACAGGACGGAACTTGTTAAACGCGGCGTTATAGCCTTCGTTCCGCGCGGCAACAGTATGTGGCCGACGCTTAAACACGGCAAGCAGTCGGTAATAGTCAAGTTAAAGACGGAAAAACTTAAACCTATGGACGTGGCGCTTTATAAACGGGAAAGCGGTTCTAACGTGCTGCACAGGGTTATAAAGACCGAAGATTGCGGCTATATCATCTGCGGCGACAGTCAGTTTGTTTACGAAAAAGTAAAAGAAGAACAGGTTTTCGGCGTAATGGCGGGCTTTTACAGGGGCAAGCGGTACGTGGACGTGAACGACCTTGACTATATCAAACAGGTGAAAAAACTGTATTCGAGCGAGAAACGCAGGAAGTTCGCGGTAAAAACGTTTTTCTTTTTCGAATTCTTAAAAAACCTGCCGAGGCGCGCGTGGCGCAAACTGTTCGCGCGTAAAAAAAACGAAAAGGAACAAGAAAATGATTGATTTAAACGAGTTGGGAATAAAAGCCAAAGCCGCGGCGGCGGCACTTGCCGACACTCCCGAAAGCGTTATAAATAACGCGCTTATTCGCGCCGCAAATGCACTTGTAGATAATAGAGAAGAAATTAAAGCGGCTAACGCCGAAGATATAGAAAACGCTAAACGGAAAGGGCTTTCCGCCGCGTTTATAGACAGGCTTGCGCTTACCGATAAAGTAATAGGTTCT
>JAFZYZ010000087.1 GCA_017615975.1 Clostridia bacterium | reverse complement strand
CATCCATTACGGGGACGAAAATGGGCTTTTTAAACTCGGCGAAAAGTTCTTGAATTTATAGCCCGATAAGCCGCAGATATACTATATTTGGGGGCACTCTTACGAAATGGATATGAACCTTATTTCGTGGGAACGCTTTGAAGAATTCTGTAAGTTTATTTCGGGCAAAGCGGATATTTTCTACGGCACTAATAAAGAAGTGTTGCTGTAAACAACTAGTTAAAAATTAAGAGCGGCGGGGCAATTTTGCCCAGCCGCGCTTAATTTCCGTTATCCGAAGTTTACAGCAGCACTTCTTTATTCGTGCCGTAGAAAATATCCGCTTTGCCGGAGATAAATTTACAGAATTCTTCAAAGCGTTCCCACGAAATAATATTCATATCCAGTTCGTAAGAATGCCCCCAAATATAGTATATCTGCGGCTTATCGGGCTTTAAATTCAAGAACTTTTCGCCGAGTTTAAAAAGCCCATTTTCGTCCCCGTAATGGATGGTGGGATTAAAGCGGTACAAGTTATTCTGCAAGTCGAAATTGCCCGTCGGAGTTATCGTGCGCGAATACTTTACGCCCGTGCGGCGCTTTAATATATCCGCCACCCTGTCGTCGTTGTTAACGCCGCCGCAGGGGTACGCCATACCGACCACTTCGTAGCCTACGAGTTCGCTTAAAGCAAGCCTGTCCTTTTCCACCTGATATACCACCGTCTCTTCTTCAAGCGTGGTAAGATTAGGGTGCGTAAGCGTGTGAACCGCTACTTCCTGCCCCGCGTATATACCTTTTACGTCGCACGCGCGCACTTTATCGTGCCGCACGAACTTATTTTCGCCGTAAGGCAGTTGCCCCTCCAACCCCAAAACGGAAGAGTTTAAGTTAAAAGTGCCTTTAAGTCCGTACTTATTAAGTATCTCTATAAGCCGAACGTCCTGCTTTACGCCGTCGTCGAAACTGAAAGTTACCGCCTTGTTTTTACCCTGCCACTTTTCCATTTCCTATCTCCTTTTATAATATTATCCCGAAATTGCCTTTTAAAAAGTTATTCGTTCCCGCTTAAATCGGTACTGAAAATTCGCATTCCGCCTGATTTTATGCGTTCAACAAAGTCGATTTCGTCTTTTAAGGGCGTTTCGCTTTCCATACCGGCAAGTTTTTTCTGTTCGCCGCCGCAATGATTGTCAGAGCCTGCAAATTTTAAAAAACCGTACTTTTCGGCATAAATTTTTGCCATCGCGTTTTCAAGTTCCGTGTTGCACGCATTATAAATCTCTATCCCGTGTACTCCGCGTGGATAAAGCCGTATGTGATCTATATAACCCTCTTCGCGGAAGGGGTGCGCTTGTATCACCAGTGCGCCTTGACTCATTAAAAACGGAAGTTCTTGGCTCTTTTTCATATCCATTATCTCTGGATGATCTAACCACCACTCGGGCGGCAGCCCGTAAACCAGAAAATCCGTGCCGCCATAACTTATTTCCAATCCGAAAAAGACCTTTAAACCTATATCTTTGCCGATCTCTACGCCTTCGTAATAATCGTTATTATAAATTTTGACCTTTTCTCGGTAGGAAAGCGTGTCGTTATTTCTTTCTTTAAAATTGCCGTCCAAAAAATGGTTGGTTATAAACACTCCGTCGTAACCTTGCTCGCGATAAAATTCCAGACTCTCGCGAACGCCGCAACGTGCGCACGCGCTTGCGGGACGCGTATGAAGATGTGTTTCGTATCTATACATTTTATCTCTTTTTACAAATACAATATATTGCCGCCGAAATTATCGGCTATTGAATTTATAATATTCTGCAAGCCTTTTCCGGTTTGCGCTTTTTGTTTTCGTTCTTTAAGGTCTTGCCCTTGGTCGTTCTGCTTTCTATCGAAAGGTCTTCGGTATTCACCGTAAACGCCACGCCGAAGTTATCCACCACCGCTATTTCGAACGGTTCTTTGACGCACGCGGCGTAAACGACTTTGTTCTGCCGCCCGAGTTCGCAGATTTTCACACCCTTTCTGTACCGCGCCATAGGCTCTATTTCAGCGGCAATTACCCGTTTATAGAACCCCGTGTCGGTGATTATCACGAATTCCCCTTCGCCGTCTATCTGCGATACGAACTTTATTTCGTCGCACTTGTTGAGATTTATACCTTTAACGCCGCCGGCAACTCTGCCCTGAACGGGAATATCGTCCTTTAACGCGTTAAGCACCAACCCCTGTTCGGTAATGAAGGCGATTGTGGTATCCGCAATATCTTCTTCCACACCCAAAAGCGTATCTCCGTCCTTTAACTTTATCGCCTGATAGTAGGGCTTTATAAGGGCGTATTCCGACCACTCGGTCTTCTTTATCAGCCCGTCTTTGGTATAGAACAACAGATGCCCTTGCGGGAGTGCGTTTTCGTCCACCGCGAAAAAGGCGACGGGGCGTTCGTTCCTTGCCGCGTCTTTCACTATGTCGGTAAACTTATAGCCCTTATCGCGGAAACGGGATTCGGGCGCGATTTCGGGATCTATCTTGCAGCAGTTGCCGAGATTTGTGAACGCTATAAGCGTCTGATTACTCTTCACGCTTGCACATACTGCCACAAAGTCGGAAATATCGGCGTTGTCTTTTATCTTCCTTTCACTCGTCTTAAAGTTGCGTTCGGTCATCTTTTTGAACGCGCCGCCGAAAGTTTCCGCCGCAACAAAGTCTTCTACGGGCTTTAATTCCTGTTCCACACTCTTTATATCTATCGCTTCGCCGCCAGATAACAGATTGCTGCGTCTGTCGTCCTTATATTTCTTTTTAATGTCCAGAATTTCCTTTCTTACGACCGACATCTGCTTTTGCTTGCTTGCGATAATCGCGGTAAGTTCTTCTATCCGTTTTTTGAGTTCTTTAAGTTCCTGTTCTAACTTTTCCACTTCGAGTTTGGTAAGCCGTGCGAGTCGCAAATCGAGTATCGCGTTCGCCTGCTGTTCCGAAAGCGAAAACCTTGCGCGCAACTTCACTCTCGCGTCCGCGGTATTGTCCGCACCCTTGATTATTTTTATTACTTCGTCTATATTTTTGACGGCTATAATAAGCCCTTCTAATATGTGCGCTCTCTCTTTCGCTCTTTCCAGATCGAACTTGCTGCGGCGAAGTATCACTTCCCGCTGGTAATTGACGTAGTAGGAAATTATATCGAGTAGCCCTAATTGCGCGGGTTTGCCGTGCGCTATCGCCACCATATTTATACCGAAACTCGTTTCCAAATTAGTGTTCTTGTAAAGGTAGTTGAGTATGGCCTTGGCGTCGGCGTCTTTTTTGAGTTTTACGACCGCGCGCATACCGTTTCTGTCCGACTCGTCCACCACGTCCGCAACCCCTGCCAAAATATCCTTTTTGGTCTCTTTAAGTTCGGAAATGCGCTTTAAAAGATCGGCTTTATTTACCTGATAAGGTATTTCGGAAATAACCAGATTCTGTTTATCCCCGTTCTCCTTTTCTATATTCACTCTGCCGCGAATCCTGATTTTGCCCTTGCCCGTCTTGTAGGCTTCCGTCAGGTCGTCGTCGGCTATTATGTACCCGCCCGTCGGAAAATCTGGCGCGGGAATATAGGTCATCATTTCTTTTAAAGAAATTTTCGGGTTATCTATATACGCCACCACGCCGTTTATCACTTCGGCAAGGTTGTGCGGCGGAATATTCGTCGCAAGGCCTACCGCTATACCCATAGCGCCGTTTACCAGCAGGTTAGGAAAGCGCCCCGGCAGCGTATCCGGTTCTTCTTCGGTATCGTCGAAGTTAAGGCTGAAATTAACCGTATCCTTTTCAATGTCCGACAGAAGTTCCAAGGCAAGCGGGCATAACTTGGCTTCGGTGTACCTGTACGCCGCAGCCCCGTCGCCGTCCACCGTACCGAAGTTGCCGTGTCCGTCTATAAGCGGGTGTCTCATATTGAAATCCTGCGCCAAATGCACCAGCGCGCCGTACACCGAACTGTCCCCGTGCGGATGGAATTTACCAAGCACTTCGCCTACGATTTTAGCGCACTTTTTATGCGGTTTATCCGGGGTTAAGCCCATTTCGTACATATCGTAAAGAATACGGCGCTGAACGGGTTTTAACCCGTCTTCCACTCTCGGTAACGCCCTGTCCAGAATTACGTCTTCCGCATAGGCTATCATTGAGTTTTTAAATACTTCGTCCAAGGAACTTAAAATAAGACCTTTTCCGTTTTCGTTTTCCATTTAATTACCGCCTTTAAGAACGTTTCATTTTTGCGAACTTATCCACCCTGTCAAAGTCCGCGTGTTCGAATATGTATTTTTTGCGTTCCGAAACTTCGTCGCCCATAAGCACGGTTATAAGCCTGTCCGCTTCCGCCGCGTCTTCTATATTTACCTGCATAAGATTGCGCTTTGCGGGGTCCATAGTCGTTTCCCAAAGTTGCGAAGGATCCATTTCGCCCAAGCCCTTGTAGCGCTGTATCTGATATCCCCTGCCCACCTTTTCTATCTTCTCGTTAAGTTCCTTGTCGTCGTAAGCGTATTCTTCGGTATTGCCCTTATACACCTTGTAAAGGGGCGGCATACCGATATACACGTGCCCCTCGTTTATAAGTTCGCGCATATAGCGGAAGAAGAAAGTAAGTAAAAGTATGCGGATATGGCTGCCGTCAACGTCCGCGTCCGACAGAATTATTACTTTATGGAATTTAAGGTCGTCTAAATTAAAGTCCGAACCTATCCCCGTGCCGAGCGCGGAAATTATCGTCCTTATCTCTTCGTTCTGAAGTATCTGGTCGAGTTTTTTCTTTTCGACATTTAAAGGCTTGCCGCGCAGGGGCAATATCGCCTGCGTCTGGCGAACGCGCGCCTGCTTTGCGCTACCGCCCGCCGAATCGCCTTCGACTATAAACAGTTCGTTAAGTTCGGGTTTTCTGCCCGAACACGCGGCGAGTTTACCGACGAGATTCGCACTCTCCAAACTCTTGGTCGCGCGGGCGAGTTCTTTCGCCTTTTTCGCCGCAAGCCTTACCTTCGCCGCGCCGAGCGCCTTGTTAACTATGGTATCGAAAGTCTTGCCGAGTTTTTTGTTTTTCATAAGCGCGGAAAGTTCGTTTATAACCACGTACTCCACCGCGGGGCGCGCTTCGGGATTGCCGAGTTTGTTTTTGGTCTGCCCTTCGAACTGGACGTTCTGCATCTTAACGGAAATTATGGCGGTCAAGCCTTCCTTAAAGTCGTCGCCGAACAGATTGTCGTCCTTATCCTTTAAGAAATTATGTTCCCTTGCATAGTCGTTAAGCGTGCGCGTAAATCCCGAACGGAAACCCGTTTCGTGCATACCGCCTTCGCCCGTCGGAATATTATTGACGTAGGAAAACATGCTGTCGGTATAAGCGTCTGTATGCTGAATAGCGAATTCCACGAGTATGCCGTCCTTTTCGGCCTTGGCGTAAAGCGGTTCGCCGTAAAGCGTGGTTTTTCCTTCGTTTGCGTATTTGATAAAATCCGCAAGCCCGCCGTCGTAAGAATATACCCTGTGAAAATCGGTGTGTTCGTCGTAAAAATCTATGGTTAAGCCCTTGTTTAAAAAGGCAAGTTCGCGTAAGCGTTTAAGTATGCTTTCAACGGAAAACTCCACCGTCTCAAACACCCTTGCGTCAGGCATAAACCGCACGAAAGTTCCGCGCTTTTTGGTCTTTACCTTGGTGTCAAGTAGCGGCGCAACCGGTACGCCCGATTTTACCTTGCCCGTTTTCTCGTCAAGAAAACTGTGGAATTCCATTTTATAGACAGTACCCCTGTACACTTCGACTTTAAGCCACTCGGAAAGGGCGTTGGTAACCGACGCGCCTACGCCGTGAAGTCCGCCCGAAAACTGATAGTTCCCGTCGCCGAACTTGCCGCCCGCGTGCAGTTGCGTAAATACTACCTGTACGCCCGACACACCGGACTTCGGATGAATATCCGTGGGAATACCCCTGCCGTTGTCTTCTACCGACGCGCTGCCGTCTTTGTACAGTTTTACTTCTATTCTGTTCGCATATCCGTTAGCCGCTTCGTCGATTGCGTTATCGACTATTTCCCACAAAATATGGTGAAGCCCTTTGACGCTGGTAGTTCCGATATACATACCGGGGCGCATACGCACCGCGTCAAGCCCTTCCAGAATCTTAATGTCTTCCGCGTTATAACTGCCCTTTGCCATTTTCTCTCCTATAAGTCTTGTGTGTAATACCTTTCCATTATACATTATCTTGTGGTTTTTTTCAAGTAAAAATAATATTTTATTTAAGATTTGAAAAACAAAAGGCGCGGACAAAATTGTCCGCGCCTTAACTTTTTTAGCCGTTAAGACTTATTTTCGGGCTTTTTTCTTTCACAACCTCTGCAATGCGCGCAGTCACACCCGCAATCGCAGGAATGTATGCCCTTTTTCTTTCGTATTATCGCGGAAACTATCACGCCTGAAACGACGGCGCAAGCACCTATAATTACGAGAATTTCAGGAACGCCCATTTTTAACGCCTTTTATTGCATTTTCTGATTACAGCAGGTAAAACCGCAATTTTCGCAAGTGCAATCTTTAACGACTTCGACTTTCGCGCCGCAAGCGGAACAGGTTAAAATTTTGCCAGTACCCTTGTATTCGCCTTTTACTTCCGCCATCTTTTCACCGCAGCATCTTATACCGCAATCTCCGCAATTGCAGGGAACTATCTCTTTTACGATAGCGCCGCATTTCTTACATTGTAAATATTTCATTTTTCCATCTCCTTATTTATTTTTTTCTGCTTTTTTATTATACAATATTACACCCCACGCCGTCAAGGCAATAGCCGCCGCCCAGATGAACGCCGTCCACCACCAAGAACCGATGGTATATACCGCCGCCGCAACGAGAAAACTCGAAACTATCCAGAATATAAGCGTACCCTTAAAGGATTTACCGTTCATAAGTTCGGCTTTCGCCGTACCGACAGCCGCAAAGCACGGAATAGTCGTCATATTGAACGCGATAAACGCAATGAGTCCCGGAACGCCTATTCCCGTCGCATTTATCATTGCTTGCACCGCGCCGATACCCTCTTCGGCTTCTATGTCAAGTCCGTTGATATTAAGGCTTGCAACCGCCGCAAGGCAAGCCGCCAAAGTAGCGAAAGTGGAAATAACGTTTTCCTTTGCTATAAGTCCCGAAATTGCCGCGACCACGAACACCCAACCGAATTCGCCGAGTTGACTGCCGAACCCAAGCGGCGTAAATATCGGCTGAACGAGCATCGAAAGTTGGGCTAATATACTCTCGCTTATTTGTTCGTCTTCCAAAAACGCCCAAGAGAACGAGAAGTGAGACAGCACCCATATAACTATGGTTGACGCGACGATTATCGTAAACGCCTTTTTGATAAAGTGCTTTGCCTTATCCCAAAGGTGTATCATCAGGTTCTTAAACTGCGGCGCGTGGTACGCGGGCAGTTCCATTATAAAGGGCGGAGTTTCGCCTTTAAGGGTGGTATTTCTCATAAACAGCACCGCAAGGATTGCCGAAGTGATACCGAGTAAATACATACCGTAAGTAATAAGATCCGCGTTCCCTACGCCGAAAGTCGCGACGATTGCGCCCGCAACCGCGGTCAGGATAGGCAGTTTCGCACTGCAAGAGAAGAACGGTATTACCCTGACGGTTGCCGCGCGTTCCTTATCGTCCGCCAAAGTCCTAGTATTTATCATAGCGGGAACGGAACAGCCGAAACCCATTATCATAGGCAAGAACGCTCTGCCGGACAGCCCGAATTTTCTGAACATTCTGTCGAGAATAAACGCGATACGCGCCATATACCCCGAATCTTCCAAAATTGAAAAGAACAGGAAAAGCACGAGTATCCACGGCAGGAAAGAAAGTACCGATTTAAGACCTTCGATAATACCGTCGTTAAGTAAGCCTATCGCCCAACTACTCATACCGCTTTCCGCGATTATATCAACCAGCCAACCGAATGCGTATTCGACTATAATATTATTCCATAGATTATTGATTATAACCCCCGGTGAAAACACCGCGCCGTCGTAAAAACAAGCGAGAAGTTTACCGCCTAACGCTTCGGTGTTTACGCCAAGGTCTTCAAGAGACGAAAATCCGAAAATTTTGCCGAGATACAGGAAATCTTCGCTGAAAGTCGTATGGAATATAGCGAAAAGAACTAACAGAAAGATGGGTATGCCCCAAATCTTATGCGTTAATACTCTGTCCACCTTGTCGGATTTCGTCGATGCGAATTTTTCTTTGTTCTTTTTGGTTATTACCGAAGAAAAGTTCTCCGATATGTACTTATATCTGCCGTCCGCGATTAAAGCCTCGAAATCGTCGCCGAAAGTATCGTCCTTAAAAGTCTTTTTGAACTCTTCCACCATATTCACGGTATCTTTATGCGCCCGCACTTCGAGTTCGTCTTCTTCAGCGAGTTTTACCGCGTGGAACAAGGGATTTTCCACGCCTTGCCCGTCCAGAGCGATTTTTACGTCGGTTATTAAGTGCGCGAGTGCGCCGCTTTCTAAAACCGTTCTGCCCTTGCGCGGCGCTTTACTCGTTTCGTACGCCCTGTCCATAAGTTCCGTAAGCCCGGCGCCCTTTAACGCTGAAATAGAAACCACGGGCACGCCGAGTTTAGTTTCAAGCGCTTTCGCGTCTATCTTATCCCCCCGTTTTTCCACCGCGTCCATCATATTGAGTGCGATTATAATAGGCACGTCTATCTCCATAATTTGAGTGGTTAAATACAGGTTGCGTTCTAAATTCGTAGCGTCCACTATATTTATCACGCAGTCGGGTTTTTCGTCTAAAACGTAATTTCTCGCGATAACTTCTTCGGGAGTATACGGCGACAGCGAATAAATCCCCGGAAGATCGATTATGGAAATCGGTTCTGCACATTTTTTATAAACGCCGTCCCTTTTATCCACGGTAACCCCCGGCCAGTTGCCCACGTGTGCCGTAGATCCCGTAAGCCCGTTAAAAAGCGTCGTCTTTCCGCTGTTGGGATTGCCCGCTAATGCAAACCGTTTCATCCTTTCACCTCCATATTGACCAATTGCGCTTCGGTTTTGCGAAGAGTTAATTCGTAGCCCCGTATCGTGATTTCGATAGGATCGCCAAGCGGCGCTTTCTTTCTCAAAAGCACTTCCGCCCCGGGGGTTATCCCCATATCGAAAAGCCGCCTTTTTATTTTACCTTCGCCGACGACGGATTTTACTATCCCCGTCTCGCCGATTATAAAATCACTTAAAATTTTTTGCATATATGGTCTCCTTTATATTATATTTCTACGATTTACCGTTTCTGGCATTTTATCGCCCTTACGCTTCGGCAACTAATATCTTCGTCGATATATTGCTGTCAAGCGCAATTCTGCCTTCCTTTAACTTGCACACGACCGCGCCGCCGCCCGAAGATAACACCGTTATCGTTCCGTTTGCCGTTATCCCAAGACTTTCCAGATGTTTTTTAGTCTTTTCGTCGGTTAAAACTCTCA
The DNA here is from genome assembly GCA_017615975.1 of Clostridia bacterium. Lineage (GTDB taxonomy): Bacteria > Bacillota > Clostridia > Christensenellales > Borkfalkiaceae > UBA1259. The sequence goes on along the minus strand of JAFZYZ010000087.1, from coordinate 7,645 downwards.
ATATTTTCAGTTCCCTATTCGTCGGCGCAAGTATTATCGGCATAATTTCTCCTTTCAGTTAGCATAGGTTAACTCTCTGTTAAAAAAATTTGCTTTCCTTTCGGTTAGCATATGTTAACTCTACGGTAATATATTAACACGCTTTTATTAGCGTGTCAATAAAAATAACAGGTTTTTTACAATTTTTTTAATTTTTTTACTCGTCCGATTTTATTCTTAATATATCGCCTGCGGAAAGGTTCAAATCGGTAAAGAGTTTTATTTTCTGCTGAACGATTTTAGCGTCTTCTATCTCTTCGCCCTTTTCCGTTTCCATCTTGCCCACGGTTATTATTTTATTAAAATTGTCGGTGGGCGACAGCACTTCGAGTTTATCACCCGCCTTAAAGCGGTTGCGCATTTCGACAAGCGCGTACCCGTCGCCAGCGCCTAATACCGCCGCCACGAATTTATGCGTGCCGCGGCTTTGGCTGTCGGTAAAGTTCTCCGTCCTGTCGTTCTCGCCCAAAAGATAGGCGGTGGTAAATTCCCTGTGCGCGGTTTTTTCAAGTTCCGTGCGGTAAAAGCCGTCTTTAACGTACTCCTTGCCGACTTTATAATAGGCGTCGAGTGCGCGGCGGTAAGCGTTTATAACCGTCGCAAGGTAGTATTCCGATTTCATACGCCCTTCTATCTTAAAAGAGCACACCCCCGCTTCGCCGAGTTCCGCTATATAATCGGATAAATTTAAATCCTTACTATTTAATATATAAGTGCCGCGGTCGTCTTCTTCCATTTCCATAAACGCGCCGCCGCTACCCTTTTCGCGGATTTCGTAATTCCAGCGGCACGCCTGCACGCACTCCCCGCGGTTAGAAGGCCTGCCCGCGCGGTAGTCGGACAAAAGACATCTCCCGCTGAAACTTATGCACATAGCGCCGTGTATAAAGGTTTCTATCTCTATATCCGGAACTTTCGCGTGGATTTCCGCTATTTCTTTTAAAGACAGTTCGCGCGCTAAAATAACGCGTTTTACGCCCTGTTTTTTCCAGAATTCCACCGCCTTGTAGTTAAGCGCGCTTGCCTGCGTGGAAAGGTTTATCTTAAGGTCGGGCGCAACTTCTCTTGCCAAAACGATAAGCCCTGCGTCCGAAACGATAGCGCCGTCCGCGTTTAATTTTTCGAGAAACTTAAAGTATGCCGCCGCCTTGTCTATATCGTAATTTCTCGCCAGAATATTTACGGTGATATATATCTTTTTACCGAGAGAGTGCGCGTAAAACACCGCCGCTTCTAACTCTTCGTCGGTAAAGTTGCCGGCGTTTGCACGCAAGCCGAACTCCTTACCGCCTACATACACCGCGTCCGCGCCGTAAAGTAAGGCCGTTTTAAGTTTTGAAAAATCCCCGGCAGGGGCTAACAATTCGATTTTATTCATAGAGTTTTTCGGTTATGCTTACCCCGTCTTCTATATCGTACACTACCGTTTTAAGACCTTTGTTTTCGGTTATCTTACGCAAAAATTCTTCTATAGAGTGCTTTATCGTTGCGTGTTTATGCGGCGCTTTCCTGTTTTCGCCTATGTACCCGCGGTACAGAACGTTATCCGCAAACAGCACGCCGCCAAGGTTTAACGCGGACAACAGATTGTCGCAATATTCGCCGTAATGCCCTTTCGGTCCGTCGAGAAAGATAAAGTCGTATTTTGCGGAAAGCAGCGGTATTATTTCCGACGCGTTGCCGAGAAAAATCTTTGCTTTATTTTCCACGCCGAAAATTCGGTAATTTTCGCGCGCTTTTTTTACCTTTTCTTCGTCTATCTCTATCCCCGTAAGCCGCGCGCCGCTTGAATTAAGCAGCATAGCAATCCCCGAATACCCTTCGTTTACGCCTATTTCGAGAATACTTTTCGGCTGTTTCTCTTTAACGGTTCTGATAAGCAGTTCGAAGGATTTGTCGCGCAGTACCGGTTCGCCGCGAAGGGCAGCGTTTTTCCGTAGGGCTAAAAGCCGTTCGTCCACGCTACACCACCATCACGATAGGTATTATCATAGGATTTTTCTTGGTCGCCTTGAACACGTAATTTCTTAAACTTCTGCGGATTATGCTAGAGAGTTCCGTTTCGTCCCTTAACGCCCGCATATCCACCTGTTTTAAGGTGTTTGAAAGCGCGGCTTTGGCTTCCGCGACGGTATTTTCCGTCATCATCAGCCCCTTGCTGACTATCTCCACCGAAGAAAGCGTTGCCGAAAGTTCTTCCACCGCGACGACGGCGACTAAAAGCCCGTCTTCCGATAAGTGTATTCTGTCGCGCAGTACGAAACTGTCCGCTCCGTCTATCCCCACACCGTCCACAAAACGCGAACCCGCGGGGAATTTTTCGCCGAGTTTTATATTCTTTCCGTCCGTTTCCACCGTATCGCCTATTTCCGCGATTACGATATTATGCGGCTTCATACCCATTTCTTCGGCAAGTCCCGCGTGCTTTTTAAGATGGCGGTATTCCCCGTGCACGGGTATAAAGAATTTAGGCTTAACAAGCGCGTGCAAGGTACGCAGTTCGCCTTTTAACGCGTGCCCGGAAACGTGGATGGGTTCAAGCGATTCGTAGATAACTTCCGCACCCAGCCGATACAGGTTGTTTATTACTCCGTAAATCATCTTTTCGTTACCGGGAATAACCGACGCGCTTATTACCACCGTGTCGTTATTACCTATCTTGACTTTATTGAATTCCCCGCTTGCCATACGGGTTAAAGCACTCATAGGTTCGCCCTGCGTGCCCGTGGAAACTATAACTATCTGCCCGTCTTTAAAACTCCCCGTCTTTTCCACGTCCACTATCAGATTGTCGGGGATTTTAAGTTCGCCGATTTTTTCCGCCGCCTCCGCTATATTTATCATACTTCTGCCCGAGAAGGCGACTTTACGCTTATATTTCTTGGCTAAATCGAGTATCTGTTGAAGCCTGTGCACGTTGGACGCAAAAGTCGCTATTATAAGTCTTCTCGACGCGTTGTCGCTGAAAACGTGTTCTAAGGTTTCCTTTACTACCGATTCACTCATAGTAAAGCCTTCGCGTTCCACGTTTGTAGATTCCGCCATTAAAAGCAGTACGCCTTTCTTGCCGATTTCGGATATTCTCGTCAGGTCTATCACTTCGCCGCTTACGGGCGTATAGTCGATTTTAAAATCGCCCGAGTGGAACACCACGCCGACGGGCGTAGTTATAGAAAGCGCCACCGCGCCCGCTATGGAGTGGTTTACGTTTATGAATTCCACCGAAAAACAACCGAGTTTGACTACGGAATTCGGTTTAATGCAGTTAAGCACCGCGTCGTTTATCTTCCGTTCTTTAAGTTTGTTCTCGATTAAAGTAAGCGTAAGTTTAGTGCCGAAAACGGGCGCGGAAATATCCTGTAATATATACGGCAGTCCGCCGATATGGTCTTCGTGCCCGTGGGTTATCACTATGCCGCGAATTTTGCTTTTATTCTGCGCAAGGTAGGCTACGTCCGGAATAACCAAATCCACCCCGGGCATATTTTCACTCGGGAAAGTAAGCCCTGCGTCGATAATGATTATATCCTTACCGTACTCTAACGCGGTCATGTTCTTACCTATCTCGCCCACGCCGCCGAGAAATCTTATTTTAAGCGTTTTTTTGTCCTGTTTCTCCCCGCGCGGCCTGTTTTGCGCAGGTTTTGCCGCTTTTGCGGTCTTTAAAGATTTTGCGGGTTTTTCGTGCTGTTTTTTTCCGATTTTTACCGTCCCGCCCGCTGGGACTTTTCTGTTTTCTCTTTTCAAAATTACTCCTTATATTTTAGCGGAAACGCTACTGCGTATTCCGCAAGACGTATCTTAGTAGTAAAAACTTACCAAGTTTATTATACACTTATTTTTTTCAAAAGTAAACGCAAATAGGCGGTATGCGCCGTTTTTTTGGTTTTACCCCTTAAATTCGCTTGTAAAAAAGTGCCGAAAAGTGTATAATCTTTCTTGTAGGGAAAGCCCTACTCGATAATATCTTAAAAAGGAGAAAAGAAACTATGCGAGTATTTAACTTTGCAGCCGGTCCTTCCACCTTGCCTCTTCCCGTCTTAGAAGAAGCAAAGAAAGACCTTACCGATTACCTTGGAACAGGTATGAGCATTATGGAGATGAGCCACCGCGGCAAACCGTTTATGGCGGTCAACGCGGAAGCCAACGCGCTTCTCCGCGAACTGATGAATATCCCCGACGACTATTCGGTTTTATTCGTTCAGGGCGGCGCGTCTCAGCAATTTGCGGCAGTTCCCTTAAACCTTGCCGTAAACAGAAAAGCCGATTACATATTGACGGGCAATTTCGCGACCAAAGCCTACGAAGAAGGCTTAAAGTACGGCGATATGGCGGTTGCCGCTTCTTCCAAAGAAGCAAACTTCACCTATATCCCCGACGTGAAAAACATTAAGTTCCGCGATAATATCGACTACGTGCACTTTACGCACAACAACACCATTTTCGGTTCGAGATTTACCGAACTCCCCGAAACTAAAGCAACGCTCGTTTCGGATATGAGTTCTTCTATACTGTCCGAAGTCGTTGACGTTAAAAAATTCGGACTTATCTATGCGGGCGCGCAGAAAAACGTAGCCCCCGCAGGTCTTACTATCGTTATTGTCAGAAAGGATCTTTTGGGCAAACAACTCCCCGAATGTCCCACTATGCTGCGCTATGATATTCAGGACAAGAACGAAAGCCTCTACAACACCCCGCCCTGCTGGCCCATCTATATGGCTATGCTGGTATTCAGGCATTTAAAGGCGTTAGGCGGCGTTCCCGCGATGCAGAAAATCAACGAAGAAAAGGCGAAAATGCTTTACGACTTTATCGACAACTCGTCTTTCTATACCAACAGCGTCAACAAGAAAGACCGTTCGCTTATGAACGTGCCGTTCGTTGCGCCGACCGAAGAGTTAAACGCAAAATTCGTTGCGGAAGCGGCGAAAGTCGGGCTTGTCTCCTTGAAAGGACACAGACTCGTCGGCGGTATGCGCGCTTCTATCTACAACGCTATGCCGATAGAAGGCGTTAAAGCGCTTATAGAATTTATGAAGAAATTTGAAATGGAGAATAAGTAATATGAAAAATATTTTAACGCTTAACTCCATAAGCCCCGTTATAAACGACGTGTTCGACAGCACTTACAACGTTGCGTCGGACGTGGAAAAGCCGATAGGCATTATGCTGCGCAGTTTCAAAATGCAAGGCTATGCCCTCGCCCCCGAAACTATCGCTATTGCGCGTGCGGGTGCTGGTGTGAACAATATCCCCGTTGACGAATACGCGAAAGAAGGCGTAGTCGTTTTCAACACCCCGGGCGCTAACGCCAACGCGGTTAAAGAACTCGTTATAAGCGCGCTGCTTTTGGGTTCGAGAAAAATAATCGACGCTATCGAATGGACCAAAACCCTTAAAGGTCAGGGCGACGAAGTCGGTAAACTCGTCGAAAAAGGCAAAAGCAAATTCGTAGGTCCTGAAATCGAAGGCAAAACCATCGGTATCATAGGTCTCGGCGCTATCGGTGCAAAAGTTGCCGACGCGGCGATAGGTCTCGGTATGAAAGTCTTGGGCTACGATCCTTTCCTTTCGGTAAATTCCGCGCTTAAACTTTCAAGGCACGTTGCGGTCGTCAAGGATATAGACGAAATATATAAAAATTGCGACTATATTACCATACATATTCCCTATATCGCAGCGCAGAACAAAGACTTTATAAACGCGGGCAATATCCGTAAGATGAAAGATAACGTGGTTATTATAAACTGCGCGCGCGGCGAACTTGTCAACAACGCAGATATGATAAAGGCTGTGGAAACGGGCAAAGTTGCGCGCTATATAGTAGATTTCCCCGCGGACGAACTTATAGGTATTGAAAATATTATCTGCATCCCGCATCTCGGCGCATCCACGCCGGAAGCGGAAGACAACTGCGCGGTTATGGCGGCACGCGAACTTATCGACTATATCGAAAACGGAAATATCGTGAATTCGGTAAACTACCCCGCTTGTTCTATGCCGAGAACGGCTAAAGCAAGGCTTGTCGTTCTGCATAAAAACGTCAATAATATTTTAGCGCAGATAACCGGCCAGGTCGGTGCGGAAGGTATCAATATCGCGAACATGTCCAACCAGTCCAAAGGCGATTACGCCGCGACTTTAATAGACACGGACGCGGATATTCCCGCAAAAACGGTGGAACACATCTCCGCCCTGCCCGATATTATTAAAGTAAGGGTTATAAAGTAATTTTAATTATTAACACGCCTGTTCCTTATAAGGGGAACGGTAAATAAAGCGGCGGGCATTTTGCCCGCCGCTTTATTTACCAAAGTGTTTAAATTTTCAAATTTCCAACGAAAAACAGATTTAATTTTGCTTAATAAATACGTAGTCTGCAAAAAATTCGCCAAACGTAATCTTTCCGTGTTCTAAAGTAAAATTGTCCGTTATAAACCAGTCCTCCGCGTCAACATGTCTCACTATACACCTGTATTCTCCGTTTGCAATCTTTTCCCAAGTCCCTTCGTAAGACAAAATCCCCATATGGACAAACCTGCACGTGCCGTCTTTATTAACGTTAAAAATCAAGTCTTCAGCGTTAAAAGTTTCCCCATTGTATTCCTGCCCCGCATAAACCGTTTCGTCACCAATAGCCCAAGAATAAACTTCGTACGTTCCTACTATTTCATCAGCAGACAGCGAAATTTGCAAAGCGGGCACGACACCGTTAAGGTAATCCGCATCGCCACCCCCCTTTGCACTGCCATCATCCTGAACTGACTTGGATTGATTGACGTACTGATACGAGTAATGCGGCGAACGAAGTGCCCAAGAACCGTTGCCGTCATAATCCCCACCGTAATTATGAGTATAAGCACCTTGACACTGTGCGTAAGCACTCGTTTTCTTTTGTCTTAACGTGTCATAAGCAGTCGGGCTTTCTGCAAAACCGTACTCCGCCGTCGTCACTTCTTGCAGTGATAGCAACCATACTTTATCGTAAGTGTTATTGCAAGCGTAACTGTTTGCTCCGTAGTTCCAATACGTAGCGTCGTTATCGGGGTTAGTACTACGCGCGCTGTTATCTACTTCTATCGTGTTTATTATTGTCTTTTCGTATTCGTTAAACGCCGTGTTATAGAAGTTATCGTTAAGCCACGCCCTTATACTGCTGTATTCATAATTGTTTGCTTGTACCGTTTGGTTATTTATCGTCCTTGTACTACCACTATAGTTATAATCCTGATTGTCGAGTACCAGTTCCGCAAGGATTATCGCGGTATTATTTTTCTCACTTAATATTCTCCACTTTATAGGCTCGAATTTAAACCAATATACGTTGCCCGTATAATATCCGTTGTCGTCTTGATTACTGTCTATTGAAGTACCGGTACGTCCCGTTTTCCACGGTCTATAACTCGTAAAGTACACGGCACGATAATCTTTTGTACCGTTATTATCCACATCCACGTCTTTATACCACATAAAGTCCGTATCATTGCTACTAACCATATAATAATTATAACTTGTCCATCCGTTGTTGTTGCCGTTTGAAGGTTTTGTCTGCACGTAAGAAGATAATTCCGCGCCCTTTGCCGCCGTTACGTCGCTTTGCGGATAT
>JAFZYZ010000086.1 GCA_017615975.1 Clostridia bacterium | reverse complement strand
TTAATAAATTCTCATATAAAAAAAAAAAAAACGCCCCTAAAATAGGGCGTTGATAAACGCGGTACCACCTAATTCACTCTTAAATAAGAGCCTTATTGATTTCTATAACGGGAAACGCCCGACGAGGCCTACTCTAACCTGTATTTCTGCCGCGCAACTCCGAAGTGAATACCGAAAACGCTTAAATGAAAAACCTTTCAGCCGACGAGTTTTTCTCTCTTTAATAAGCCTTGTTTCCGTCTGTCTTCTTCAACGTTTTTTTTATTATACCCCCTTTTTACCTTTATTGTCAAGCGTTTATCTGAATAATGCGCCTTTAAGATAGGTTTCCGGAACTTTTCCGACCAAAACCGCTTCGCTTACCAGCACTTCGGAAGCACAGGTAAAACTGCGCTTTTTATACAAGAACTCTATATCTACCTTACAATCGACTTTTATATAAAGCGAGTGCAGCGTCTGATTTATCCCGACGGACGCAAATTTTCCGTCAAACCCGCAGTTTACCCCCACTACGGTTATGGCGTAATATTTGACGTTAGGTCCGAAACCGGACGCAAGTTTTATGCCCGTAAACGCAAAAAGCGGTACGGGTATCCCGTCCGCAAGTTTTCCTTTTAAGATTTCTTCCGTTTTGCCCGCAACCGTTCTGCTTACCGCGTTGATTTTTAACGCGTCGGCACTCATCAGCGAAATGTCTCCGTCGTTATTCTTTTCTATTTTAATCAAATCGCTGTATTTAAGTTCTTCGTTAAGCGAAGTTATTACCGCCTCGTTTATGGAAGAAAGGGACGCCGAATAGGCGTAATCTTCGCATATTCCGGAAACCAGCGTGAAAACAGCACCGTTTATATGATAAAACAGTATCCCCACGCATAGAATTATTACGGTAAAAATCAAAAGCCGCTTAACTTTTCGCCTTTTGCGGTTCTTTACCCTGAAAGTCTTGTAATAGATATCTTCCTCGGTACACTCTATCATAGTAGAGATTATGCGACAAGAGGAATTTTTATGATTTTTACGAATTATCAGTTCATTTTAGACTTGGACTTAAATAAAAGCGCGAACAGATAGCCGAACACGATAGCCGCCGTAATTCCCATACCAGCGGCGGTTATACCGCCCGTTATCGCGTCGAAAAGCCCCTTTTTCGCCCCCTCCATAGCGCCTTTGGCAAGCAGATAGCCGAAGCCCGATATAGGCACGGTCGCCCCCGCGCCCGCAAAATCGACCAAATACTGATAAAGCCCGAAAGTTTGCAGCACAAGCCCCGCTATAAGAAAATAAACGAGAATTCTACCCGCGGTCATTTTAGTATAATTGATAAGCAGTTGCGCCAGCGTGCATATTGCGCCGCCGACTGCGAAAACTTTTAAAAACATTAAAAATATTTCCATAATTTATTACACCTTTTCAGCACTCTATATTTATAAGGTGGGCTATCCCCGGAATACTTTCCCCTTGTTGAGAAGAAAGCGAAGACAGCAGCGCGCCCGTTGACATTAAAAGCATTTTCTTTATTTTTTTCTCGCACAGTTTTTTGTAGAAATAGGAACAGAACACCATTGAAGAACAGCCCGCGCCGCTACCGCCCTGATATTCCTTTTCGTTCATAGTATAAACCATCTTCCCGCAGTCGGTATGATTGCGGCTTATATCGTACCCCTTTTGCCATATAAGGTCTTTTAATATTTCAGAACCGAGTGCGCCCAAGTCCCCGCTTGCTATCACGTCGTAATCCTCGGGACTCGTTCCCGTTTCCTTAAAATGAGTATATAAGGTATCCGCTGCGGCGGGTGCCATTGCCGCGCCCATATTGTTTACGTCCACCACGCCGAAATCTATCACTCTGCCTATTGTCGCCGAAAGAACTTTCGGACCTTTACCGCTGCCCAGAACGCACGCGCCCGCACCCGTTACCGTCCATTGCGCCTGCGGCGGACGGGTACACCCCAGTTCCAAAGGATACCTGTACTGCCGTTCCGCGGAAGAAAAATGACTACTCGTGCCGCAAACCACGTAGTTTAAGTGTCCGCCGTTAATAAGCGTTGCACCAAGCGTTATAGCCTCCGTAAACGTCGCGCAGGCGTTATATACTCCGAGATACCCCGAATCGAAATTGCGCGCCGAAAAAGTCGCGGAAATTATCTGATCCAAAAGGTCGCCCGCAATTATCGCGTCTATTTCGGAAACGGATTTCTTTGCGTTGTTTATACTGTTTCCGATTGCCGTGTAAAGAATCTTCTTTTCGGCTTTTTCAAAGGTTTTTTCGCCGAAAGTATCATCATCTGACTTAACTTCCAGATATTCGCCTATATTCCCCGAACTCTCTTTCGGCCCGCCGACGGACGACGTGGCGATTATAGCGGGTTTATTCTTAAAAAATACCGTTCTCATATTTACTTCCTTAAAAAATATTGATAATTCCGAAATGCAAAAGCCCTACGACTACGCTGCCGAACACCCCGAACACTATAATCGGACCTGCGATAACGAACATTTTAGCCGCCACGCCGTAAATATAGCCTTCGGTTTTGAATTCTATAGCGGGCGACACCACGGAATTCGCAAAGCCCGTTATAGGCACTATCGAACCGCCACCCGCAAACTTGCCTATTCTGTCGTAAACCCCAAGCCCCGTAAGAAATGCGCCTAAAAATATAAGCACCGCGGAAACGTAAGCCGCAAGTTCGTCGCCGTTAAGTCCCGCCGCGTACTCGAACAAATAGCGTATTCCCTGCCCGATACAGCAGATAAGCCCGCCCACGAAAAACGCGCGGATAAGCGAACGCGGTTCGTTGGTCTTCGGCGATACGGACTTGACGTAATTAAGATAGTTTTCATTGATAAAATCTTTATCGTTTTTCATTTTTATACTCCTTTTTCGCGAAAGACTGTAAAAAACTTTCACGCTCGTCGGAATTTCTCATATATGTTATATCGGTTATTTTTCTCATTACTCTTTTAATATGAGTAAACGGATTTTATATATACGGGAAACGCTAATAAATTCTATTTTTAATCATTAAAAAATATCGAAATTCGTTTTTACACAAATTCCGATATTTTATTGTCATTGCGAGCCCGCATAGCGGGCGTGGCAATCTCGCTGGTAGTAAATATATAAATAATAAATTCAAATTAAAAATTATTTACACAAATCTAAAATGCTCTCTATATTTCTGAATTTTACAGCCACACCCTTGCCGTAAAACACAACTCCTTCTAATGAAAAAAACTTTTTCTTCTGTCCATATGTAAAATTTATTATTGCATTTGCGTTTAATAACTTTGCTTGTTGGTATAGTGTTTCTTTCACGTCATTTAAAGATTTCATTTGAGAATAAAATCCGCCCAAGGTACAATCAACTTCACCAAGTACTGTATATTCTTTGTCAGGATTTCCTTCGGCAATAATTATATCCTTATATTTCAATGGATAAAACATTAGATGTCTCTTTCTAATATTATAACCATCTCTTCTCTGTTGCTAAATCCGGCAGATATTTCAGCCGTTGCGCAACCGACAACCCTAAATCCCTGTTGAGCATAAGAATTTATTGCAGCTTCTAATTTAAGAGGGTCAAATTTGCCTGAAAATAATTTGTCTTTTTGTGTTAAAACTTTGTATTCTTTCATTTGTATACTCCTTTTCTACGGTATAAAATAAGGTGCCGTTCCTATACGAAACGACACCGTAGAATACGCTCCGCATAGCTACCACACCATTTTTAACACCATACAGGAATATTAAAATCGAGAGCATATAACTACCAACGTAGTTTGCTCCTGTATAGTAAAAATATTAAAATGATGTGGTAATTTAATTTTAACACTAAAAAAATAAATTTGCAACCATATTTAATTACACATTAACCTATATTATAAAATTAAACCAAAATATCACTTATTCGTCGTATTCCTTCCGTATTCTATCTATTATCCTGTTTTCAAGACGCGAGACCTGCACTTGCGAAACACCTAAACTTTCGGCTATTTCCGTCTGCGTTCTGTCTCTGAAAAACCGCATTATTATAATCTTTCTGTCCCGTTCGTCAAGCCTTGATATTATATTAGATATGTGAATCTTATCGAGAATTTTCTCTTCCCCGTCGGCATACGACAGTTTATCGATAAGTTCCGCACCGTCCTCTTCGTCGTCGAATTTATCGAAGATAGAAACGGGCATACGCGCGCTGTCCATAGCAACTACCACTTCGTCTTCGGTTATTCCGAACCTTTTCGCTATATCTTCCACACTTGGCGGCACGTTGTTCTCCGTCTGATACCCGTCTATATATTTGTTTATCTTGTTGGCAAGAATTTTCAGCGTTCTCGACACCTTTATCGCGCCGTTATCTCGCATATACCGTTTTATTTCACCTATTACCATCGGTACGGTGTAGGTCGAAAACTTCACCCCGAAACTCTCGTCAAAGTTATTTATCGCCTTTAAAAAACCGATACAGGCAATCTGGTACAAGTCGTCGTACTCTATTCCTTTGCCAGTAAAACGGCGTATAATACTCTTTAAAAGCGGTGCGTTTTCGGTGAAAATTACGCTCTTTGCACTTTCGTCGCCTTGCTTTGCTTTTCTTATGTTCTCAAGTAATTCGTCCTGAACAAGCATAGCCTTTTATTTAGCGTCGATTCCTAATTTTTTTAACATATAAACTTTCGTGCCTTTGCCGCGTTCGGAAAGAACACTAACGTCGTCCATAAAACTTTTCATTATGGTAAAACCCATGCCCGAACGTTCCTCTTCGCCTTTCGTCGTATAAAACGGTTCTAGGGCGGCGCTTACGTTTTCGATTCCGACGCCTTCGTCGAAAACGTTTATATGTAAAACGTCGTCTTCCGCATACCCTTCCAACACGATTTCCCCTACCGAATCCGGATAACCGTGAACTATGGAATTAGTTACCGCTTCGCTTACGGCGGTCTTTATGTCGCTGATTTCCGACACCGAGGGGTTAAGCCTTAACGCGTACACCCCGACAACCGAACGCGCAAACGCTTCGTTATTTGATAGCGATGAAAAAGTAATCTTAAAATAATCTGTTTTCATTTATATTCACCCTGAATTAAAATTTTGGCATTATTCTGTAAAGCCCCGCAAGTTGTATCACTTTTTCGGTGGCAACGTTCGCACCCGTTATGTACGCGCGCCTGTTAAACTGTTTTATCTTTTTATACCTTCCGATAAGTAAGCCTATCCCCGTACTGTCCATAAAGGTTATCTCGCTTAAATCAAACACTATCTTTTCGGAATTTATATTATCCAAAATCAGTTTGTCAAGCACGCTTTTCGCCCCCAACGCGGAAAACTCGTCCAGTTCCCCTTTTAAATAAACGGTGAGAGTTTCGCCCGATTTTGCGTATTTGATTTCCATAAATCTCCCCCACTTAAAACGATAGGTAAAGATTATCATAAACCTTAAAAGAAAAAATATCGTATTATATCAAAAAGAATATTCTTTTGTCAAAAACGGCAATTACCGCCTTGTAAAAATTTTTTATCTTTTTTTCAAAAAACACCTTATTTTGTTTGACAATTTTTCCGATTTATTATAACATTATAAAGCATTGTTATGAAACGGGGTGTAGCGCAGTTGGTAGCGCACGTGGTTTGGGACCATGGGGTCGGGAGTTCGAGTCTCTTCACCCCGACCAACTAACTACAAACCTCTATTCATTAAAACGATAGCGTTTTAAGGGCCTTTAGCTCAGTTGGTTAGAGCGGTCGGCTCATAACCGATTGGTCCGCGGTTCGAGTCCGTGAAGGCCCACCACTCCCTTAAAACCATACGGCCCGGTAGTACAGTTGGTTAGTACGCCAGCCTGTCACGCTGGAGGTCAGGGGTTCGAGCCCCCTTCGGGTCGCCAACAGA